>JAEWOP010000018.1 GCA_023399635.1 Pseudomonadota bacterium
CGGCAAAGCCGCGCCCTCTTCTTGTATGATCAAAGGTCTTCACGCCCCAGGCGTTGCGCAACCATCGCCTCCGCGAAGGCGTCGCAATTGTTCAACGATCCTCAGCGAACCCGAAGCACGTGCAGCAGAGAAGTCGCTGCTCTTGGACAGGATCCGCAACATGTCTTCCGCCTCGTCGGCAGAGATAGTCCCGCGTGCCGCCAAGCCGTCGATCAGAAGCAACATCACCCCCTCAATGGCCAACCCTCTCCGATAGCTCTCCCGGTTATTGTCACTGTCTACGTCAAGCATGTCAGGCTCCCTGCTGGTACCTGACGAATTGATTCAACAGGGAAAGGTTCCGATTAAGCCTCACCTTCGGGCCGCGTTGGCGGTGGCGCAGTCGGCGAGTTGGGCTGCTCGGGCCGATCGAGCTTGCCCTGCTCCGCTTTATAAAAATACTGACTCGCGACCAGCCAGCCTTTCAGCGGACGAAGCGGTGGAATGCAAGTCAGCAACATGAACGGCAACGACGTCAGGATGTGAACCCAAAACGGTGGCTGGAACGTGAGCTCGATCCAGACAGCCAGCGCGACGCTCGGGACGCAGGCAAAGCAAATGACGAAGAAGGCAGGACCGTCAGCGGGATCCGCGAAGGAATAATCCAGGCCGCACACCTCGCAACTGGGACGCATCTTCAAAAATCCGTCGAAGATATGCCCTTGCCCGCAACGCGGGCAGCGTCCGCGAATGCCGGTTTGATAAGGAGACAAGGGAGCCCATTGTGCGTCAGTCGTCATTGTTGGTCCTTCCGAAACTCCTCCTGGGATACCCCCCAACCGGCCACGCCAGCAAGGGTTTCCTGCCAAACGCGGCAATCTGACCCGCCCGATGCCGGCATCCATCAGAGGAACATTTCACCTTACCTGCTGTTGGGCTGGCCAAGGAGGTCGCGGCGCCATGCCCAGCCTCGCAACGAGAGGAGCGAAGGATGAACCCCATTCAAACAGGAAAAGGACTGGCTGTCGTGACCGGTGCCTCCACCGGCATCGGATACGAGCTGGCGAAGTGTGCGGCACAGGACGGATATGATCTGGCCATAGCTGCCGATGAACCCGCAATTCAAGAGGCGGCCCGCAAACTCCGGGAATTTGGCGTCCAGGTGGAGGCGATGCAGGTCGATCTTGCAACGCGAGACGGTGTGCATCGGTTTGTTGAAGGTATCAGCTCGCTCGCTCGACCGGTCGACCTGTTGTTGGCCAATGCCGGCCAGGGCCTTGGCAAGGGGTTTCTGGACGAAGATCCCGATGGTGTTCAACGGGTGATCGACACCAACGTTTCTGGGTCCCTCCACCTTGTTCACGCCATCGGCAATCGGATGCGTGCGCGAGGAGCGGGGCGGATCCTGTTCACCGGCTCGATCGCCGGCTTCATGCCCGGTCCGTTCCAGGCCGTCTACAACAGCACAAAGGCGTTCATCAACAGCTTCTCCTTGGCCCTGAGGGAGGAGTTGAAGGATACCGGCGTCACCGTCACCTGCTTGATGCCGGGCCCAACAGATACCGAGTTCTTCGAGCGCGCAGGCCTGACAGATACCGCGCTCGGTCAAGCGAAGAAGGATGATCCCGCCTTCGTTGCCAAACTGGGCTTCCAGGCCATGATGGACGGCGAAGGGGATGTGGTGGCCGGATGGAAGAACAAGATCATGTCAGCTGCCGCCAATGTGACGCCAGCGGGGATGCTGGCAGGCCAGCACCGCAAGATGGCGGAACCCGGCAGCGGGAAGTCTAACTAGGAGCCTGATGCGCCCCGCCGCAAGGCGGGGCGTTCGCCTAGTTGCGGACAATCGCAGATAGACTCTCAGTCATCGACGAATGGCCAACCGCGATAAACGCGGCGAGATATCAGTTTCAGACTGCGGTCCGGCTGGATGATGTAGCGTTCCTCGACCCGCTGACCGAACTGGTTGCGAAACTGGTGATTGACGGGGCTCCCGATCGGCGCCTTTGTCAGCCGTGTGCGTGGCTGGCCACCATAGGTAATGCTGCCCGGGATGGGATCCAGCCCCGGCGCATCGGATGCTACGGGCGTGGTGCAGGCGCTGAGCGACAGTGCAACCAGCGAAATTGCCAAGAACTGTTTCAAGAATCACCTTGCCTTTCTGTCCCTGCTGCTCCAACCGGCTTCAGAGCGCCCTGTTCCACCTAGGCGCCTCCGGTACGCAAACGATTATGCACGGCAACGGCGGCGATCTCGCCATGTGCCATTGCAACGCCCAACTGGTTCAGCCCTGTCACCACGTCGCCTGCGGCGAACAATCCGTCGATGTTGGTCTCCTGATGGGGTCCGGTGGTAATCCGGCCGTCCTCCTCCAGCAGAACGCCAAGCTTTGCCGCGACCTGCGAGCGCGGACGCACACCGAGGGCCGTGTAGAGCACCACGCCGTCCAGCTGGCGTCCACCTTCGAACTGCAGGTCAACCTCACTTGTCGCCGTCTTGGAAAATCGCAGGAGAGGATCCACGATCACATTGATCTCCTCCTCCCGTAGCGATGCTGTCACGTCCTCTCCCCAGTCCGGCTTCTGACCGAACGTCACTATCGTAATCATTGTACTGAACGTCTTCAGAAAGCGTGCTTCGGCCACCGCGCGCAAGGTGGCACCGATGACTGCCACAGGCCGATTGGCAATTTCGTACCCATCGCAGATCGGACAAATACGCAAATAGCCCGAGGAAACAAGGTCGGCGGCATCGTCCAATGGAGGAAGATTGTCCTCCAATCCTGCCGCAAAGATAACGTTCTGCCCAAGCACTCGCTGGCCATCGACTTCAATCCGGAAGAAGCCTTCCTGCGTCTTTTCAAGCGCGGTCACCTCTGCGTCGGCAATCTGCACCCCGAGCTCGTGCATCTGCTCGCGCATGCGGCCAAGCAGATCCCGTCCCTTCACACCGCCCGGAAAGCCCGGATGATTGTAGGATCGCGGAATGAGCCTTGCCCTGCTGCGACCACCATCCACGAGCAAGGTCTTGCGGTTCATCCGGGCAAGATAGATCGCCGCCGTCATGCCGCCCGGACCGCCGCCGATCACGAGGCAGTCGAACGGAACATTCGAGCCTGCTTGATCGGCCGATTGCGCAACGGGCATCTATGCTCTCCATGGCTTGATGCGTGACGAACGCCGATAACTCCGCCTTTGAAAGAGAGTTCCGACACAGGCGCACCTGCATCCATTCGTCATCAGGCGAGTTTCGACGGTGTCTTTACTTCGACGGCAGCAAATCCGAGGAGATATGAATGGTCAAGAAAAGCGCCGGACTGCTGATCTACCGGCAGCTGGGCACCAGCGCGGATGGTGAGCTGGAAGTGCTGCTCGGTCACCCTGGCGGCCCCTTTTGGCAACGCAAGGATGACGGTGCCTGGACAATACCCAAGGGTCTTCTGGAGGGCGACGAAGAACCGCTCGCAGCGGCACGACGAGAAGCTGCGGAGGAACTGGGTCTGGAGGTCGACGGCGATTTCCGATGGCTGGGGGAGTATAAGCAGCCGGGCGGAAAGCGGGTGCTCGTCTGGGCGGTATCGCCGGAAGCGGCGATCGATCCCACCTCCGTTGGCAGCAACGAGTTCGAGATGGAATGGCCGCCACGCTCAGGGCGCAAGCAGAGCTTTCCGGAAATC
Organism: Pseudomonadota bacterium; assembly: GCA_023399635.1. Lineage (GTDB taxonomy): Bacteria > Pseudomonadota > Alphaproteobacteria > Rhizobiales > Rhizobiaceae > Neorhizobium. The sequence continues at coordinate 3,656 of JAEWOP010000018.1, forward strand.
GACCGTGCAGACTGGTTTTCTCTGGGTGAGGCACGCCGGAAGATCTTGAAAGGGCAAGCCCCCATGCTGGACGACCTGCAGATCATGGTCCTTTCCACTCCCTCCATCACTGGCAGGTGACGAGGTAACCTGGAACAACATCTTTTCCAACGGCGTGGCGTAAATTAGGGCATTTTGCCTATTCCAGGTGCAGAGGCTCTGCTAATGCCGGAAGTCTTGCTTCCGTGGTCCCGCCTTATGTCCCTTCTCCGACGTCTCAATCCTTCCATCGTCCCCGTGAGCCCGGCTGAGCGCATCCGCGCTTCCTTCGGTGCATTGATCGGGATCCTGCTGACGGGCCTGCTGAGCCGAATGGCACTCGGTGACGGCGGCAGCTTTCCCTTGCTGATCGCGCCCATGGGTGCTTCTGCGGTGCTGCTCTTTGCAGCACCCAGCAGCCCGCTGGCACAGCCATGGTCTATCCTCGGCGGCAATCTCATCTCCGCAACGGTGGGCGTCACCTGTGCTCTGCTGATCGATGATCCGGTGCTCGCGGCAAGCACCGCGATTGCTGGAGCAATTGCCCTGATGCTGCTCCTCAACTGCCTGCATCCGCCAAGCGGCGCTGTTGCTCTGACCGCCGTGCTCGCCGGCAGTGTCATCCAGCAATGGGGCTACTGGTTTGTCCTGTCCCCCGTCGGCCTCAACACCGTCCTCTTGCTAGCAAGCGCCTATGCCTTCAACAACGTGACGGGGCGGCCCTACCCACATCTGGCACCCGCCGGCACGCCGAACACCCACGGCACCGCCGACGCCCTTCCCTCGCAGCGACTCGGTGTAGTTCCGGAGGATATTCGGGCCGTGCTGGAACAGTATGACGAGGTGGTCAATATCAGTCTTGATGACCTGGACGCCCTCCTCCACCAGGCGCAGATCAGAGCCTATGAGCGTCGATCGGGCGAGATCACCTGCGGCGAGATCATGTCCCGGGACGTTCTGACGGTGTCGCCAGGTACGTCCATCAAGGCAGCTTGGCGACTGCTGGCCAAGGCGCGGATCAAGGCGCTCCCGGTAGTCACGGGTGACAAGGAGCTTGTCGGGATCGTGACCCAGACCGACTTCATGCGGATGTCGGCGCTCAACGAGCGCGGCGGCCTGAGCCTTCGCATCCAGGCGGGCCGGCTCATACGCCGCAGCGGCGTTCCGCGTGCCGTTGAGGACATCATGACGCGTCGCGTCCAATCGGCGCTTCCTGAAACCATGATCGGCAAGCTGGTACCGCCCATGGCCGACATGGGGCTTCACCACATGCCGGTTGTCGACCACGACAACCATGTCGTCGGGATCATTACCCAATCGGACCTGATAGCCGCCCTGTTTCAGAACGCACGGGATAGCGGCGCAAGGGCTTTGGCCGAGGCTGTGTGACATGATAGAACCAAGGCAAGCGTGCCGCGCCGACTAAGCGGCCTCAACGCGCGTTGTCCTCCTCTGCCCTCTACGCGCAAGTGCGAGCCATCCCCGCGAGATTGGAACCAACCACTCCGCCATCGGTTGCCCATCTTCAATGGAGAGATAGGTTGAACTGGGGCGAGTTGTTCTTTCAAGGGTGGGAAAACGTGGTGAGGACGCTCGTGGTGGGCGTTCTGGCCTATGTCGTGGTGATCCTGTTCATCAGGATTTCCGGAAAGCGCACGCTAGCCAAGCTGAACGCGTTCGACCTCGTTGTGACCGTCGCTCTTGGCTCCACCCTGGCTTCCATTCTTCTGCAGAAGTCGATCGCGCTGACCGAAGGTGCTGTAGCGCTTGGCCTCCTGATCGGCCTGCAATACCTGGTGACCTTCCTCTCCGTCAGGTCCCCAGGCTTCGCGAAGATGATCCGGTCACAACCGACCCTTCTTGCCCGTAACGGCGAATTCTGCAGCGACGCGCTGCTCGACCAGCGATTGACAGAAGACGAAGTGCTGTCGGCTGTTCGGTCCCAGGGACTCGACCGACTGGAGCAGGCGGAGGCGGTAATTCTCGAAAGCGATGGTTCTCTCAGCGTCATCCAGAAAACAGGATAACCAAGACTGAGGGAGCTTCCCGTCTTTGCAGTGCTGGAAGAATGGTAGCGGGAGAGGGACTTGAACCCCCGACACGCGGATTATGATTCCGCTGCTCTAACCACCTGAGCTACCCCGCCATAAGACCGGCGTCAAAAGGTTCAGCGGGCTGAACGACCGGTCGGTTTGGATGTGCGGCTTATAAAGCTCGCTTCGCCGCAGTGTCAAGCATGCGCTTGTCAGTTTCGCTTGGAAAAGCAGCGCGCTTCCTACCCGCTACAGTCAAGCCGCGACCGGCGTTGCAAGCAACGCCCTCAGCGAAGCTTCCGCCTCAGCCGCGCGCTCGGACCGTTCAATGAAGCCGCCGCCCCAGACGCGCGCATCGGCGCCTTCCGCCGAGTAAAGAACGCAGGCCTGCCCGGGTGCGACACCCGCTTCGCCGACCGCCAGATCGACATAGATGCCTTGGTCGTCACAGTGCAGCGTGACGGGAGCCGGAGGGCGTGAGGAGCGTACCTTGGCGAAGCAGGCAAAGCCATCGCGGGCATCCTCTTCGAGGGAACGATCACCCAGCCAGTTGACGTCGCGCAGATATACGCGCCGCGTGTCGAGCGCCTCCTTGGGGCCAACGATCACGCGGCGGCCGCGCGCATCGAGATAGACCACGTAAAGCGGCTCGCCAGTAGCAACCCCGATGCCACGGCGCTGGCCGATCGTATAGTGCAGGATGCCGTCATGCTGGCCGAGCACGCGGCCGTCCATATGCACGATATCGCCGCCAAGAGCCGCGTTGGGTTTCACCTTGTTGATGATGTCCGTATAGCGCCCCTGCGGCACGAAGCAGATGTCCTGGCTATCGGCCTTCTGTGCAACCACCAGTCCCATGTCTTCGGCAAGTGCCCTCACCTCGGCCTTGGACATTCCCCCGAGAGGAAAGCGGAGATAATCGATCTGCTCCTGAGTGGTGGCAAACAGAAACCAGCTCTGGTCGCGGTCGGCATCGATCGGTCGGTAGAGGGCACGGCGCTTCGGGTTGCTCTGCGACGGATTTGGCTTGGAGCGGATATAATGCCCCGTTGCCAGCGCATCCGCTCCAAGCTCCTTCGCCGTTGCCAAAAGGTCGGCAAATTTGACCGTCTGATTGCAGGCGACACAAGGAACAGGCGTCTCACCCATCGCATAGGCTTCCGCGAAGGGATTGATGACGGCATCGCGAAACCGCTTTTCGTAATCCAGCACATAGTGCGGGATACCAAGCGTCTCGGAGACGCGCCTGGCGTCGTCGATGTCCTGACCGGCGCAGCAGGAGCCGGCGCGATGAACAGCGGCACCGTGATCGTAGAGCTGAAGCGTGATACCAAGGACGTCGTAGCCCTGCTGCTTCAACAGTCCCGCAACGACTGAGGAATCCACGCCGCCCGACATGGCGACAACCACGCGTGTGTCTTCCGGTCTCTTGTCAAAATCCAGCGTATTCACAGAAAGTTCTCTCAGTCGCTCGCGCGCCACGTGTCCAGTCGCGGCTCCCGCTCATCGGCGGGATCGTCCGCGCAAGAGCATCTGCCCGGATATAGAAAGGATCGAACAGCCATGCAAGGCGCGACCGTTTCTGTCAGCTCCGTGAGGCCGGAGGAGCTGCCGCCTTTGCCACCGAGGGATCTGTGGCGACGATCGTGCCTTCAGCCCTCACCCGCGGAAGCGCTCCGGGGTATTCGCGCTGGATGAAGTCGATCAGCTTTTCACGCACCTCACAGCGCAGATCGAAGGCGCGGCCCGCATTGCTCGCCGAAACCAGTATACGGACTTCCATGACCGCCTCACGGAAATCCGTCACCTGAACGCCTGCCACCTGTTTATCCCACAATGGCGAACCGGCAGCGATCTCTTCCACCTTTTGGCGGATTGCGGCAACGGGGACGGTATAGTCCAGGTAGATCATCACGCTTCCGATCAGCGACGCACCTTCCCGGGTCCAGTTCTGGAACGGCTTTTCGATGAAATAGCTCAGCGGCAACACCATGCGCCGCCAGTCCCAGAGCTTGACGACCACGTAGGTGGACGTGATCTCCTCGACATTGCCCCACTCCCCCTCGACGATCAACGCATCATCGATGCGGATCGGCTGGGTGATGGCGAGTTGGATACCGGCAAAAAGGTTCTTGAGAACTGGCTGGAGTGCCAAGCCAAGAACGATACCCGCGACGCCAGCGGACGCAAGCAGCGAAACGCCGTATTGCCGCACTGCCGGAAAGGTCATGAGCGCCGCCGAAAGCGTCAGGGCAATGATGGCGGTCGCTGCAACGCGTTCCATGATCCGCGACTGGGTCACATGCTTGCGCGCCAGAAGATTGTCCTCGGCATCCAGCTTGAAGCGCCGAAGGTAAACCGTGGTCCAGATGTGAAGCGCTGTGCGCGCCATCCAGCCAAGCAGCACGATGAAACAAAGCAGCAATATGTGGCGCAAGAGGCTTTCTTGCTGGTTGTTGAGCGGCGCAACCACCACGCCGAGCGATAACGTCCACGTCAGGATGGCCAGTCTCAACGGGCGGCGGGTGCGCTGCACGAGCGATCGCCAGAAGAGCTCCCGATTCTCGGTCAGGCGACTCAGGACCCGGTAGACAATCTTGTGCAGGAGCAAGCCGAGCGCGAAGGCCAGGAGCAGGGTCAGAATGCTCAAGATGGGATCTGGCGTCCAGCGGATGAAGGCGCGGAGAGTTTCTTCCAGGCGTGTAACCATGCCCCCATAGGTTAGGGTGCGATGCAACAGCGAAAAGACCTCGGGCAACAAAATCGGCGCTCGCTCCTTATCTTTTCAGCGGCTGGAAAGAAGGAAACGCGAGATGGTGGACAGAGAAGCAAACGCATTGCAGCGCTTTGTTGAGGCGCAGGACGCGGTGTATCAGCAGGTGAGGTCCGAGCTACAAGCGGGGCGGAAACAATCCCACTGGATGTGGTTCATCTTTCCCCAGATCGACGGCCTCGGTTCTTCGGCAATGGCGCGGCGTTACGCCATCGCTTCGGCCACCGAAGCGCAAGCTTACCTGCGTCATCCTGTTCTCGGAGGAAGACTGCTTGACTGCACTCTCCTCATGCTCCAGCACCCGGGGAAAACACCCCTTGAGATCCTTGGCTCGCCCGACGACCTCAAGTTCTTCAGTTGCATGACGCTTTTTGACGCCGTCAGCGAAAAGGGCTCGCCCTTTGAGCAAGCCCTCGATGTTTTCTTCGGTGGGCAGCGCGACGTGAAGACGCGCACCTTGCTAAGGGCTTAGGCGTTCTGGATCGCCGTAAGCTTCCACTCCTGGGTCGGTCTGCGCACGAACGTCCACACCTCGACGGTTTCCGTCGCCGTGTCCGGATCACCCTGCATGACCTTGCCAGTATTGCGGTCTCGCATAAAGTCGATGCTGGAATAGCGCATCGCGACTGTTGCATATTCCTGACCGTTCTCACGCCACGCCTCCGACAGGTCCCCCTGCAGCAGGGTCACATCGCGCACCTCGTTCTTCAGGCCGTTGGTGGCGTTCTCGCCAAGCTCTTCGGCAAGGTAGGACATGGCCTCTGGCGTGGTGATGGCGCGAAGCGCGGCATAGTCCTCTGCAGCGTAGGCAGCCTGCACGTCCGCCAGCAGCTTCTCGAACTGATTGAGGTCACGCTGCGTGATGCCGATCTCATCGGTCGCATCCGATGCGTGGCGAACCGATTCTGAAGCCGCGGCTGCTCCGCCAGCCAGCCCACCGATCTTCGGGATCTGGAAAGACGGCCCACGCTGCTGCTGTGGCGCCTGGTACGCATTGTTGGGGCTGGCACCGGCCGGACCGGAGGCTGCGGGTTGCTGCCGCCGTGCGAAGAAGCGCATGGCGAGCATTGCAAGGCCCGCGATCAGAGCGATCTGCAGCAACATTCCGAGGAAGCCAGCCGCGCCACCGAAGCCTGAGCCCATCAGCATGCCGAACAAGCCACCAAGGAACAGACCACCGAGGAGGCCGCCGGCAAGACCACCGAACAGGCCACGGTTCTGGTTCTGGGGACGCGCCGCATTGGGTGCGGCAGCATTGTTCTGCTGCGGACGCGGCGCCATGGTACGATCCACCGGTGCTGCCGGGTTGGGCGCAGTGCGGGTGACGGCAGGTGCATTGAACGTCCGCGAACCGCGGCTACCAAATCCCCCACCCCGGCGTGCTTCTGCAAAATCGACGGCGACGAACGAAACAGCCATGGCGATCGCGGCAACCGAAAAGACGTGCCTGAAGCGCCGGATGGATAACAGCATAATTCTCTCCTCTGCGTCCGCAGTGGGCGGACGTCCCTCATATAGCGATGCTCGCCTTCGATTTCAAAGCCACTCCTCCTGAGCGGATCGCGCGGCATTTGCCAATAACAACTGCGTCAGCAGTGGCAGTTCGTGCTCCAAAACAAAAGCCCGGCGCAATTGTTTCGCACCGGGCTTTTGCGATGTCCTTGGGAGGACGGATCAGTCGACGTTGAAACTGAGCTGCTTTGCTTGGCGGATCGCCGGATTGGCCGTCAGCTTGTCGAGAACCTCCTGCTTGACCGGCTCGTCGACGTAGAGAAGCGCAATCGCGTCGCCACCCTGTTTGTCGCGGCCAAGCTGGAAGTTGGCAATGTTCACGCCGCCCTCGCCGAGCGTGGTACCCATGAAGCCGATCATGCCGGGGACGTCGGTATTGGCGATGTAAACCATGTTGGCGCCGACGTCGGCATCCATGTTGATGCCCTTGATCTGGATGAAGCGCGGCTTGCCATCGGAGAATACGGTGCCGGCAATCGAGCGCGTCTGGTTTTCCGTCGTGACGGTCAGCTTGATATATCCGTCGTAGACGCCGGTCTTGTCACGCTTGACCTCGGATAGGACGATGCCCTTCTCCTTCACCATGATCGGCGCAGACACCATGTTGACGTCCGCCACTTGGTTCCGGATGAGGCCGGCGAGCAATGCGCTGGTCAGCGCCCGCGTATTCATCTCAGCCGTGGAGCCGTCATAGAGGATCTCGATCCCCTTGATCGGGCTCTCGGTCACCTGACCGGCAAACGCCCCAAGCACGTCCGCAAGACGGATGAACGGCTTCAGGATCGGAGCCTCCTCCGCCGTGATCGAAGGCATGTTGATCGCGTTGGAGACGGCACCCTTGATGAGGTAGTCCGACATCTGCTCGGCAACCTGAAGCGCGACGTTCTCCTGCGCTTCGGTAGTGGATGCCCCGAGGTGCGGGGTGCAGACCACGTTCGGCAGGCCGAAGAGCGGGCTCTCGGTTGCCGGCTCCACCTCGAAGACGTCGAAGCCCGCACCGGCGACGTGACCGGACGTGATGGCTTCGGCAAGCGCTGCTTCATCGACCAGGCCGCCACGCGCGCAGTTGATGATACGCACCCCTGGCTTTGTCTTCGCGAGCGCTTCCTTGCCGAGGATGCCGCGAGTCTTGTCGGTCATCGGAACGTGAAGCGTGATGAAGTCTGCCTTGGCCAGCAGCTCGTCGAGCTCAACCTTGGTCACCCCCATCTCCTGGGCACGTTCAGCCGAAAGGAAGGGATCATAAGCCAGCACATGCATGCCAAGCCCGATTGCCTTCTTGCAGACAATCCCGCCGATATTTCCGGCGCCGATGACGCCGAGCGTCTTGCCGGTGATCTCGACGCCCATGAACTTCGACTTTTCCCATTTACCGGCCTGGGTCGATGCATCGGCTGCCGGAAGCTGACGGGCAACAGCAAACATCAGCGCGATCGCATGCTCTGCTGTGGTGATCGAGTTGCCGAACGGCGTGTTCATCACGATGATGCCGCGTTTCGAAGCTGCCGGAATGTCGACGTTGTCGACGCCAATGCCGGCGCGGCCAATCACCTTGAGGTTGGTTGCGGCGGCAATAAGCTTTTCGGTGGCCTTGGTGGCGGAACGGATGGCAAGGCCGTCATAGTTGCCGATGATTTCGGCAAGCTTTTCCTTGTCCTTGCCAAGCTTTGGCTGGAAATCCACATCAACACCGCGGTCGCGGAAGATCTGGACGGCGGTTTCCGAAAGTTCGTCGGATACGAGAACGCGAGGTGCCATGGTTTGGGCTCCTTAAAAGAGGTTCAGTCTCTGATTAGGATGAGCGGTCCCGCTCATGCGGAACCGGATACGCTTTGAGGTTAGGCAGCGGCCTTAGCGAGGGCAGACTTCTGCGCCTCAAACGCCCAGGACAGCCACGGCATCAAAGCCTGCATGTCGGCTGTCTCAATCGTCGCGCCGGCCCAGATGCGCAAGCCCGAAGGCGCATCGCGATAGGCGCCGATGTCAAGGGCTACGCCCTCCTTCTCGAGGATGGAGACCATGCCCTTGGCAAACGTCGCCTGCGCATCGGCATCGAGAGCCGTAATCTCGGGATCTACGATCTTCAAGCAGACCGACGTGTTGGACCGTGTTTCATCCTTGACCGCGAGATTGGCAATCCAGTCGTTGGCAGACACAAAGTCGAAGATTACCTTCGCATTGGCATCAGCACGTGCGATCAGCGCCGTGAGGCCACCGAGCGACTTCGCCCAATTCAGTGCATCCAGGTAATCCTCGACGCAGAGCATCGACGGCGTGTTGATGGTCTCGCCAACAAAGATGCCCTCGATCAGCTTGCCGCCCTTGGTCATGCGGAAGATCTTCGGCAGGGGCCAGGCTGGTACATAGCTCTCGAGCCGCTCGACAGCCCGCGGCGACAGGATCAGCATGCCGTGGCCGCCCTCGCCGCCCAGCACCTTCTGCCAGGAGAAGGTGACGACGTCGAGCTTGGAAAAGTCCATGTCCTGCGCGAAGGCCGCTGATGTGGCGTCGCAAATGGTCAGGCCCTTGCGGTCTGCCGGGATGAAGTCGGCATTCGGAACACGGACGCCTGAGGTGGTGCCGTTCCAGGTAAAGACGACGTCGCGGTCGAAGTCGACTTCGGCCAGGTTCGGCAGCAGACCGTAGTCGGCCTCGAACTTGCGCACGTCCTTCAGCTTCAGCTGCTTGACGACGTCGGTCACCCAGCCAGCGCCGAAGCTTTCCCAGGAAAGCATGTCGACCCCGCGCTCGCCGAGCAGCGACCAGAGCGCCATTTCGACGGCGCCGGTATCGGAGGCCGGAACGATGCCAATACGGTAATCCGCCGGCACGTTGAGAATTTCACGGGTAAGATCGATGGCCTGCTTCAGCTTTGCCTTGCCGACCTTGGCGCGGTGCGAACGACCGAGCGGTGCATCGGAAAGTGCTTCGAGCGTCCAACCGGGGCGCTTCGAGCAGGGGCCAGAGGAAAAATGGGTATTGTTCGGACGGGTGTCCGGCTTTGCGATATCGCTCATGTGGCTATCCTTCCAGATAGAAAGCCCTTCGTTGGGGAAGGGTGTCCCACCGGCGTGGTTATTGGCCGAACGAGCCGTAGTCAAGCAAGAAATGTCGCCTGCGCAAGATGGGTTGTTGTGTTGGCGACACGACAAAGCCCGCCTGGAGAACCCGGGCGGGCTTTCGAGATGATACTGCCGACGCTGCTACTTGTAGACGATTGGCTCGATCGGAGGCTCGTAGCTGACCGGGGTATCGCAACCGCCGAGAAGATAGCGGGCACCGAGCCGCGCCTCATGGCTGTAGAAGCCTTCATCACGACCAGGACCTCCGTTGTCGGCCCAGCCGAACATCTCGCCACCCGTAATATGCCGGAACCGGTAGCCAACGTCTGCCTTGAGGGCGCAAGTGAGGTCGATCGTGGCACCGGCCATCAGCGCGTACGTGAAGCGCCAACTCTTCTCGCCGCCGTGCTCACTGCCATAGCAGCCGGTCGCGTACGGGTCATCGCAGATCGTGTTGCGCAGGTTACTCCACTTGACATAGGTGCCGCCGATGCCGGCACCAACGTAAGGCGTAACAGAGCCGTAGGTGCCGAGGTCAACATATGCATTTGCCATCAGGGAGTATGCGCGCATCGACGATCGATCGCTCGAAGAACAAGCAAAGAGTTGATAACCAGGGCCATTGCCACACTCGCCCCTCGTGCTGCCGCTGAAGTCTGACTTCATATAGTCGAAGGTTACATCCGTCCGCAGATAATTGTTAATCTGGTAGCCGACACCGCCACCAAGCAGGAACCCGTCCTTCAGAGAGGCGGATGTGAAGTCCACGAGGTTTTCGTTATCACCCTGGAAGTACTCAACGCCCCGGCTCTTGTTGAAGCCATAGCCGACATCGCCCCGAAGGTACCAGCCGCTGGCCTCTTGAACGGTGACCTCTGGCGCGTCCATGAGCGACGGCAAGGGTTCTGGTTGATAAACATCAGCGGAATGCGCAGCACCGGCCAAAAGCACCAGTGCGGCAGCGCCAAGCAGGCTCTTTCTCATCGCTTCATCTCCAAGCTCGTCATCATTGGGCAGCGAGCACATGCCAATGGGTTGATCTGGCATGGATAATGAAGGAGAAAGGTAAAGGCCCTCTTAACTATAGATATTTACCAAGATCCAAATAGAAAAACCGGCGCGCGGCCGGTTCTTCTTCAAATACGAGACATTACTTCAGGCAGCTGTTCGAACGCTGGATATGACGCCGATGATCTCGTTGACGATGCGCTCGACCTGCCCTTCGTCATCGCCTTCTGCCATGACACGAATAAGAGGCTCGGTTCCAGAGGGTCGGATCACGAGGCGGCCGCGGCCTGCCAGTTCTGCTTCCGCATCCGCAATCGCCTGGCGAACGATGATATCGTCGAGCGGCTTGCCGCCAGAGAAGCGCACATTTTTCAGAAGTTGCGGCACCGGTTCGAAGCGACGGCAAAGCTCGCTGACGGGAATGCCCGTGCGCTTGACTGTCGCCAGGATCTGCAATGCAGCAACGAGCCCGTCGCCCGTCGTGCCAAAATCGGACATGACAATGTGCCCGGACTGCTCGCCGCCAAGGTTGAAGTCATGGTTGCGCATATGCTCCACAACGTAGCGGTCGCCAACCTTGGTGCGCGCGAGTTGCAGGCCTTTCGATACAAGAAAGCGTTCCAGCCCGAGGTTCGACATGATGGTGGCTACAATCCCGCCGCCGCGCAGCTTGTTCTCGGCTGCCCAGCTTTCGGCAATCACCGCCATCAGCTGGTCGCCGTCAATGATGGCGCCGGTCTCGTCGACAATGATCACTCGATCGGCGTCTCCATCGAGAGCAATGCCGATATCCGCCCTCACCTCATGGACCTTTTTCTGTAGCGCACCCGGGCTGGTCGAACCGCAGTCGAGATTGATGTTGCGTCCGTTCGGTGCGTTGCCGATTGTAACGACATCGGCGCCCAGCTCCCAGAGCGCTGTCGGCGCAACCTTGTAAGCGGCACCGTTGGCGCAGTCGACCACGACGCGCAGGCCCTGGAGAGTCACGTCGCGCGGCAAGGTCCGTTTGGCATGTTCGACATAGCGATCGTCTACACCGTCGATGCGCTTGGCGCGCCCGATATCAGCGGATTTGGCAAGCTGGCTTGCAAGATCCTTCTCAAGCAGGTCTTCGATCTGCATTTCGAGCTCGTCGGAGAGCTTGTACCCGTCAGGGCCGAAAAGCTTGATCCCGTTATCCTGATAAGGGTTGTGCGACGCCGAGATCATGACACCCACATCGGCCCGAAGCGAGCGGGTGAGCATGGCAACGGCAGGCGTCGGGATCGGGCCGAGGATGAATGCGTCGAGTCCGGCGGCGGTGAAGCCGGCGACCATCGCATTTTCCAACATGTAGCCGGAAAGCCGCGTGTCTTTGCCAATAACCACGCGATGCCGATGATTGCCGTTGCGGAAGATCGTGCCCACAGCGATACCGACGCGCATCGCCAGATCCGGCGTCATAGGGAATACGTTCGAGTGGCCACGAATTCCATCCGTGCCAAAATATCGGCGTGTCATTCATGCTCCTTTGTCACCGCGCCGGAGCGCGTCGTCGCAGCGCCAGCCGCGCTTGGGGCGGCTTCCTGCTCGTAGGGGCTGCGGTCATGCCACATTTCCATCGGTGAGGCACGTAAAATAGCGTCAAAACCAATTACATCTCGTTACCAACAGAAAAGGCCACCTGCAAAGCAGATGGCCTTCCTGGTTGGTCAGCACCCATATCTTAGTGTGGCTGAGGCTCCAGACCACCTTCCGCCTCGCCGCCCTTCGGCTCGTCCTTCTTGACCCCCGTGGTCGGTACAGCCGACCCCCGAACCGGCGTCGTATCGTCGCTGTCACGAGACGGCCTCTGCCCCTTGATCAAGGCCTTGATCTCGTCTCCCGAGAGCGTTTCGTATTCGAGCAAACCCTCGGCGATGGCGACAAACTCATCATGGTGCTCGGTAAGGATGCGACGTGCATCGTTGTAAGCCTCATCGATCAGGCGACGCACCTCAGTGTCGATCTTCTGAGCCGTCGATTCCGAAACATTCTTTGACTGTGAAACGGAGTGGCCAAGGAAGACTTCCTGCTGGTTTTCACCGTAAGCCACCTGCCCGAGGATGTCGGAGAAGCCCCATTGCGTAACCATCGCCCGAGCCAGCTTGGTTGCCTGCTCGATATCGGAAGACGCGCCCGAGGTAATGTTTTCCTTGCCGAAGGTCAGTTCTTCGGCAACGCGCCCACCCATCATGATGACAAGGCGCGACACCATCCACTTGTAGCTCATCGAATAACGATCGCCTTCCGGCAACTGCATCACCATGCCGAGTGCGCGACCGCGCGGGATGATCGTGGCCTTGTGGAGCGGATCGGCGACAGGAACCTTGAGCGCCGTGATCGCGTGGCCCGCCTCATGATAAGCGGTAAGCTTCTTTTCCGCTTCGGTCATGGCCGAAGAACGGCGTTCGGCGCCCATCATGATCTTATCTTTGGCGTCTTCGAACTCCGTCATGGTGACCACGCGTTTGTTGCGACGCGCAGCCATCAGAGCTGCCTCGTTGACGAGGTTCATCAGATCAGCACCGGAGAAACCGGGCGTCCCGCGGGCAAGCACCTTCAGGTCCACATTCGGCGCCAGCGGCACATTGCGAATGTGAACCTTGAGAATACGTTCGCGTCCAACGATATCGGGATTCGGCACAACAACCTGGCGGTCGAACCGACCTGGACGCAGGAGCGCCGGGTCAAGCACGTCAGGACGGTTGGTCGCTGCAATCAGGATGATCCCTTCGTTCGCTTCGAAGCCATCCATCTCGACAAGCAGCTGGTTGAGCGTCTGCTCCCGCTCATCATTGCCACCGCCAAGACCGGCGCCACGATGACGGCCGACCGCATCGATTTCGTCAATGAAGATGATGCACGGCGCGTTTTTCTTCGCCTGCTCGAACATGTCACGAACGCGGCTTGCACCGACACCGACGAACATTTCCACGAAGTCGGAACCAGAAATGGTGAAGAACGGAACATTGGCTTCGCCGGCAACGGAGCGCGCCAAAAGCGTCTTACCGGTACCGGGAGGACCTACGAGCAGAACACCACGAGGAATACGACCGCCGAGCCGCTGGAACTTCTGCGGATCACGCAAGAACTCGACGATTTCCTCGAGATCCTGCTTGGCTTCATCGACACCTGCGACGTCCTCGAACGTGACGCGGCCATGCGCTTCGGTGAGCAGCTTGGCCTTGGACTTGCCAAAGCCCATTGCACCGCGAGACCCACCCTGCATCTGCCGCATGAAGAACAGCCAGACGCCCAGGATCAACAGCATCGGCAACAGCGTACCCAGGTAGCTCAGGAAGCCGGATGAACCGTCTGTCTCGGGACGAGCAACAATCGTGACCTCTCTCGATTGCAGGCGCTCGATCAGCGTATCGTCGACCACAGGGGAATAGGTCTGGAAGCCTGCGCCATTGTCGCGGTACGTGCCCATCACGCGGTTACCGGTGACCACAACGTCACGCACGCGACCGCTATCGACCTCGCTCAAGAACTGGGAATACGGAATCTCGCGGGAACCGGATTGCGACGGCGCGGTCTGGAACATGCTGAACAGCGCAATCAGCAACAGCGCTATGATGGCCCAAAGGGCGAAATTTCTAAAGTTTGGGTTCATCGAACTCCCCGGAACTGTGCGGTAGGCTCGAGAGCCTCTTGCTTGCTGTTAACATAGGGTTCCGTCTGATCCTTGCCAAGGCGAACCCGACGGACTGGTTACCTTTTCCGTTCGTAATCCATGATTGGCAACGGGGGGAAATTGTCGCATCCTGCGAGTTGCGCCAATGTGCGGGCAAGGTCGAGGTCAAAGCGCGGCAGGAAACGGTCAAACGGCGCAAGCATCGGGGTCGCAGTCACTCCCTGAGTCTCCCCAGATGTGGCATGGATCTCCGGCAATGATCTCGCTGCGCGAACCGTAACAGAGGACGGGGCATGCAGGAACACTGCTTGCGCATCCTGCCGGCTCATGGATGAAGGTTTCACGCGAACGGCGCCCTTGCTGTTGTTGATGGCTCGAAATCTTCCGTCCCATGACACCGAGTCTGCTGGCTCTACCAATAGTGCGGGAAGATCGCGGCTTTCCCGACAAAGGAAGAGTCCATCACGGCGAAGATCGAAGACCGCTCTTCCTGCCGTCAGGCGTCCAGGTACCCCGACCGTCACCAGAGCCAATACCTTTTGCATGGCATCTGGTGTTGGCCCTTGCTCACGGCCACCAGCGACTGCGGCGCAGGCCCAGAGTGCGTAGCGAAGGACCGCAGGCTCAGCATTGAATGCATTCCGCGAAAGGCGGATCAGTACGGATTGGTGGCAGGTGGCGTGCTCTGCAAGAAGGCTTGCTGCCGCTCGCGAAAGATCCTGCCGCCGCAGTCCGGCATTATTGATTTCCGCAGCCGAGACCGGCGATCCAAGTTCCAAGGCTTTGCGCATCCGCGCTCGTTCGTTCTTTTGGTCTGAGTTCGACGGATCGTCGATCCAAACTTCCCCGTGCTGCCGGAGGAAGTTGCGGATGTCTTCCCGGCGCGTCTGGAGAAGCGGACGCAATAGCCAATGGCGGCGGCGCAGGAGAACCATGTCGGCCATGCCAGCCAACCCGCGAGCATCTTCCCTGCCTCCGCGGGAAGAACGCATGACGACCGTTTCCAGTTGGTCATCGAGCGTGTGGCCCGTAAGGATTGCATCCGCACAAACTTCCTCGGCGGCATCGCAAAGGAGTTGGTAGCGCGCATCGCGTGCAGCAGCCGCTACGCCTGTCAAGGGTTTCTCGCCCTTCCAGACGAGGGTGGTATGCGGAACGTGAAGCCGTGAACATAGTGCCGCGACATGGCGCGCTTCATCGGCTGATTCCGGACGAAGCCCATGATCGACGGTCGCAGCCATGACGGTAAAATCTGGCGTTGCATGCTCCTTGAGGGCGACCAACAGACCTGTCGAGTCGCTTCCACCCGAAACGGCGACAAGCAGTCGCATCGGCCTCCGCAGCCTTTGCAGGATGGCAGCAATGGATTGTTGTACTGTCAGGCTCGAAGGAGCAGCGGCAGTGGGCACCGGCGGCAGATCAGCAGCGAAGACGCTTCTGCTCCGAAGCACCCTTCGAGAGCACGGGGCGCGGCGCGTTCGGATAGCGCTTCGGCACTTCCTTGAGAGTGGCGCAGGCAGTTTCTGTGTTGTCCAGTGCCGCAAGCGACATGCCAAGCTTCAAGAGCATTTCCGGCGCCTTGGGTGCCGTGTTATATGTCTGGTGCGCATTCAGAAATGTCTGGGCTGCCTCGGTGTACTTACCTTGCGAATACTGGGCCTCACCGAGCCAGAAGCTCGCGTCGGCGGCGCGACCACCTTCGGGAAATTCCGTTAGATACTGCGTGAATCCCTCCTCGGCCAGCGTGTAGTCACCGGCCAGGACGTGGTTGTACGCGACCTGATAGGTGTCGTTCTCATTGCCGAGCGAGGCGGTCTGTTGTGCATCCGTGGCAGCGGCATTGTTCTGCGAAGGCAGCGGCGCACCGGTGTCGACACCAGGCAAGCCCGCGGAGTTGTCGATGTTTTCGTTGCGCGTGACGTTGCGGGGATTTCCGTTCTGGTCAAACTCGATGGATCCGAGCGTCGTCTCTGGCGGGGCTGCGGCTCCAGACGCAGCCGACGGAGACGCCGCCGGAGGCGTCCCGATCACCCGTGCAACGTCTTCAGTCGGTGGGGCCTGCGGAGCAGCCGGTTGTGGTCTGGAAGCGGTAGCGGCCGGTTCCCCGGCCGCTCCGTTGTCGCTCTTTTCGAGTTCCTGAAAGCGGAATTCGTTATCTTCCTGGGTCTTCCGCATCTGTTCCTGCATTTGCAGGATCTGGAAGCTCATTTCCTCGATGCGGCCATTGAGCTGTCGAATCTCTTCTTCCAGCTGCTGAAGACGAACCGGGTCGCCGCTTTGTGCCAGCACCACCGGCGCTTGCGAGACCTGATTGTTCCGCTGCAAGAGTTCCGGCAGTGAAAACGCCCCGGCGGGGCCGCCCGCCACTGTCAGCCCCAGCATTGCTGCCAAGACAAGTTTCTTCATATCGTCCGTCCTGCTTTGATCTGCGCCGGTTTGGCGCGACTGCAGATTTTGTCAATCCACGTTAAATTGCAACCGAGCCCTGCCTCTAAAAGTAACGCAAGTTCGGCTAAACTAAGGAAATTAAAAAGGCGGCCTTCCGGCCGCCTTCACAATCTCGTTGCCACCTGGGGTTCTTACATCCCAGCTCCGCCGAGAACCGTCACAGCGCGACGGTTCTGCGACCAGCAGGAAATGTCGTCGCAGACGGCAACCGGCTTTTCCTTGCCGTAGGAGATTGTGCGTATCCGGTTGGCAGGAACGCCCCG
This sequence comes from Pseudomonadota bacterium, assembly GCA_023399635.1. Classification (GTDB taxonomy): domain Bacteria; phylum Pseudomonadota; class Alphaproteobacteria; order Rhizobiales; family Rhizobiaceae; genus Neorhizobium. Next base: position 20,431 of record JAEWOP010000018.1, read on the forward strand.
TGCAGCAAGATAGTCCTTGGTTGCGGCTGCGCGGCGTGCGCCCAGCGCCAGGTTATATTCGCGCGTGCCGCGTTCGTCGGCATGACCTTCGACGGTGATGGCGTAGTTTGGATAACGAGCCAACCACTGCGCCTGACGGTCGAGCGTTTGCTGTGCGTCTGCGCGGATTGAGGTGGAATCGGTGTCGAAGAAGATGCGGTCGCCGACATTGACCGTGAAATCCTGCTGCGAACCAGGTGTCGCCGCACCGCCCGCACCAGCGCCCAGGCCCAGATCGCCGGCATTGTTGGGAAGGTTCTTCTTGTTGGCGCAGCCAGCCAGCGCAAGCGTGAGTGTCAGTGCGATCACGGCCGGGTTGCGAGCAAGTTTCTGCATTCGGCTCATCGCCGGGGTATCGGTGCGGCCCATAGCCGGTCTCTCCTTAGATCAACGTAATAGAGTTGCCAGACTCTAACCGAGGTCGGTTAACTCAAGTAAAACCATCATGGTTAACAAATCGCTTCGGTGTCCCTTGAACGCTCCTTTTCAGGAGATTTGGGCGGCAAAGAGGCGGCAGGCCGCCTCCGTCCGCTTTCGGCCATTATTCAAGAAGCGGGGACCAGGCCGGGTCGGAAGCGAATGCCGGTGTCTTGACCTGCTGTTCGTTATATCCGGTCAGGTCGATCGAGTAGAGCTGGGGTCCGCCTGCGCCTGCGTTCTGCCGGAAGAACATCAGCACCCGGCCATTGGGCGCCCATGTCGGGCCTTCGTTGTGGAAGCCGGTGGTAAGGATGCGTTCACCCGAACCGTCAGGCTTCATCACGCCAATGGCGAACTTGCCGCCGGACTGCTTGGTGAAGGCGATTAGATCCCCACGCGGCGACCATACAGGCGTCGAGTAAGACCCGTCGCCGAACGAGATGCGGGTCTGGCCAGAGCCGTCGGCTCCCATGACGTAGAGCTGCTGACGTCCACCGCGGTCGCTTTCGAAGACAATCCTGGTGCCATCCGGGGAATAGGATGGCGATGTATCGATGGCGGCAGTGTTGGTCAGACGTGTCGTGGTGCGCGACCTCAGGTCCATCGTGTAAATATTGGAATTGCCTTCCTGCTGGAGGCTCATGATCACCTTCTGCCCGTCAGGCGAGAATCGCGGTGCAAAGGTCATGCCTGGGAAATTGCCGACGACCTCACGCTGCCCGGTTTCAAGCTGCAGCAGGTAGACTCGTGGCTGGTCGCCCTCGAAAGACATATAGGTGACCTCCTGACGGTTCGGCGAGAAGCGCGGCGTCAGGACGATGTCCTTGCCGTTGGTCAGTTGGCGGACGTTGAAGCCGTCCTGGTCCATGATCGCAAGCTGGCGCTGGCGCGCGGTCTTCGGGCCGCTTTCAGAAACGAA
>JAEWOP010000183.1 GCA_023399635.1 Pseudomonadota bacterium
GCTGACGCTGGCGCCCTATTCTACGGCGGTTGGCGCCATCATGGTCAAGCAAGACTCGGAGGTGAGAAACCTTACGGAACTGGCCGGCAAGAAGATAGGTGTGGCGGGCGGGCCATTGGATAAAAGCTGGCTTTTGATCCAGGGGCTCGCGCGGCAAGATCATCAACTCGATCTCGCGAAAGAAGCGGAGGTCGTCTACGGCGCGCCTCCCTTGCTTTCGGAGAAGGCCCTTTCCGGCGAGTTGGATGCGGTCCTGAACTTCTGGCATTTCTGTGCCAGGCTGGAGGCTAACGGCTTCCGGCGGCTGATTGGCGCTGACGACGCAGCGCAAGCCTTGGGTGCATCCGGCCCGGTGTCAGCGCTCGGCTATGTGTTCCGGCAGGATTGGGCAGATCAAAATCGCGATGTTGCTCTTCGATTCGTGAAGGCGAGCGGCCAAGCCAAGTCACTCCTTTCCAGTTCCGACGCTGAATGGCAAAGGCTCGCGCCTCTGGTCAGGGCCGAGGGACGTGAACTTGAGGTGCTGCGGGATCGGTACCGGGAAGGAATCCCGCGCCGCCCTGTTGCCGAGGAGGAGCGCGATGCCGCCAGGCTGTATGAGGTTCTGTCAGCACTTGGGGGAGAGAAGCTTGTCGGCAAGGCGCGGGAAATGGCGCCCGGGACCTACTGGGCAGAACTGAAGGCATGATGCGCCACGACGATGCGACGGATCGTGTCCAGGCTGGGCAAGCAACCAGTCGTCGTCGTGGAGGTGCTGCCCTGCTACCGATCGCGACGACAACGTTTTCCTTGCTTGGCCTTTGTCTGGTATGGGGCATGGTGGCGGCAATCTGGCCGAGCCGCGCCCTGCCGCCTCCTGCCGATGTGTGGCATACGATGGTTGCCGAATTAGCGAGCGGCGATCTGGCTTTTCACCTGATGATGACGCTATCAAGGGTCGCGGGTGCGTATGTTATCGCCATGGCTGTCGGCACTGTCATCGGCATCGTTCTCGGTCGTCGTCGCCGGCTCGACGCCTTCTTTGATCCGTGGCTTGTTCTCTTCCTCAATATCCCTGCGCTGGTGATTATCATCCTGGCCTATATCTGGTTCGGTTTGACGGAAGCTGCCGCGATCACCGCAGTCGCGATCAACAAAATCCCGAACGTGGTGGTCACGATGCGGGAAGGCGCACGTGCACTTGACGACCGCTTCATGGAAATGGCGCGTGTCTATCGCCTGAGTGCTGTAGACCGAATCCGCCACGTCCTTCTTCCGCAACTGCAGCCTTATTTCGCAGCGGCATCCCGATCAGGTATCGCCCTGATCTGGAAGATCGTTCTCGTGGTGGAACTGTTGGGGCGGTCGAATGGCGTGGGCTTCCAGATCTATCTTTACTTCCAGATCTTCGACGTCGCCGGAATTCTGGCCTACACTTTGGCCTTCGTTTCAGTGATGTTGATGATCGAACTTCTGTTGGTGCAGCCCGTTGAACAGCATGCAACCCGTTGGCGCCGCCGTGCCGCTTGAAGTCCAGATTTCAGAGAAAACATTCCGCTCCTCGCAAGGCGTCGACGTCGTGGCGCTACGAGATCTCTCCTTCGAGGTCAGGCAGGGAGAATTCGTGTGTCTGCTCGGGCCTTCGGGTTGCGGCAAGACCACGACGCTGCGCATTCTGCTGGGGCTCGATCGACATTATTCAGGCACGGTGCGCCTGCCTGACCGCGAGTCTGATCGCATTGCTGCGGTGTTTCAGGAGCCCGTGCTCTTGCCGTGGCGAACGGTTGAGCAAAACATCCGTCTGACTCTGCCGGCCTCGCTGAAGCAGACGGCGCTTGATGAACTGCTCCAAATCCTTGGGCTTTCGGGTCTCGAAACGCTTTACCCCGCGGAGCTTTCCTTGGGGCTTGCCAGACGGGTAGCACTTGCGCGGGCTTTCGCAACTGAACCCGCCATTCTGTTTCTGGACGAGCCATTTGCGTCTCTTGACGAGCCAACTGCGGAAAGACTGCGTGGTCTCTTGATGACGGTCTGGTCCGCGCGACCGACCACGGCCTTGATGGTAACGCACAACTTGCGTGAGGCACTGCTTTTAGCGGATCGGATCATCGTGCTTTCACCCCGGCCGGCGCATGTCACCGGCGTCTTCCAGGTGGCGGTGCCCCGTTCGGAGAGAGATAAGGATGCTCTGGACCGGCTGGCGCTTGCGTTCAGGGACAAGTTCGAAGAGATCAACTAAACGCGGAATGCGCTTTCAGACCAAGACCAGAACCGGTCTGTTCAGAAGCATCGAACATCTGCCTCTGCCTGTGCTCGCCGCAGATCTCCCGTTGCAGATCTGGCAGGTGCGCTTTGGCGAAACAGGACGCCCCGTTCCCCCACCAAGAGGCCGAGGCTGCGAAACGTCTCGGCTTCTTCGTAACGCGCATAGGGGATGATCGATGAAATGACGTCTATGGAACAGGAACAACGTTCCAACGCCTGCCGAGAGTTGCCGTTCGCTTTCATGCATCCATAGACGTAGTCGACCACTGCGATCGTGGGATAGTTCCCAGCGGCAGAGGCGCCCACGGCATACATGAGGGCGGCCAAAAAGCCTGCTATGGAGATCACGGTCTTCGTCTTCGTCATGGATGCCTCCCATTACTGCTCGCGATCGGTGAGCGGCATTCAAATGCAAAATATGATGTATTACCATAGTATTCACTTGTAATGATGCAACGCAATAACTGATTTTAACGAGCTGGACTTGGGTGCTGCAGAGCAACAAAACTATTGCGGCGCAACAAGGCGTTGTATTTATCCTTGCATACCTGAATTTTGTGTCCTATCCTCCGAAATGTCATCCGGCTTCAAGATTTTGTCTTTGGGAGGGGCAAGGTTTCGTAGGCGTGGCTGGCCCGGCAGTAACGGTGCCCTCTGCCGGGCCAGTTCAGCCGTGACACGCTGACGGAAGACAATCCCACACAGCATGAAACGCTCATAACCAGCACTCGCGGGCTTACAGCCTATGGTGCTGGGATGACGAGCCTCGGGTGAACTGCATCGGGAGGACTTCACATGCGCTTGAACAAGACTTGTACCTATCTATCACTAACGGCTGCCGGCTTCATGACGGCTGCGCTTGCCAGTACTGCGCTGGCCAACGACGAGCTTACTGCCCTTGCGGCAGATTCGAAGAATTGGGCTATGCCCACCGGCGACTATGCCAATCACCGCTACTCAAAGCTGAACCAGATCACCAAAGACAACGTGAAGGATCTCCAGGTTAAGTGGACATTCTCGACAGGGGTCTTGCGCGGGCATGAAGGTGGTCCGCTGGTTATCGGCGACGTGATGTATGTTCACACGCCCTTTCCCAATATCGTTTATGCGCTTGATCTGAAGAACGACGGAAAGATCCTCTGGAAGTATGAGCCCCGGCAGGATCCGAACGTCATCGGCATCATGTGTTGCGACACCGTCAACCGTGGGGTCGCCTATGGGGATGGCAAGATCATTCTGAACCAGGCCGACACGACTGTCGTTGCTCTCGACGCCAAGACCGGAGAGGTTGTCTGGTCTGTCAAGAATGGTGACCAGATCGACGGGGGCAAGGGCGAGTCGGGTACGGCCGCTCCGATGGTCGTCAAGGACAAGGTGATCATCGGCGTTTCGGGTGCCGAATTCGGTGTTCGGGGATGGACGGCTGCCTACAACCTGAAGGACGGTTCGCTCGCCTGGAAGGCCTATTCAATGGGTCCGGATTCCGAGACCCTGATCGATCCGGAAAAGACCACCCACCTCGGCAAGCCCGTGGGTCCGGACTCCGGTACAAACACCTGGGAGGGCGAGCAGTGGAAGACCGGTGGCGGGACCACGTGGGGATGGTTCGCCTATGATCCGAAGAGCAATCTGGTTTTCTATGGGACGGGTAACCCCTCCACATGGAACCCTGTCCAGCGCCCAGGCGACAACCGCTGGTCCATGACCCTGATGGCGCGTGATGCCGACACGGGCGTGGCGAAATGGCTCTACCAGATGACGCCACATGACGAGTGGGACTATGACGGGGTGAACGAGAACATCCTCGTCGATGCCATGGAGATCAACGGCGAGCAGCGCGACGTGCTCGTTCACTTCGATCGTAATGGTTTTGCCTATACGCTCGACAGGAACTCTGGTGAGCTCCTGGTGGCAGAGAAATATGATCCTAAGGTCAACTGGGCGACCGAAGTGGTCATGGACCCGAACAGCGATCAGTATGGTCGCCCGCAGGTCGTGGCGCAGTATTCGACCCACCAGAATGGCGAGGACACCAATACCACCGGTGTTTGCCCTGCAGCCCTTGGTACCAAGGACCAGCAGCCGGCATCCTACTCGCCAAAGACCGGGCTGTTCTACGTGCCGACCAACCACGTCTGCATGGATTATGAGCCCTATCGCGTAAGCTATACGGCCGGACAACCTTATGTGGGCGCCACGGTATCCATGTATCCGGCACCTGACAGCCACGGCGGCATGGGCAATTTCATTGCCTGGGATGCTGCCAAGGGCGAGATCGTCTGGTCCAAGCCCGAGCAGTTCTCGGTTTGGTCGGGTGCGCTTGCAACGGACGGCGATGTGGTCTTCTACGGCACGCTTGAAGGCTACATCAAGGCAGTCGATCTGGACGGAAACGAACTTTACAAGTTCAAGACCCCATCCGGGATCATCGGCAACATCAACACGTTCGAGCACGAAGGCAAACAATACATCGCGGTATTGTCGGGTGTCGGTGGCTGGGCGGGCATCGGGTTGGCAGGGGGGCTGCTGTCTCCGGAAAATGCAGCAGCCTGGCACGGTGCCGTCGGCCAGGGGCGTGACGCTGGTGAAGAAGCTCAGGTGGTCGGAACGGCCGGC
>JAEWOP010000116.1 GCA_023399635.1 Pseudomonadota bacterium
AGCGTGCCGAACATCGGGTCGACGTCGCAATAGTTCGAGACGTCATAGCCCATGTCCGCCATTGGGGAGGTGAAGAAGGGCGACAGCCAGATCGCATCGACGCCGAGCGAGGCGATATAGGGCAGCCTCTGGGTGATGCCGTTCAGGTCGCCGATCCCGTCGCCATTGGTGTCCTGGAAGGAGCGCGGATAGACTTGGTAGATCACGGCGCCGCGCCACCAGTCCGCGTCTTCCACCTTGCTTCTGTCCAATGCCATTCCGGCCTCCTGTCTCGTGTCGCGATGGCAACCTAGAGCCATGGGAAGAAAAGACAAACTGATTCCGAACGTACCCTGATGCCGCGCCGCCAGCTTGCCTTGGCGGGAAGTTCAGAATATTGCCAGCCCCCACACTGTTGAGGGGAGCGCGCGCGTGGCGGGACGTCTGTTATCCATCGGGGAATGCATGGTCGAGCTGTCGCAGGCGGGCGAAGGGCTGCTGCGCCGTGGCTTTGCCGGCGACACCTTCAACACCGCCTGGTATGCCCGCGCCTGCCTGCCCGCGGAGTGGACGGTCGACTATTTTACCGCCCTCGGCGACGACCCGATGTCCTCGGAAATGCTGGCCTTCATGAAGGAAGCCGGCATCGGTACGGAAGCAATCCGACGCATCCCCGGCAAGACGCCCGGCCTCTACCTCATCACCCTGAAGAACGGCGAACGCACCTTCAGTTACTGGCGCGACACCGCTGCCGCCCGCAGGCTTGCAGATGATGCCGATCACCTGCGCAAGTGCATCGAGGCTGCCGATATCGTCTATTTCTCCGGCATCACGCTCGGCATTCTGTCACCGGAGGCGAACGACACGCTTCTGGCGGAACTGCGCCGCGCCAAGGCGGCCGGCAAGCGCGTCTGCTTCGATCCGAACGTCCGCCCGCGCCTATGGTCGGACAAGGACACCATGCTGAAGACGATCAGCGACGGCGCACGCGCCGCGACACTCGTCCTGCCGAGCTTCGACGACGAAACCACCCATTTCGGCGATAGCAGCATCGAGGAGACCATCGCTCGCTACCACGGACTTGGGGTGGAGGCCGTCGTCGTCAAGAACGGCGAGCACGGCGCGACGCTGAGTTTCGGCGGTCCCGGGACACATGTTCCGGCCGTTACCGCACCGGAAGTCGTGGACACGACGAGCGCCGGCGACAGCTTCAACGGCGGCTTCCTGTCCCGCCTCGTCCGCGGCGCTTCCCCTGAGGATGCCGCCGCCTATGGCGCCGCCGTCGCGTCGGTGGTGGTGCGACATCACGGCGCGCTGATCAGCCCGGCCCTGCTGCCCGGCTGACATTGCCCGATGTCAACCGGCCTGACATGATGGTGTAACAAAAGCCTCCGATACCACTCCCGTCGCGCGAAAAGCTACGGCTGAGTCGCAGCTTTCGCGACCCCGGGAGAGGCCTTGAAGATCACCATCGTACGGACGCTTGGCTTCCTCAGGTCAACGGCGTCGTGCGCTCCATCCAGAACACGAATCGGGAACTGGAGCGAATGGGGATCGGCGTTGTGATGATCAGTCCTCGAGAACGCGCGTATCCCGCAAGGGCTGCTGGCACTGCCGGCGGCATGAGTGGAGAAATACTTGATTCATCGGATGAAACCTCTGAATCAACCTCTTCGTTAGCGACGCTTTCGCTTTGATTCAAAAGGGTTTTCTGCCGCCCGCAAATGGACACGGATCGGCACGCCCGGCATATCGAAATCGGAACGCAGGCCGTTCGTCAGGTAGCGGATGTAGTGCTCCGGCACAGCATCGGGACGTGTGCAGGAGATCATGAAGGCGGGCGGCCGCGCCTTCACCTGAGTCATGTATTTAAGCTTCAACCGCCGCCCGGAAACCGCCGGCGGCGGGTGCTGCGTCTGGACGCTGTCCAGCCAGCGGTTGAGCCTTGCGGTCGAGATGCGCTTGTTCCACACCCGGTCGGTGTCGATGATGTTTTGCATCAGCTTGTCGAGGCCGTAGCCGGTCTGGCCCGATATCGGTACCGCGCGGATGCCGCGAGCCTGCGGCAAAAGCCGTTCGGTCTTTTCGCGCAGATCCGCCAGCACTTCCTGCGGGTGCTCCACGAGATCCCATTTGTTGAAGGCGAGCACCGCAGCGCGGCCCTCCCGGATCACCAGGTCGACGATGTGCAGGTCCTGCTTCTCGAACGGAATGGTCGCGTCAAAAACGATCACCACCGTTTCGGCAAAGCGGATGGCACGTAGCGCGTCAGCAACAGACAGCTTTTCCAGCTTTTCCTGCACCCGTGCCTTGCGGCGCATGCCGGCGGTGTCGAACATCTTGATGGTGCGGCCGCGCCAGTCCCATTCCACCGAGATGGAATCTCGGGTGATGCCGGCTTCTGGGCCGGTCAGCAATCGGTCCTCGCCAAGGAAGCGGTTGATCAGGGTCGACTTGCCGGCGTTCGGACGCCCGACGATTGCCACGCGCAGCGGCTTCGTCTCGTCATATTCAGGCTCGAAATCCTCGTCCTCATCCTCGGCAAGCTCGGACGGCGAAATGCTGACATCGGTAAGCGCCTCGGCGTCGTCATCACCAAACGCCCGCTCCTCGCCAATCGCCTCCACGATCGCGTCGCGCAGGTCGATCATGCCCTGGCCATGTTCGGCCGAGATCGGCACCGGCTCGCCGAGACCCAGCGTATAGGCGTCGTAGAAGCCGCCGTCAGAGCCCTTGGCCTCAGATTTGTTGGCCACCAGGACCACCGGCTTGCCGCTGCGGCGAAGGAGTTCGCCAAAGGTCTTGTCGAGTGGCGTCAGGCCCATCTTGGCATCAACAACGAACAACGTGAGGTCGGCGTCGTTGATGGCCATCTCCGTCTGCGCCCGCATCCGCCCTTCCAGCGTATCGGGTCCCGTTTCTTCCAGGCCGGCGGTATCGATGATGGTGAACCGCAGGTCGATCAGCTTGGCATCGCCCGGCCGCCGATCGCGCGTCACGCCCGGCGTGTCGTCCACCAGCGCGAGCTTCTTGCCCACCAGCCGGTTGAACAGCGTGGACTTGCCGACGTTAGGACGTCCGACGATCGCGACCGTGAAGCTCATGCTTTTCTTCCTTCAGCCCTTCCCCTGCGGGAACTAGGGCGCCTTGCCGGATGCGGCGATGTTGTCGAGCATGATCTGGGCGCGGTTTGCCACATTGCGGGGTGCCGCAGCATCGTCAGCGATGGCCTGGAACCACTGCTTGGCGCGAGCCATGTCGTCTGCCTTGTAGGCGGAAAGCCCCAATGCCTCACGCGCCGAGTTGCGCAATGCATGGTTGCCGCCGGTCAAAACCTCGGCTTCGGCTGAAACCTGCTCGTAGGTGCCGGCATCGATCAGCAGCCAGGCGGCGCGCAGACGTGCAACATCGCGCATAGCATCTGGCGCAGCAGTGCTGGCGGCAACAGCGGAGAACGCGGATATGGCACCTTCCGTATCGCCCTTTTGGGCCAGCACGGCGGCGGCGCGCATTTGCGCCAGGACCGGATACGAGCCGCTTCCGTCCTGCTCCAGTTCCTGGAAAGCGGCGAGCGCCTCGTCATGCTTGTTTTGCGACGCGAGGTTCAAAGCCGCCAGGAAGAGATCACCGGAGGCCGACGCGTTGTGGTTCTGCCAATACTGATATCCGCGATAGCCGGCGGTCACCAAAACAATCAGCACTGCCACGGCTATGATGATTTTACCAAAACGGCTCCAGACGGTTTTCAACCGCTCCGAACGGAGTTCCTCGTTCACCTCACGGATAAAGCTGTCGTTGTCCTGCGCCATTCCTGTCTCCGGCCCCCGAGGCCCATCACGTCATGCGGAAAGGCGCCTTCTAGCGCATTTTCCGCATGATGTAAGGGGTAGCGGCGGCAAATCTCAAACCGGCAAAGGCTGCACGCCGATCAGCCAGAGATGCAGGCGCCAGATAAAGAGGAGATAGACGACGAGCCCGATCACTGCGGCCAGTGCGTCGTAGCGGGCGGATACGAAGGAAGGCCTCACCAGTTCGCCGGTTCGCTCCCGCCGCTTGAGCGCAATTCGCAACACGACACCCCAGGCGAGAAACCCCACAAACAGGATCACGGAGGAGGTTTCGCCATTGGCAAGCAGGTGCGCGAGCGCCCAGATCTTCACGGAAAGCACCATCGGATGCTTTGTCCTTGTCGCAATATGCCCCGGCGGCATCAGGCTCGCCACGAGACAGATCATGGCGACCAGCATCAGCAGCGAAGCCAGATGGGCCATCCAGATCGGCGGCGTGTAAAGGACGCCCGTTTCCTGCCGCGCCTCCCCGAACGCATGGATCACCAGCGCCAGCGAGGCGACACTGGCAACGGTATAACTAAGTTTCCATAAGCGCTCGCCCTTGGCGGCGATGACGGAAGCGCGCCAGCCGGGCGCGATCACGCGCGTCAGGTGGATGGTGAAGAACAGGATGAGGCTGATGACGAGCAGGAGCATGGTCTCGAATGTCCTCCGTTGCATGATGCACGGCAGTTAACCACAAAACCGGCATCTCACCAGCCTGTCCAAAGCTTCGCCGCATTCCAGACACAGAGGATGTCATCCATTGATGAATCGCGGTGCCCATGTCTTTCCGTTACGTCCTGTTTCTTTCGTTCGCTCTTTGTCTTCCGTCCACATCCCATGCCAATGATGTGCCAAAGCCCCCCCAGCTTCTGCTGATCTCCTTTGATGGCGCTGGAGACAACACGCTCTGGCAGCGCAGTCGAGACTTTGCGAAAAGAACAAACGCCCGCTTCACCTATTTCCTCTCCTGTTCGCTGGTGATCGCCAAGGCGAATGCTGCATCCTACAAAGGACCGGGCCGCAAGATCGGCCGCTCCAATATCGGCTTTGCTCAGACACACGAGGAGGCGCGTGCGAGGCTGGACCATGTCTGGCAGGCGCATCGCGAGGGCCACGAGATTGCCAGCCACACCTGCGGCCATTTTGACGGCGCCGACTGGTCGGTCGCCGACTGGACTGCCGAAATGGCAAAGTTTCGCTCCATCCTCGCCGACGCCTGGAAAGCCAACGGCGCGGCGCAAGACGAGCCGGAAGGCTGGCGAGACTTCGTTCAGAACGAAATTCAGGGCTTCCGCGCGCCCTATCTCTCAGCTCCCGCTACGCTGTTTGCGGCCGAACGGCAGGAGGGCTTCCTTTACGACGCGAGCACGGTGACCAAGGGACCAGCGTTTCCGGAAGAGAAGGCAGGCGTTGTCCGCTTCGGCCTGCCGTTGATCCCCGAAGGGCCGAAGAGCCGGCCGATCATCGCGATGGACTACAACCTCTTCATCCGTCATTCCGCCGGCGTCGAGACCCCCAGCCGTTCCGCCGAATCCGAGGAGCGGGCCTATGCAGCCTTTCGCGCAGCCTTCGACCAGCAATACGGAGGCGAGCGAATCCCGCTTCAGATCGGTCTGCACTTCGTCAAGATGAACGATGGAGCCTATTGGCGGGCGATGGAGCGACTGGCAGAAGAGGTCTGCGGCCGCGAGGACGTTGCCTGCGTTACCTATCAAGAGGCGATGCGCGAGTTGCTGCCTCGCACCGCCGACCCCTCAGCACTGTAAGCGGGGACGTTTTGCAGTCGCAGGCGACTTATATCTGTTCCGGACGAACGACTTACCATTTTTTTCCATCCGCCATCATCCCCGCGTGAAGTGGGCAGGCGACAATAGGGGCGTCATCGGAAAGGGGCACCGGGTCGCGAACCGGGCTCGGTGCCGACGATGCTGCAGCAACTGCCGGGACAGCAGGGAATGTCCCGACAGATCAAGCGCCAGCCGGGGCAGGCGGAACGCCTGAAACACCAACCCCATCGAAGTCCGCCTGCCCTATCCCCTTTTCACCGTGCGGATCCCTCCGTTGCGGCCAAAACGGCTGCCCGACTTAGCTTGGGCGATCGGCTTCCAGCTCACCACCTACGGCTTCCCGCTCAAGATAGTGACGATCGATCTCAGGCAACGGCTCGTCATCGATTGCCTTCTCGAAGGCGCGCAAACGTTTGTAGATCGACAATAGCTCGACGATCGTCGGCCAGGACGAAACCAGGTACTGGAACGACGACGTCACCTGTCCGAAAGCCCCGGAGATCTGATTCAGCGCACCGAGCGAGATGCGTCCCGCAATGATCGAAGGCGCCAGGATCAACAAGGAGAAGATGTTGTTGATCTGCAGGTAGAAGATCCGGGCGATGTTGAAATACAGATAGTGGAAATAGAGCGTGAAGTAGTTGCGCCGCACATTGTCGAAGAGCTCTGCAACCGTCATCGGCTCTGCACGATCCTCATGGTCCTCACCGTAGACAAGTTCCTTGCGGTAGGCAGCCTCAACGCGCTGGTTTCGAAATTCCAGCCCCGGCAGCTTGATGCCGACCAATGCCATGAAGATCGTGCCGAAGAGCGACCAGAGTATCGCGGCTGTGACCAGCGGATAGGGGATTTCGCCGATCAGCGGCAGCTCCGTGATGTTTGCAGACAGCCGCATCAGCACCGGCGTAAAGGCAATCAGCGTCATGATGGAGTCGATGAAACTGACGCCCAATCCCTCCACCGTCGTTGAGAAGCGCATCGTGTCTTCCTGAACACGCTGCGAGGCACCTTCGATCTTCCTGAGCTTTGGCCACTGCGCCATGTAGTACTCGTTCATCGCAGTCCGCCAGCGGAAGATGTAGTGGCTGACGAAGAAGCGGGTGATGACGGCCACGGCCACCGCCACCATCGCGATCCCCAGGAACACGCCGATCTGGCCGTAGAACTGCTCGGCCGTCACCGGCGCGGACTGGGAGACTGCCTGCTGCACGAGGTCCCAGAAGGGACCGTACCAGTTGTTGATCGCAACGCTGACCTGCACCTGGAAATAGGTGGTGAAGAGAATGAGTGCCGAGCCGAGGATCGACCACGTCTGCCAGCGGTGTGGGCGATACCAGTACCAGAACGCTGCAAAGATCAGCGTGACCAGACCGAAATAGATATAGAACCACAGGAAGGCGGGTGACCAGAACGTCGCAACGCCAACTTCAGGCTGCGCATCGACAGCCAGGGCCGGCGCGCCGAACGCGGCTCCCCATCCTTCCCCGACCGTATACCAGAACACGATAGCGACCGCCGACCAGAGTGCCGCGGACAGGAAGAAGAGCTTTGGTTGCGGGAAGAAGGACTTGAACACGTTGGCAGCACTCGTTTGCGCAGTTGTGGCCAGGATCGGCTGTGGGGTGGTGGCGGCAAACTAGGGCAGAACTGTGAGGGCAGCAATGCCGCCCTGCCCGGCTTACGCAATTGTAATCCCGAGGCTATCGACTTCTGGCACGCAGCAGCGGCAGCATCAGCAGTGTCGAAAGGAAAAGGGCAGCGGCGGCCAGCATTGTCGGCAGGGTAAAACTGCCGCTCCCTTGCGCCAGCCAGCCGGCCACCAGCGGGCCGGCGATCTGCCCCGTACCGAATGCGGCGGTCATTGCGGCAAGTGCCCTGCGCGGGCTGTCGGGCGCCAACATCCGGCCAAGCTGAAGCCCGTAGGCGGTAACCGCCATGAAGGTCAGCCCGAGAAAGAGACCGCCTACCAGCGCTCCGGCAACCGGCGGCAAAAGCACCGAACCCAGTACGCCGATCGCCTCCAAGGCGATGCAAACGGTATAAGTGGCTTCTAAACCGAACCGCCGGACCAGCCCGCGCCAGACGAAGAGCGACAGCGCCGCTGCCGTTCCAGTCAGGAACCAGGCAAGCGTTTCTACGGTGGGTCCCGCCGCCGTCGAACGCGCAATGGCCACCAGGAACGTCGCGGTGATGACATAGCCGAAGCCGAACAGGCCGTAGGAGAACGTCACGAGCACGAGCGACCGACGCCAGCGCAGAGCGTGCTCCCTTACCTTCGGGGCTCCCGATAACGGCCGCGGCAGGAGCCGGCAGACGATCAACAGCACGAGAAGCGCAAACACCGCGCTACCGAGCCAACTCAACCGCCAGCCATGGGCACCATCGCCCGCCAGCATGTTGATTGCGACAACAATCGCCGAAGACAGCGCGATCCCAAGGCCGACACCTCCGAAATGAAGAAGCGGCACCTGTTCGTTCACCACCGCGTGCGGTAGCACCAGCGACGAGGTGAAGATCATCGCGAAGGCACTGGCAAGTCCAGCCAGGAAGCGGATCACGAGAAAGGCGGGAAGGCTTGCCGTCGCCGCCATGGCGGCCAACAGCACGGCGGCTGCCCCGAGACCAAGAAGCGCAACGCGGCGCTCTCGCCCTTCCCCCCAACCAAAGGCGGCAAGGATTGCCCCGAGCAGGTAACCGGCGAAGTTGGCCCCGGCGATCAGGCCGGCATCGGCGGCAGAAAGAGCAGCACCTTCCATCATGCCCGGCAGGATCGGCGTGTAAACGAAACGCCCGAACCCCATCGACGCTGCCATGGAAAGCGCGCCGGCAATGCCGATCCATACAGGGGAAGCTCGGGGGAGTTCGCGAAAAGCCATGTCGGCTTATGCCATCGCCGGTCCCGATCGATCAAACGCGCAAAATTGATCCACCGATGCGTGAAGCTGATGCATCGCGGGCCATCGCATGCCGCATGGTTTTGAGCTGCCGCCACTGCTGCCATCCAGGGCCGAAAAGTGCAGCCTCCCCATTTTGCCAGGAACCATGCGCGCAAACGCTTGTTCGGCGCCCGTCCCCAACACGAAGGAGAGAACGATGTTCTATACCGACGGAAAACTTCAATATCCCGTGCGTGTCGAAAATCCTGATCCGCTGTTCGCCCGCGCGCTGCAGCAGGCGATCGGCGGCGTCGAAGGCGAAATCCGCGTGGCAATGCAGTATTTCTTCCAGGCCTGCGGCGCGCGTGGTAATCCGAAGTTTCGTGACCTGCTGATGAACACGGCGGCGGAAGAACTCGGCCACATCGAGATGCTTGCTACGGCTGTCGCCATGAATCTTGAGGGCGCTCCACTCAGCCTTCGCGAAGAGGTCGCCAATGACCCGGTCGGCGGCGCGGTGCTTGGCGGTATCAACCTGAAGAACCTGCTTTCAGCTGGGCTTTCGGCCATGCCCGTCGATTCCGACGGCGTACCCTTCGACATGTCGCACATCTACGCCAGCGGCAATATTGCGGCAGACATGACGGCCAATGTGACGGCCGAATCCACCGGCCGCGTCCTGGCGGTTCGCCTCTACAACATGACCAACGACCCGGGCATGAAGGACATGCTCTCCTTCCTGATCGCCCGCGATACCATGCACCAGAACCAGTGGATGGCAGCTTTGGAAGAGCTGGGAGGCCCGCAGGACGTCTTCCCGATCCCCAACAGCTTCCCGCAGGAACAGGAGAAGCAGGAATTCAGCTACGCCTTCCTCGGCTTCCAGAACGATGGCAGCGAGCCGGTGCAGGGTCGCTGGACCGAAGGTCAGTCGATCGACGGCAATGGCTCCTTCTCCAGCCGTCCGATGCAGCCACTCGGCGAGAAGCCGAACCTTGGCCGCGCCAAGCCCAACAGCGGCGCTCAGGCCGAACAGCTCTAGGAGGTCGTCATGGAAAGGCGTTCCTTCCTTGCAGGAGCAGGGGGAGCCCTCGCGGCACTTCCCTTCGCGACCGGTGCTGCTGCGGCGGCACGCGGCGAAACCGGCGGGGTCGGATTGCTACGTTCCTATGTCGCCAATCGAGACCAGTTCCCTCAGGCCAAAGCGCCTGAGGTGAACGAGCGACTGCGTCTCGAGCGGCGGCCCGAGAGAGCGTTCGATCCGTCCAGCATCGCGGTGCGACGCAGCGACGGCAGCCAGCTGGGCTATCTGCCCTCAGCCTCGACCGGCATGCTGGCAGCACTACTGGATCAGGGTTTCGAAGCCTATGCAGTTGCCCTTCCGGTCACGGCTGGCTCCGAGATCCCGGTCCAGGTTTACCTGAACAAGGATCTCAGCCGGGTTCATTGGGTGGCTTCTGCCTGAAGCAACTGGTCCTGACGTGTTGAAGGCACGGGATTCGTTCCGTGCCTTTTCGCGTGGCAAGGCTTGTCCACAGGGCGACGTCCAGGGAAGACTTCCTACACAGCGCAACGTGCCAGACCAGGACACATCTGGCAGATTTCGCCCGCTGCGACGGCTGCTGCTTTACGGATCCTTCACCAAAGGGACGGCCAACGCGAATGTCTGTGAACCTATCCCCCTCTCCTGCTTTAAACAGAAGCAGTCGATCGATTCGACCCAGGCGACATGATGTCGCCGGCGGCGGCCGGGCATGACGCCCAGCCGCAAACGCCGTCTGACCGGCGGCACGGCAAAATCCGGCGAGACCGTGTTCAATGACTGGACAGGCCGCCGGAGCCTGCCCGCTTTGGCACCGAAAGCGGCTCTTACTCCGCCAGCGTCAGGATCAGAGGACCATTCCGCGTCGCGACAATCGTGTGCTCGTATTGCACGGTCGGCGCCCGCGGCTCGCTGTAAAGCGTCCAGGGATCGCCGTTGTCACCGTCCTCCGCCCAGTCCGCGCCGAGCGACAAGAAGGGCTCGATCGTGAACACCAGCCCCTCCTCGATAAAGCGTGTTTCGGTTGGATCAGGCCAGGTCGGCACTTCCTTCGGCTCGTCGTGCAACGTCTTGCCGATGCCGTGGCTGGAAAGGTTCTGGATCAACGTGTAGCGGTTCTTCTTGGCGAACGCGCCGATGGCATTGCCGATATTGGCAAGCGGTCGACCGGGCTTTACCTGCTGCAGGCCCGTCCAGAGCGCACGACGCCCGTCGCGGCAGAGTTTCTCCACCTGCCGCGTCACCGGCGGCACCGCATAGGAAGCGCCGGCATCGCCAAACAGCCCGTTCTTGACCGCCGACACATCGATATTGACGAGATCGCCGGCCTGGATCACCCGAGGCCCTGGAATGCCATGCGCCACCACCTCGTTGACGCTGATGCATGTAGCCCCTGGAAACTTGTAGCAGAATTCCGGCGCCGACTCCGCACCATTGTCCTCCAGCACCTTGCGACCGATGGCATCGAGTTCAGCGGTGGTGATACCGGGCTCGAGAGCCTTGGCCATCGTCTCGATCGCAACCGCGCAAACGCGGCCGACATCTTTGAGCTTCTGCAGTTCATCTTCGGTGGTGACAATCATTCAACTATCCGGGGGTTTGGATGGCCCGTGTCGCGCCATCGGCCGAGCCGGTCAATGCCTTTCTGACCAGCGGCGCGACTTTCGTGCCATAAAGCTCTATCCCGCGCATGATCTGGTCGTGCGGCATCAGCCCGATCGCCATCTGGATCAGGAACCGGTCATTGCCGAAGACCTTGTGAGCCGCGACGATCTTTTCCGCCACGAGTTCCGGATCGCCGACAAACAGGTTGCCTGTAGGCCCGCGAGCGGCATCAAAATGCGCGCGGTTGGTCGGTCCCCAGCCGCGCTCACGACCGATCCGATCCATCACCGCTGCCTGCGGCCCATAGAACTGGTCGGCCGCAAGCTCGGTCGTATCCGCGATAAAGCCATGCACGTTGATGCTGGTCTTCAGCGTCTCAGGGTCGTTGCCCGCCCGCCGGGCCGCCTCGCGATAAAGGTGGAAGAGCGGTGCAAACCGCGGGTACTCGCCGCCGATGATGGCGAGCGCCACCGGCAGGCCGAGCGCGCCCGCCCGCGCCACAGATTGCGGCGTGCCGCCAACGGCAATCCACAACGGCAGCTTATCCTGCAGCGGCCGCGGGTAGACGCCGCGCCCGTTGATCGGCGGCCGCAACTGCCCTTCGGTCCAGGTGACCACTTCCTGGTCGCGGATCGCCATCAACAGGTCGAGCTTTTCGGCAAACAGCTGGTCGTAATCGCCGAGATCGTAGCCGAACAGCGGGAAGGATTCGATGAAGGAGCCGCGCCCGGCCATGATCTCGGCGCGCCCGTTGGAAATCAGGTCAAGGGTAGAAAACTGCTGGAAGATCCGCACCGGCTCGTCCGAGCTCAGCACTGAGACTGCGCTGGTCAGCCGGATGTTTTTCGTCTTCACCGCAGCCGCCGCAAGCACCGTCGCCGGCGAGGAAACCAGATAATCCGGCCGGTGATGCTCACCAAGCCCGAAGACATCGAGCCCGACCTGGTCGGCGAGCTCGATCTCCTCGAGCAGGTTCTTCATCCGCTGAGCCCCCTCCGCCCCCTTGTCAGGCGCATTGGGATCCACATCCGCAAAGGTATAAAGACCAAGTTCCATGGGCAGCATCCGTTCCTTCTGTCTGAAGGGGAGATAGAGATCAGACCGGCAACGGCAAATGGGAATATCTCGAACGGTGCGTTCAAAGGATTGGATAGCTGAGGCTTCCAATTAAGGAACGAGAGAATGCCTGCAGAACTGAGGAACGGAAAAGGAAGAACCTTCCGTCCCTGTTCTTTGATGGCCGCCTTACATCCGCGCCAGCAATGCGGCCAGCTGGTCGGCCGCCTTGCCCCAGCCTTCGTGGAATCCCATCTGCTCGTGGGCCTTCTTGTCTTCCTCGCTCCAGTGGCGCGCCGTTGCGGTGTAACGGGTGCGCCCGCCTGGCAGTTCCTCCAGCAGGACGGTCGCCACCATGAATGGCTTGTCCGTCGGCACCCAGCCTTCGGTGAAGGCATCGGTGATCACGATCTTCTCGTTTTCGACAAGTTCGAGAAAGACGCCTTCATTGGGGACCACTTCGCCGTCTGGCCCTTCCATCACCGTGTTGCAGCGCCCGCCGGCGCGAAGTTCGAGATCTGCCTCGGTCACTTTCCAGGGCTCAGGGCAGAACCACACCTTCAGCAGCTCCGGGGTCGTCCAGGCCTTGTAGATCTTCTCGCGCGGCGCATCGAATTCGCGCACCAGAACGAGTTCGTGGCC
>JAEWOP010000264.1 GCA_023399635.1 Pseudomonadota bacterium
CGCGGCACGCCCAGGGTCTTGCCCAGCACCTTCTCGAGTTCGGGTGTGGGATACTCGACCGGCACCAGACCCTCGCGCCTTCGCAGATAAGGATGGACCATGTCGCCCTGGATCGGGCCGGGCCTGACGATCGCCACCTCGATGACGAGGTCATAGAACTTTCTCGGCTTGAGCCTGGGCAGCATCGACATCTGCGCCCGGCTTTCGATCTGGAAGACGCCGATCGTGTCGGCACGGCAGATCATGTCGAAGACATTCGGATCGTTTTCCTTGGCCATCAGGCTCGCCAGCGTTTCCTCCCGCCCGTAATGATCCTGCAGGAGCGCCAGGCCTCTCCTCAGGCAGCTCAGCATTCCGAGCGCCAGCACGTCGATCTTGAGGAGCTTCAGCGTGTCGAGATCGTCCTTGTCCCACTCGATCATGTAGCGGCCGGGCATGGCCGTCTTCATGATTGGCACCACCTCGTCGAGCCTGTCGCGCGTGATCAGGAAGCCGCCGACATGCTGGGTCAGGTGCCGGGGAAAGCCCATCAATTCCTTGGCATGGGCAATGACCTTCTGGGTTGTAGGGTGGGCAAGATCAAGGCCGGCGACCTTTGCTTCCCGTTCCGACAGTCCTTCTTCCGACCAGCCCCAGACAGTGCTTGCGAGCGCCGCTTGTACGTCCTCGGACAAACCGAATGCCTTGGCCACCTCACGGCCGGCCATCCGCGTCCGGTAGCTGGTCACCGCCGCTGTCAGCCCGGCATGGCGAAAGCCGTAATGCTGGTAGATATACTGGATGATCTCCTCACGCCGCTCGTGCTCGAAGTCGACATCGATATCCGGCGGCTCGTTTCTCTCCGTCGAGATGAAGCGCTCGAACAGGAGCGTGCTGTGAACAGGATCGACTTCCGTAATTCCAAGACAGTAGCAGACAGCGGAGTTGGCGGCTGACCCCCGCCCCTGGCAGAGGATCTTCAGCACGTCACGGGCATGAGAAACGATGTGGCGGACGGTGAGGAAGTACGGCTCGTATTTCATTTCCTTGATCAGGGCGAGCTCATAGCGGATGAGGCTGGCGACCTTGGGGGGAACACATCCCCCATAGCGCTCCGCGGCTCCCTTCCAGGTCGCCCTCTCCAAGGTTTCTGAAATCGTCTCTCCCGGAACACTTTCGTCGGGATAATTGTGCTGCAGCTCATCTAAGGAAAATTGGAGCCGGCTGAAGAAGCTTCCCGTGTTGATTATTGCTTCTGGGTAATCCGCAAACAGTCGGGCCATCTCCTGGCGGGTCTTCAGATGCCGCTCGCCGTTCGGCGCCAGACGAAAGCCAGCCTCCGAAATCGGGACATGCTCCCGGATCGCCGTCACCACGTCGGCGAGCGAGCGCCTTTCAGGTAGATGATAAAGCGGCTGGTTGCTGGCCAGTAGCGGTACACGATGAGCGGCTGCAACCGCAGCAAAGGCTGCAAAGACAAGCCTGTCTTGACCGGCATAGCTCGGTGAAAGCATCAAGTAGACAGCGCGCCCGAATTTCTTCCGCAGCAGCGTCAGAACTTCGCCGAGCTTTTTCAGGTAGGCATCGTCTGAGACGCAAACAGGATCTGGCACAACGGCCAGCATCATCTCGTGTCCCCATTCCAGAAGATCCCATTCTTCCAGGATGCAGCCACCTTTCTCTGCCCGCAGATTTCCCCGGCTGAGGAGGCGGCAGAGATGACCCCACCCTTTCCGATTGATGGGATATGCCAGGACATCGGGGGTAAGGTCGGAAAAAACCAGCCTTGCTCCCGGCTGCATCTGACAAGGCCGGGGAACCTCCTTCTCCTCTTCATGACCGGCCTGCCGCCGTTGATGTCGCTCAACGAGATCTCGTACATGACTGTGAGCACGCACCACACCGGCAACCGAGTTGCAGTCTGCAATCCCAAGCCCCGGCAAACCCAGCAGAGACGCCGCCAGCACCATTTCCTCCGGCTTTGATGCCCCTTTCAGAAAGGAAAAATTGGTTTGGGCACCAATCTCAAAGAAAACGGGCCCCGCCATCACGCGAAGATGCCATGCATATGCCAGGTGGGTCGGTAATCAGCAGTGTAGTGACCCTGCCGGTAGACCCAGAACCGGTGTCCGGAGGCCACTTCCAGGCGAAAATAATCCCTTTCCTGGACTGTTTCCTGATCCAGCCACCATTCCGGTGAAATGCGCTCAGGGCCTTCCGCACGCGCGACATCGTGGAGAACGCGGCGCCACCGGAACCGGCTTGGCGGTCCGTCCGGAACGATCGCGGCAAAAGCTTCCACTGGCTCCGGCCTTGAAAGCAGCCGCAACGGCCTTTCTCTTTCCGTCATACCGACCGGATTTTTCTTATCCGCATTTTCCGGATGATGACCAAGGGCAGGATAAGCGAAAACGGCGCGTTCGGGGATATGGCTTTCTCGAAACTGGAATGCCCGAAGCACTTCATCACCCAGTCTGGCGGAAACACGATCGATCAAATCGGCCAGTGGTGCTTCTCCCCGAGCTTGCCCCAGGAGATTGTCCTGGCTCGGCTCGCAGAGATCATGTTGAAGCACATTGAGCCGCAAAAGCTCAAACCCGAAGCCAGCATCCAGTTCGTCGTGAACAGACTTCAATCTCTCGGCAAATAATCCTGCAATTCTTTGCGGATCCCGCAGAGGGCGGGAGGCGCCGGCAGCGATCCGGAAGACCCGGCCATCCACCCGAAACAACACGAGTTCGAAAACCCTTCCTCCCACCCCGCGAGCCTCCAGACTGGCATGCAGGGATTGAGCAATGCGCGCCGTGAGCTCCAAAATGGCTTCTTCCGCCTGAATGGCTTCCGCCAGCCTGCGCTCGACCGAAAGGAGGGCCACCGCACGCCGTGGCGAAATCGGCTCCTCCTCCTGCCCGAGTGCCTGGTCGAGTCGGAGAAGGACATGGCTTCCGAACCGGCGCGCCAAAGGTGCGCGCGGCATCGACAGTAGGTCCCCTACCTGCTTTAGCCCAAGTTTGCTCAAGGCTGCAGTGGCCTCTCCACTGATGCGCAGGCAGGCAACCGGCCAAGATCGGAGCACCTCCCTCTCTTCACCATCCGCAATCACTCCACCTGTACCGAAACGACAGGCGGCCCAGGAAAGGCCGGGAGATCCCGATATGGCCCCTTGCACTTTGAATCCCATCTGGAACAGGCGAAGAAGAATGTCGTCCAGCAGCGCCTGCTCTCCACCAAACAGATGCGTGCAGCCGGTAATATCGAGAAACAGCCCGTCGCCACCGTCGAGCGCCACCAGCGGCGTGTAGCGATCGCACCAGTCGGCGATCGCTTCCAGCAGCGCTTTGTCTGCAGCCAGATCCTCTTCGACAACATCGATCGCTGGATACATGGCTCGCGCTTCGGCAAGACCTTGACCGTACCGTAACCCGAGTCCCGCGGCTATCTCATCCAGCGAGGTCAGCCGGATGCCATTGTCGCGTCGCCCGGAGCAGAGCAGGGGCGGATGCTCAGGACGCCCGTTCAAACGCCATGAGGCGCCCCATAGCCGACGCGCTATCCGATCCGTCGGAAGATACGGAAATGTTAGCGCCAGAATGCGTTGCCGCGTTCCCGGAAAGGCGAGACGGCTCTGGTTGTCGGGCAAGGGAAAATTGACGGTCACGGAAATTCCACTCCAGAAGCATGGAGAGCGGAGCCGGGTTGCGGCTCTTCTCAAGGGTAAGACGGAAAACAGGAAAACCGATGCTGCCGCCAAGCAGGGTTCCGTTGGGTAAGGCCCGCTCCGAAGCAGGACCCGGTTCGGCATGAAAGCGGAAGGCGGCGCTGCTTGCCTCCTCCTCGCCTGCGTGCCGCAGAAGCAAAATTGGCCGCCTCGCCGCCTTTGCCCGCAGGCTGAGCCTTCGGCTTTCGGACAGGCCGAAGGCGGAAGGGTTGCCTTTTATTTCCAGAATGGTCGCAGCCAGGGCGCCGCTCGTTGCAGCCGTTTCCGCAAGCCACAATGCATCCTCCAGCCTCCTGGGGAGTGCATGAAGAAAATGTTTCACCTGCAGGCCGTGTTGCGCGAGCCCTACCGGATAAGGCAGCCCGGCCTCGCCATTGGAAAACCTGTCACTGATCCACAAGAAGGCGGAAGCCTCGGCCTGCCGCTGGATCAGTGCTGCCAGCGCCAGAACAAAACCACTCCCTGCCCCGGCATGGCGCATGGCAGAGGTACGGATTTCCGTCAGGCCATCCAGGGGAAGACCCCCATCCAGCGCTGCATCCATGTCCGGAATTCCAACCGGAATCCGATACGAGAGCCTGTCAGCACCAGCCTCCCGTCCATCCCGCCGCTGCTCCTGCGCCATCAGCGCCGGGGCCTTGCCTTCCAGTTTGGCAATCGTCTCACGCAGGGCAAAAAGTCTCTCCTGCGCCGTGGCATGTTGGGCCATGGCGTCAGCTCCATTTAGTATGTTCACTTTATGTTCTAATGGATTCCAGAGCTCCTCTGAAGAGTCAACCAGCATTTTGCGCCGAGACCCTGCTTCGCGCCGAGACCTATGAATCCTCTCGAAAATTTTCTCGGATAGCTTATATGAACCCCAACAAGGAGCATCCATGGCCCGTATTGACCAAACCGACGATTGGCGGGACCGCCACGCGCCGACTCTCAGCGCATTTGAATCGCTGGCCATCGAAGCCTATGGCAATTTGCCGGAAGAATTCCGGGCGCTGACCACCAACCTGACGATCGAAGTCGAAGATTTTCCCGATGACGAGATCTTCGAGGATATGGCGCTGGAAACGCCTTTTGATCTTCTCGGCCTTTTTGAAGGGCGCGGCATTTCCGAACGTTTTTCCATGGAAACTGGCGAGCTACCAAACCGTATCCGGCTCTATCGGCGCCCGATCCTCGATTACTGGTCGGAAAACGAGGAAACCTTGGGTGATATCATCACCCATGTTCTGATCCACGAGATCGGCCATCATTTCGGCCTGAGCGACGACGATATGGAGCGGATCGAGGCGAGCGCCGAGGAAGCAACGGACCGCTGACCTGCCTCAGCTGTCGTTACTGCTCACCCAGCTTCATGTCTGGATGATATTCCTTGCCTTCGACCGTCTTGGTCACTGCCTGCCCACAATACATCTTGTTTTCGGCAGCGTTGAAGCTGTGGCTAGGAGAGCCGTGCAACTCCCAGCCCTTGTTCAAGGCGTCGGTGACACGGTGGCAGAAGGAGGCGTCGTCGGGGCCGGTCAGGAAGCGGTAGACTTTCATGCTGTGGTGGTTGTTTGAGAGATGTAATGAGCCTTGGCCACGAGCCGTTCGGCCTGTTCCAGGTGAAGCCGCTCGACCATCTGGCCGTTCATGTTGATCACGTTGAGATCTTTCGCCGCCGGTTCGGCAAAGGCTGCAATGATCGCTCGCGCTTCCGTAACGGCCTCAGGCGACGGCCCAAAGATGTCGTTGGCCGTATCGATTTGCGCCGGGTGGATCAGCATCTTGCCATCAAAGCCCATGGCCCGGCCCTGCTTGCATTCGGTGGCGAACGCATCTGCATCACGAAAATCATTGAATACGCTGTCAATCACATCGAGACCATAAGCCCGCGCCGCCAGCACCACCTGCATCATCCAGGGGATAAGAAAGGTTCGCCCAGGTTCCGACGGAACGCCAGTGTCCTTGCGCAGATCGTTCAAGCCGAGGACGAAGCAGTCCAGACGGCCTTCCCCCTCCCGTCCCGCCGCCGCAATCGCCGCCGCATTGAGGATGCCCGCCGGTGTTTCCATCATTGCCCAGAGCCGGACACCCGTCGCATCCAGCAAAGATGTCGCGTCCCGGACCTCTTGCGGTCCCTCCACCTTCGGCAAAAGCATCGCATTCGGCCGCAACTCCAGGACTAGCTCAAGATCCGCAGCACGGTATGGCGATTCCGTTCCGTTGATGCGGATAACTGTTTCCTGCTCCCTCGGGGGCGTTTCTTCGAAGAAGCGCCGCAAGTTGTCTCGTGCTTCCGCTTTCCTTTCCGGAAAAACAGAATCCTCCAAATCGAGGATGACCACGTCACAGCCCAGTTCATGCGTCTTGTCGAGTGCACGCCGATTGCTGGCCGGAACACTTAGACAAGAGCGGCGGACGGGAGAATGGGTACTGGGAAGTGCAATTGCGGAGGCCATCGCGATTTTGTGACAAGGTTTTGGCCGCGGCGCAATATGGCAATGCCCGGAAAGCCTTGCAAGCGAAGCCGGCAGCGACCACATTGCCTTTCAGGAAAGGTATTGCCATGCAAAACATTCGCTCGTTCTTCCTGTTCGCCACCGGCATTGCGCTTTTTGCGCTGGCCGCGCTCCTCACGGCATCTCTTACGGTGGCCTTTGTGGGCATCTTGGGAGCTCTTGCCGCCGGCCGTCTTCTTTCGGCGCGGCTGAAACCCGTACCGGTGCGCGTCAAGGCGCAGAAGGATGACATGCGTGTATGGAACGACGGACGCGGCACGATCATCGACCTCTGATCCAACTTAGCGTCTGCAGAATGCGCTCGATTTCCGGCCGCTGGCGTACCGTGTAACGCCAAACGGTTCTTCAAATCGACGGTGTTTTGCTTTAAGGCCTTGCGCAAATAATTCCTGCGGAGGCAGATCATGGAAAAGTTCACCAAGCTTACCGGCGTTGCCGCGCCGCTTCCGGTCGTCAATGTCGATACCGACATGATCATTCCGAAGGATTACCTGAAGACAATCAAGCGCACCGGGCTTGGGAAAGGTCTCTTCGCGGAGGCTCGGTTCAAGGAAGATGGCTCCGAGAACCCGGATTTTGTGCTGAACAAGCCAGCTTATCGCAACGCCAAGATCCTCGTTGCCGGTGACAATTTCGGCTGCGGCTCCTCGCGGGAGCATGCCCCTTGGGCGCTTCTCGATTTCGGCATCCGCTGCGTGATCTCCACCTCCTTTGCCGACATCTTCTACAACAACTGTTTCAAGAACGGCATCTTGCCGATCGTCGTCTCCCAAGACGATCTCGACAAACTGATGGACGATGCCTCGCGCGGCTCCAATGCCGTGCTGACGATCGACCTGGAAGCGCAGGAAATTTCTGGCCCCGATGGTGGCACGATCACCTTCGATATCGACCCCGCGCGCAAGCACATCATGCTGGAAGGTCTTGACGACATCGCCAGCACGCTGAAGAGCGAGACCGTCATCGGCAGCTTTGAACAGAAGATCAGCACCGAGCGGCCCTGGCTCTGACCGGCTAAAAGGCAAATGATCAAGCGCGTCTCGTCCGGCTCTCCCTTCGAAGCCCGTATCGGATATTCCCGTGCAGTGGTTGATGGTGACATGATCTATGTCTCCGGCACCACAGGCTATGACTATGCGCGGATGGAGATGCCCGAGGACGTGGCTCACCAGACTAAAAACGCGCTGGCAACGATTGAGAACGCTTTACATGAAGCCGGTAGCAGCCTGAACGATGTCGTCCGCGTTCGCTACTACATCACCGACATGGCTTACTACGACGCAGTCGTGGACGTTGTGGGTCAGGCCTTCGCAGAGATCAGGCCAGCGGCCACCATGTTGGTTTGCGGGCTGACAACACCGGAAATGAAGGTGGAAATTGAAGTGACTGCTCGCATCGGCGCCAGTACGTCCTGATTTTCGACGGCCTTCTCCTTTCGGCAGGCTCGGAGGAGGTCATGACGGCACGGTGGTCGTGCGGAGGGTGAGCCCGCTACCAGAAGGAATATCAATGACCAAGTCTCTTTTCCTGCTTCCAGGTGACGGCATCGGCCCGGAGGCCATGGCCGAGGTCCGCAAGA
Source organism: Pseudomonadota bacterium (assembly GCA_023399635.1). Classification (GTDB taxonomy): domain Bacteria; phylum Pseudomonadota; class Alphaproteobacteria; order Rhizobiales; family Rhizobiaceae; genus Neorhizobium. The sequence continues at coordinate 7,772 of JAEWOP010000264.1, forward strand.
TCATCGCGCACATGAACAGCACGATGAACGCCGGCTTCGTGACGGAAGAGGGGCTGGTCGGCGGCTGTGCCTATGACGCTCATGGGTCTGCCATATCCGAAGATGACATGGCCAAGGCGATGGCGGCCGATGCCGTGCTGTTTGGCGCGGTCGGTGGCCCCAAATGGGATTCCGTTCCCTACGAAGTGCGCCCGGAAGCCGGTCTGCTGCGGCTGCGCAAGGACCTCAAGCTGTTTGCCAACCTGCGCCCGGCCATCTGCTATCCGGCACTCGCCAACGCCTCCTCCCTTAAGCCGGAGCTGGTCGAGGGGCTGGACATCCTCATCGTCCGCGAGCTCACCGGCGGCGTATACTTCGGCGAGCCCAAGGAAATCATTGAGCTCGGCAACGGCCAGAAGCGCGGGATCGACACCCAGGTCTACGACACCTACGAGATCGAGCGCATTGCAAGCGTCGCTTTCGAACTTGCCCGCACCCGCAACAACCGCGTCTGCTCCATGGAGAAGCGCAACGTCATGAAGTCCGGCGTGCTCTGGAATCAGGTCGTGACGGAAACGCACAAGCGCGCCTTCTCCGACGTCCAGCTCGATCACATGTTGGCTGATGCCGGCGGCATGCAGCTGGTGCGTGCGCCAAAACAGTTCGACGTGATCGTTACCGACAATCTTTTCGGCGATATGTTGTCGGATGTCGCCGCCATGCTGACAGGCTCGCTTGGAATGCTGCCGTCAGCCTCACTCGGTGCCCCCGATGCCAAGACGGGCAAGCGGAAGGCTCTTTACGAACCGGTCCATGGTTCGGCACCGGATATTGCCGGCAAGGGCATTGCCAACCCGATTGCCATGATCGCCTCCTTTGCCATGTGCCTTCGCTATTCCTTCAACATGGTCACAGAAGCAGACCGGCTGGAGAAGGCAATCGCCAATGTTCTGGATCAGGGCATCCGCACCGGAGATATCATGGGAGATGGCTGCCGCCAGGTTGGCACGGCGGAAATGGGCGATGCGATTCTCAAGGAGTTCGCCGGCCTTTCCGCGTAAAGCTTGCTCTTGCGGCGCCCCCGGTAGCGGGCGCTGCAAAGGCCTGGATTTTGGTCAAGCGCCAGCCGATCAACGGCTCCGCTTGACTCCAAATCAGAATGTTCTAAACACCAACCTCGAACGGGAAAGCACCTTATGAACTGCCGCGAGCTTGACATCGCTGCTGATTTTCTGCCGGCCAGTCTTGCCGGCCCGCACTCGTGCTTTGCCGCCTTCAATAAAACCACGGCCAAAACGACGACGAAAACCGTCTGACGTCTCTGGCCACCGCTCTCTCCCCGGTTAGGCCGGGGACCAGGAAACTGCGGTCGCGTTCGCGGTTTCCCCCTCACGGATCGAGGAGAGACAGAAAGAGAGCAAACATTATGGGTTTCAAGATTGCAGTCGTCGGTGCAACCGGCAATGTGGGACGAGAGATGCTCAACATTCTCTCCGAGCGTGGCTTCCCGGCTGACGAGGTGGTGGCACTTGCTTCTGCCCGGTCACAGGGAACAGAGGTTTCCTTCGGTGACAAGATCTTGAAGGTCCAGAACCTCGAGAACTATGATTTTTCCGACACCGACATCTGCCTGATGTCCGCCGGCGGCACGATTTCCCAGAAGTGGTCCCCAAAGATCGGCGCGCAGGGTTGCGTCGTGATCGATAACTCCTCCGCTTGGCGGTACGATCAGGAAGTCCCGCTGATCGTTCCGGAGGTGAACGCCGACGCAGTCGAAGGCTTCCGCAAGAAGAACATCATTGCCAACCCGAATTGCTCGACCGCCCAGCTGGTCGTTGCGCTGAAGCCGCTGCATGACTTCGCCAAGATCAAGCGCGTCGTCGTCTCGACTTACCAGTCTGTTTCCGGCGCCGGCAAGGAGGGAATGGACGAGCTCTTCACCCAGACCCGTGCCGTCTTCGTTGCCGATCCGGTGGAATCCAAGAAGTTCACCAAGCGCAGCGCCTTCAACGTCATTCCGCATATCGATAGCTTCATGGAAGACGGCTACACAAAGGAAGAATGGAAGGTTCTGGCCGAAACGAAGAAGATGCTGGATCCGAAAATCCGCGTGACCTGCACAGCAGTTCGCGTTCCGGTCTTCATTGGCCACTCTGAATCCGTCAACATCGAGTTCGAGAACGAGATCACCGCCGATCAGGCGCGCGATATCCTGCGCGAAGCCCCCGGTTGCCTCGTCATCGACAAGCATGAGAACGGTGGCTACGTCACGCCGGTCGAATGCGCTGGCGAGGACGCGACCTATATTTCGCGCATCCGCGAGGACGCCACGGTCGAGAACGGCCTGAACCTCTGGGTGGTTTCCGACAACCTTCGCAAGGGCGCCGCACTCAACGCCATCCAGATCGCAGAACTGCTGGTCAACCGCGGTCTCATCAAGCCGCGCACGCTGGCTGCCTGACGCTTGGAACTTGACCCGGCGCCAGCAGTGGCGCCGGTCGCTTCTCCTCCCGAATAATTCAGTCCCTATGAGTTGAAGCGCCTGATACGAGTCCCATAAAGCTTCATTAACCCAGAAACGGGCGATATGCCCAACGGAAGCGGATCGATAAATGCTGAACACCCTACGTGCAACGACCTTCGTAGCGGCTGTCATGACCATGGCGGCGCCGGTTGCGGCAGCGCAATGCGGCAATGATAGCAGCGGTTTTACAAACTGGGTGCAGGCCTTCAAGCCGCAGGCAGTTGCCAGTGGCATCTCACCGCAGGTGGTCGAGCGGGCGTTGGCAAACGTTTCCTACAACCGCGACACCATTCGCGCGGATCGTGGTCAAAAAAGCTTCAAGCTGTCCTTCGACCAGTTCATGGAGAAGCGCGGCGGGGCGACCATCATTGCCCGTGGCAAGAAAATGAAGAACACCCACGCGCAGCTACTGGCCTCGATCGAACGCCGCTATGGCGTTCCGGCCGGCCCGTTGCTTGCGATCTGGGGTATGGAAACCGGCTTTGGTAGCTTTCTCGGCAACCAGAATACCTTGTCTGCCGTTGCGACGCTTGCTTACGACTGCCGCCGATCCGATTATTTCACCGAACAGCTTTATGCTGCTCTGACCTTGGTTCAGCGCGGCGACCTCAGCCCATCTGCCAAGGGTGCGGCACATGGAGAAATCGGTCAGACCCAATTCCTTCCGGTAAACGTGGTTCGCTACGGCGTTGACGGCGATGGCGATGGCCATGTGGATCTGGTTGGTTCTCGTGCCGACGCGCTGGCATCGACTGCAAACTTCCTGGTAGGCCATGGTTGGCGCGCTGGGGCAGGCTACCAGCCCGGTGAACCGAATTATGTTGCAATCCAGGGCTGGAACGCAGCGACCGTTTACCAGCAGGCCATCGCTCACATCGGAGCGCGTATCGACGGCGGCTGAAATACAGCCGGTTCGGCGGCAGGCTAGGACTCTGCCGCCGAAACAGGATCTAAGGGCCGCGCAAAATCACCCGTTTCGCGGTCCATCAACTAGAGCTCACCGGTGGAGATGTCAAACCAGGCACCATCGAGCTGCAGTTCGCCCTGCTCTTCAAGAGCACGAACATAGGGAAACGTCCGCAAATTGCTGAGCGAATTGCGGATCGACACCCGCTCCAGCGCCGTCTGGCGCTCGCTCTGCGTCATCAGGTCATTGCTCTGGATCTGATCGGCTGCCGGACGAACGAGACCCATCCATTTCCCGATGAAGTCTCCGGGAGACAAGGGCTCCATGTTCGGATCCAGCGCCGCCTTGATGCCGCCACAGCGGCCATGACCCATGATGACGATGTTGGCGATCTTTAGCGCCTGCACCGCGAACTCGATCGCCGCCGAGGTGGCATGATACTGCCCATCGGGCTCGTAGGGCGGCACCATGTTTGCAACGTTGCGCACGACAAACAGCTCACCGGGACCGCAGTCGAAAATCGTTTCCGGTGCCGCGCGGGAATCGCAACAGGCGATGACCAATGTGTGGGGATGCTGACCCGCGTCCGCCAATGTCCGATATCTGTCCCGCTCGGCGGTGTAGCGGCCGTTCATAAAGTTGCGGTATCCGTTCAGAAGGCGCTCTGG
>JAEWOP010000010.1 GCA_023399635.1 Pseudomonadota bacterium
ACGTAAGCCCCTACCCCCTTAGGACAAAGAATCCGGCGCCTCAAGCCGATAACGGCTAACCCACAATTAGTTGAGGCTTTTACCGAAGCAAAAGGCAACCTATCTTTAGTCAAAGAAAGGTTTGCCCATGACAGATACCAGCACTCCCCGCGTTCAGAAATCCGAGGCCGAATGGCGCGAGCAGCTGACGCCCGAGCAATACCGGATCTTGCGCGAGCACGGCACCGAGCGGCCCTTTACCGGACCCTACTGGGACAGCACGGAGAAAGGCCTTTACCGCTGTGCCGCTTGCGACGAGCCGCTTTTCGTGTCCGATACCAAGTTCGATGCCGGCTGTGGCTGGCCGAGCTATTTCGAGCCGGTGAAGGCGGGTGCGGTGACGGAACACCGTGATACGGCCTTCGGGATGATCCGCACCGAAGTCCGTTGCGCCAATTGCGGCGGCCATCTCGGCCATGTCTTCCCCGACGGCCCGCCGCCGACGGGCCTGCGCTACTGCATCAATGGCCACTCGATGGTGTTCGAGCCGATCGAGTAGCAGCACTCGGCCTGGGGATCAGCCCCGCGCTTCCTGCCAGTGCGGAAAGGTGACGTAGGCGGTCAGTGCTCCTTCTTCATGCGAGCGTATGGTGACCTTCTCGCCTTCAGGCATGTAGATGATTTCCCCCGGGCCGGCGGTCACGTTGACGTTCTCGGTGGTCACGGTGATACGGCCCTCGATGATCACCATGGTGTCATGGACGGCCATCGTCTCCTCCAGCGTCTGGAATGGATCGTACCGGCCAAAGCCGATGGTGACAGGCCCGCCATGGCGCTGATCGACCATGTTCGCGACGAATATATCCGCTTCCTGCCCTGGGGAGCGTTCAAGGGTGGCATCGGCGACTGCGAATTTCTGGACATCCATGCGGGTTCTCCATTCCAACGCGACGTGCGAGACTGCCTTAACGCCGGAAAGGCAGCGAGGTTCAGTACCGGCGGCTAACTGGCGAGCACCAGTCCGCCATAACGGCTGATCTCGCTCTCGATCTCCCGCACCAGCGTATCGAGCGCAGGATTGCGGATCTTGCGCCCGCGCCGGACGACATAGGCGAGCCCGGGCGGCACCGGCAGGCCGTGGTCGATGATCTGCATCTCCGGGCGCAGGTGCCGCTCGTTCAGCAAGGCGACGCCGAGCCCGGCCATGACACCGGTGACGATGCCGGCGGCACTGGAGCATTCAAAGATGGTTTCAAGCATAGCCCCACCATCCTGGCCGATATCGAAGGCCCAGCGGCGGTAGAAGCAGTCGTCGTGGAAGGAGAGAAAAGGAACCGACCCTTCGGGAGGCAGGTCCAGCTCCGGATGCTTCACCCAATGGAGCTGCTCGCGAAAGAGGACAACATCGGTGGGGCGGACCTCATGGTCGAAGACCTGGATGATGGCGGCATCAAGTTCCCCCTGCTCCAGCATTTCGCGCAGCACAAGGCTCATGCGGACCTTGGTGCGTACCGAGACCTGCGGATGAAGGCGGCGAAACCGGCCGAGGATGCGGGCGAGATCGGAACACGTGGTATCCTCCGTCATGCCGAGTGACAGGCGGCCGGAAAGGCTCGTCTTCGACAGGCTGAGGAGCGCTTCGTCATGGAGCCCGAGGATGCGGGCTGCATAATCCAGAAGGTCTTCACCGGCGGTGGTGAAGGTGGGGGCACCGGGCTTGCGGGCCAACAGGTCGCAGCCGAGGCTGGTCTCCAGCCGCCTGACCTTGTGGCTGACCGCAGATTGCGAGAGACCAAGCGCGTCGGCTGCCCGCGTCACGCCGCCGTGGTTGCGGATGGCCAGCAGGACGCGCAGCGCGTCGATCTCCAGGCGGCGGTTGTTCAGCTCAGACACAGCATCCATGGCATTGCTCCTGTGTGCACAGCATGCCGCAGGCGAGCTCGTTTGGCAAATTTGCGGGACGAATTCTGCTGGATCAGCCTGCTTCCATCGAAATTTGTCATGTGTGCAGTCCGGTGAGCCGTCGTAGAGAGGAGCGTATCGCGAGCTTTGAGACCCAAATGACCGACCAGACACTGTCTTCGCCCCTGCAGAAATACCCCCGGCTTCTCTGGCCGGCGATGGCGACACTGCTGATCATCGGCTGGAGCTCGGGCTTTGTCGGCATTCGCTATGCAAGCGAAGAGGCAAGCGTGGCGCTGCTCCTCTTCTGGCGCACCCTGCTTTCGGGCCTGATCCTGCTTCCGTTCGCGCTGCTGATCGGGCCGAAGATGCGCTGGCCGGCGGTTCGCGACCAGATGCTCTTCGGGGTGATGTCGGTTTTCCTCTATCTTGGCGGCTTTGCACTGGCGATCGAGCAGCGGGTGCCGACAGGACTTGTGGCACTGATCTCCGACCTCGTGCCATTGGCGATCGCAGCCTTGGCGCAACCCGTGCTCGGCGAGCGGCTGAGCGGGCGGCAATGGCTCGGAACGGCGATTGCCGTGTGCGGCGTCCTGATCGTCTCCTTCGACAGCCTCAGCTTCGGAACCGCGCCGCTTTGGGCCTATGTCGTCACGGTCGCGTCCATGCTGATCTTCGCGCTGGCCTCGGTGATCTACAGGCGGCGCCGGACGCAGCCTATGCCCGTGCACCAGAGCCTTTGCATCCACAGCCTCACCGGCTGCGCTCTGTTTGGGCTCTGCGCGCTGTGGCAAGGCAGCCTTGCCCCGCCGCTCACGACCGGCTTTGCGATCGGCATGGCGTGGCTGGTGCTGATCGCAACCTTCATGGCCTATGGGATCTATTACACCAGCCTCAGGCTCTTCCCGGTCGCCAAAGTCAGCGCCGCAATCTATCTCAGCCCGCCCGTGACCATGCTGTGGGCATGGGCGCTGTTTTCCGAACCGCTGACAATTGCGATGTTCGTCGGCCTGGCGGTCACGCTTGTCGGCGTATGGATGACGTCGCGCGAGTAGCAGGTTGGCTCAAGCCTTCTGAACGCGCAGGCCGCTGACGAGCTGGAGGAAGGCGTCGACAGCCTTCTCATATACCGCATGCGGATCGTCCGAAGCGGCGATCCAGAGCGCAGCGTTCAGGGCAGCCCCGTTGACGAGACGGGCAGCGGCTTCGGCATCGACCGGCCTGGCCGTCCCCTCTTCGATCAGCGACTGGACGGTGCGGGTGCTGGTAACGAGGCAGGCGTTCTGGTTTGGCCATTGCGACGGGTCGCCGAGAACTGACGGCCCATCGAGCAGCATGATGCGTTGGATCTCCGGCTCCAGCGCCATCTCGATATAGGCGACGCCCTCGTCCAGGAAGCCTTGCCACAGGGTGTCTGCTGCCTCGCGTGCGGCGCGCATGCGGGCCACCATTTCCGCGTCGATCTCGTCCACGACCGCCTGCAACAGCCCCTTCTTGTCACCGAAATTGTGGTAGAGCGCGCCGCGCGTCAGCCCCGCCTCGGCGGTCAACTCGTCCATTGAGGCGGCTGCATAGCCTTTTTCGGCGAAGGCCCTGCGCGCAGCTGCGACGAGCTTTGCCCGGGTTTCCTCCACCATTTCGGCACGTCGTCTGGCCACCTGCTCTCTCCGAAAATTAACATACGCCCCGTATGCTTATTGACATACGCAGCGTATGTTTTTATTTCTCATACGCGGCGTATATATTCTTGCACGCCGTCAATGAAAAGACCTGCAGCAAGCCGATGGCCTGGGAGCGTCGCTTCCGGGAACGGTGTCTGCTGCGCATTCCAACGGAGTTCACCATCATGAGCAAGCGCGACGCGATCTTTCCTGCTGGACGGCAGGCGCTTTACGACATCAACAAGTATTCCGCCGCCATTCGATCCGGCGACCTTCTGTTCGTCTCCGGACAGGTGGGGAGCCGCGACGACGGTTCACCCGAACCGGATTTTCCCAGGCAGGTGCAGCTTGCCTTCGACAACCTGAAGAACGTGCTGGCTGCGGCCGGCTGCAGCTTCGACGACATCATCGATGTCACCACCTTCCATACCGATCCGGAAAACCAGTTCCAGTTCATCCAGCCGATTCGTCTCGCAGCCTTCGGCGACGCGCCCTATCCGAACTGGACGGCGGTCGGCGTCAACTGGCTGGCCGGCTTCGACTTCGAGATCAAGGTGATCGCAAGGATTCCGCAGGCTTCTTGAGAGGAACCTTCCCGGACCGCCTGGGGTTAAGCAAGCGCTTCAGGCGGAACCACCTGATCGGGAGAGCATCGTGAGCGCAACCTCCATTGTATCGCAGCCACAAGCCAACTTCTCGTCGACGTTCCATTGGTCGGGATACGCACTCGGTTTTGCATTGGGCGGCTTCTTCGACGGGATCCTCCTGCACCAGGTGCTGCAGTGGCATCATCTCCTGAGCGGGATCGAGGAGGCGCGGACCGATATCGGCTTCCTGATCATGACCGACGGCCTCTTCCATGTGCTCATGTACTTCATCGCGGTAGCCGGGCTGTGGTTGTTGTGGCGGGCGCGGCAGCAGTTCGGGGCGCAAGGTGCCGACCGCCTGCTCCTTGCCGACGCATTGATCGGCTTCGGTGTCTGGCATGTGATCGACAGTTTCCTGTCCCACTGGATTCTCGGTATCCACCGCATCCGGATGGACGTGGACAACCCGCTGTTCTGGGACCTTCTGTGGTTCGTGGTCTTCGGACTGGCACCCGCCGCGATCGGCTTCATGATGCGCCGGGGTGGCTCAGGCCGTGGGACACGCCGCAGCCTCCATTCTCACACCGCGCTTGTTGCGGCCGTGGCGCTTGCCGGACCGCTGGCCGCGCTTCCGGCCCCCGACGACGGCACGGTCATGGTGGTGTTTCGCCCGGGCGTGACGCCGGCACAGGCCATGGCAGGCCTTGCGGCAGCAGAAGGACGGCTCCTCTGGTCGGATGCGCAAGGCAGTGTCTGGGCCGTCGATGTCTCCGATGGCGGTGACCCGAGCATCTTCTATCGTCATGGTGCCCTTCTCGTCAGCAATTCCATCCTGCCGGTCGGGTGCTTCAACTGGACCCGAGCATGAGGAAAAGCTGACGCCAGCCATGAACCTCCGGTTCAACGACAGGGAGATCCGCAACGCGGCGCGCTTCAATCGCCTTCTGCGGCTCCTGCCCCGCTACCACACAGACCGCCGCATCAACGCGCGGGTGATCCAGGGACTCCTCCGGGCATGGGACGCTATCCCGCGGCCTTTCGCGAGCAGTGATGATCTGCGGATAGAAGACAGGGAGATCCCGTCCCAGGGGCGACCGCTTCGGTTGCGACTGATCGTCCCGAAGACGCCGCCGCGGGGACTTTACCTCACCTTTCACGGCGGCGCCTGGGTAATGGGAACGCCGCGCGCCGACGACCCCATCAACAAGACGATCGCTGAAGGGTGCGGCGTCGTGGTTGCCAGCGTCGATCATCACCTGGCCCATGACGACCGGCTGCATCTCGCAATCGCCGACTCACGGCGGGCGGCGGAATGGACCTGGCTTGCCGCGCAGGAATTCAAGGTCGAGCGCATCATCGTCGGGGGCCAATCCTCCGGTGCGCATCTGGCAGCCTGTGCGCTTCTCCACCTGCGAGACCTGGAGAAGACGGCAGCCCAGGGAGAGCCTGCAAGGCTTGCCGGCGCCGTGTTGTTCTACGGTGCCTATGACATGGCGGGATCGCCGGGTCTGCGGCGATCCTCGCCTAGAGCGCCGCTGATCGACGGGCAGGCTGCCTACCGCAACCTGTTGCGGCTGACGCCGGGGCTGAGTGACGCGGAGCGACGAGACCCGCAGCTTTCCCCGCTTTACGCGGATCTGGCGGGACTGCCTCCCGCCCTTTTCATCGCCGGCGAGCTTGACCCGGTCTTCGATGACAGCGTGCGGATGGCTGAGCGCTGGAATGACGCAAACGCAAACGCCCGGTTCATCCCGGTTCCACAAGGCGTGCATGGTTTCGACCGGCTCCCGCTGGCAATCGCCGGAAAGGTGCATGCGCATGTTCGCGAAACGATGAGGCAATGGCTGCAGCCGGATGAGCCCAGATCAAGCCCGTGAAAACGCAAAAGGCGCCGCGGATTGCGCGGCGCCTTGCATGTTCGCGTCAATGGGCAGGAGGGATGTCTCGCCCGTGCGGGTGGTCCGGGTTCGGCACATGGGTCAGCCGCTCCGCCACCGCTTCCGGCCGCCCTTCCGGGCCGTAGATCGATATGTGGAGGCCCCAGTAAGCCGTGACGAAGATGACGAGAGCTGCCGCCAGACCGGCGGGGACACCTGCCACCGCCTTCTTCAGCGCCGGCATGAAGTAGACCTCGCGGGTGTGGTCTGCAGCGATCGCGACAATCACCGCCATGATCAAAGCATGCCCAATCAAATCGATACGGCCAAAGGGATATACTGCAGCATTGAAGATGATGAACAGTGCAACAGCCGACAGCCGGCGGACGAGCGGGGTCCAGAGCAGTCCAAAGCCCATGGTGAACTCCGCCACACCAGCCATCGGAATGAAGACGTCACGCGGCATGCCGAAGGTCAGGAAGGGCTTTTCCTCAACCAGCGGATAGAACCAGTCCGGATAGGCGAACTTCTCAAGACTCGACCACATCAGCGCGATGGCCACGCCCCAGCGCAGCACCTCGAACCTGTGCTTGCGCCAGGCCTCGTTGCCGGAGGCCTCGAGGACGAGG
>JAEWOP010000130.1 GCA_023399635.1 Pseudomonadota bacterium
GGTTTTCGCCAGATCAAGGGCCTGTCTGAGCGGCCCATTCGCGACCGGCTGCTCGAAAACCGCGGCAGTGGCTATGCTTCCATTCGCGATCTGTGGCTACGTTCCGGTCTCGACAAGGCAGATCTCGAACGGCTTGCGGATGCTGATGCCTTCGGCTCGATCGGGCTAACGCGTCGGGCCGCACTCTGGCAGGTACGTGGCCTCGATGCACGAAGAGCTGCCGAGAAGCTGCCACTCTTTGATCAGGTGAAGCAGGGAGAACTCCAGGTGGAGCCGGCAGCAAAGCTGCCTGCCATGCTGCCGGGGGAGGAGGTCATCGAAGACTACCGCCATCTGACGCTTTCCCTGAAGGCTCATCCGACGTCCTTCCTTCGCGAGGATTTCTTCCGGATGGGTGTGACCCGCAGCGTGGACCTTCTTTCGGTGCCGAATGGAAGGAGGGTCATCATTGCCGGACTGGTCCTCGTGCGCCAGCGCCCGGGCTCGGCACAGGGCGTGATCTTCATGACGCTGGAAGATGAAACAGGAGTGGCCAATGCCATCGTCTGGCCGAAGGTGTTCGAGCAATATCGCCCGGTGGTGATGGGCGCGCGCATGGTCAAGATCCGCGGCCGGCTGCAGAGCGCGCAGGGCGTTATCCACACGGTGGTGGAGCAGATAGAGGACATCACCCATATGCTCGGCCTGCTGCAGAAGGAGGCTCGCCGGTTCGGCGCGCCTCGACCGGGAGCAGATGAAGCGCTGGGCTCAGGCTGCGGCAGCTATCGGAAGAGGAAGGAGGATGATGATGCCCGACAGTCCCGCCCGAGCGAGCCGCAGCTTCAAATGGAGCTTCGGCCAGAACATGTCATGCCCAAAGGCCGCAACTTCCATTAGCGAGGAGCGGCCGCATGAGGTGTGGCATCTTCGCGCAGTTCAGCCTTCAAGCTAAAGCCGATTCTAATATGCGGCTAATTCTGTCTTGACAGAAGCCATCCTCTTTCGCAAAAAGCGGATGTTAATGGTCATGTTTGACGGGTTGACCGCGAATGCTAGTCTGCAGCTGCAATTACATCACCGACAAGGAAATCCGCGAGGTCATCGTCGAGCTCCTCGAGCAGGACTGCTGGCAGCTCATCGTTCCCGCCAAAGTCTATCATGCCATGGGCAAGCGTGGTCGCTGCTGCGGCTGCTTCCCCAATGTCGTCGACATCATCATCAAGACCACCGAGGAATATCACGCCGAGCGGCACTCGACGACGGCTGAAGTTATCGATTATATGTCCCGCCTGAAACAGTTCCACGAGGAAAACAGGAGAGCGGACATTGAAAGGCGACAGCAGCGTCATCGAGCGGCTTAACGAGGCTTTGTTCCTCGAACTCGGCGCCGTCAACCAGTACTGGCTTCACTACCGTCTGCTATCGGACTGGGGCTATACCAAGCTTGCCAAGAAAGAGCGGGAAGAGTCGATCGAAGAGATGCATCACGCCGACCGGCTGATCGATCGCATCATCTTCCTCGAAGGCCATCCCAACCTGCAGACGCTGGCGCCGCTGCGCATCGGCCAGAACGTCAAGGAAGTTCTCGAGGCTGATCTTGCCGGCGAATACGATGCCCGGACCGCCTACAAAGCTTCCCGAGACGTCTGTCATGCTGCTGGCGACTATGTCTCCATGAAGCTCTTCGAAGAATTGCTGGCCGACGAAGAAGGCCATATCGACTTCCTTGAGACCCAGCTTGAACTGCTTGGGAAGATCGGCGAGGAGCGCTACGGACTGCTGAACGCCACGTCCGCCGATTCTGCCGAATAAGTCGGTTTCGTAGCTCCGGCGTCCCTCGCCGGAGCTACCGTCACTGCGGGTTTGCGAGAAGCGGCCGCTTTCCGCCCTTCGCTCTGCCGAACCCTATTTTTCCTTTACCGATTGCATTGCCACCGAGGTCGACGTGCTCGCCACGTGCGGCAGGCTGGATATTTTTTCGCCCAGGACCTCCCGGTAGCGGCGGATGTTCGGTGTGCGCACCTTCAACAGATAGTCGAAGCGGCCCGCGATCATGTGGCACTCTTCCACCTCACGGATCTTGCTGACCGCCTGATTGAACTCGGCAAGCGCCTTTTCCCGTGTGTCCGACAGGGTTACTTCGGCGAAGGCAACATGATCGAGCCCCAGTTTCTGGGGGTTGAGGACGGCGCGAAAGCCCTCGATATAGCCGTCATCGATCAGCCGCTTCAAACGCACAGCACAGGGTGTTTTGGACAAGCCGATGCGGCCTGCAAGCTCGGTAACGGCGATCCGCCCATCCATGGCCACGATCTCGAGGATCTTTCGGTCATAACCGTCAAGTTGGCTATCAGGGGGCAGCTTGCTAGTCACGGACGTCACCATTCTGCATAATGATAGGGAAATAAGTCTGCAGAAGGTAGCTTGAAAAGTGCATGGGTAAAAGCGGGAAGATGTAAACTCCCGCAAGCCCACCTATTGCGGATTCAGCAGATGATTCATCAGGCCCAATCACTCTCCTCGACCATCGAGCCCCGACCACCCTTCAGCAGCTTTGCTCCACCGGTCGCACCACAGGGCGCCCTCCGCCAAGCCATCACCTCGGCCTATCGCTTGCCCGAGCCGGAAAGTGTTGCTCCGCTGCTCTTGGCTGCAACGCTGCCGGCGGACATCCGTGAGAAGACGAAGGCGACGGCTCGCAAGCTCATCGTGGCGCTGCGCGCAAAGCATCGCGGTTCCGGAATCGAGGGCCTGGTGCACGAGTACTCGCTGTCCAGCCAAGAAGGTGTGGCGCTGATGTGCCTGGCGGAAGCCTTGCTGCGCATCCCGGACGCCGCAACCCGCGACGCCCTCATTCGTGACAAGATTTCCGATGGCGACTGGAAGTCGCATATCGGTGGTGGCCGCTCCTTGTTCGTCAACGCCGCAACCTGGGGCCTCGTCGTGACCGGCAAGCTGACGTCGACCGTCAACGACCGGAGCCTTGCTTCCGCCCTGACGCGTCTCATTGCGCGCTGCGGAGAGCCGGTCATCCGGCGCGGCGTGGACATGGCGATGCGGATGATGGGCGAGCAGTTCGTCACCGGAGAAACCATTGACGAGGCTCTGCGGCGTGCCGAGCCTCTGGAAGACCGCGGCTTCCGTTATTCCTACGATATGCTCGGAGAGGCGGCGACAACTGCCGACGATGCGGCCCGCTACTACCACGACTACGAGAACGCTATCCACGCAATCGGCAAGGCGTCTGTGGGACGCGGCGTCTACGACGGTCCGGGGATTTCCATCAAGCTGTCAGCCCTTCACCCGCGCTATAGCCGGATGCAGGCTGAGCGAGTGATGAACGAGCTCCTCCCGAAGGTGAAGGCACTCGCGCTGATTGCCAAGACCTACGACATCGGGCTGAATATCGACGCCGAAGAGGCCGATCGCCTGGAGCTCTCGCTCGATCTGCTGGAGGCGCTGTGCCTTGATCCGGCGCTTTCCGGATGGCAGGGCATCGGCTTCGTGGTTCAGGCCTATGGCAAGCGCTGCCCCTTCGTGCTTGACTTCATCATCGATCTTGCCCGGCGCTCTGGCCACCGGATCATGGTGCGGCTCGTGAAGGGCGCATACTGGGATGCGGAGATCAAGCGCGCGCAGCTTGACGGGCTAGAGGACTATCCCGTGTTCACCCGCAAGGTCCACACCGACGTTTCCTATATCGCATGCGCGAAGAAGCTTCTGGCTGCGGGCGATTTCGTCTTCCCGCAGTTTGCAACCCACAATGCCCAGACCTTGGCTACGATCTATCATCTGGCTGGACCGGACTTCCATGTCGGGAAGTACGAATTCCAGTGCCTGCATGGCATGGGCGAACCACTTTATGACGAGGTGGTGGGGAAGGAGAAGCTGGATCGCCCCTGCCGGATCTACGCCCCGGTTGGAACGCATGAGACACTGCTGGCCTATCTTGTCCGCCGACTTCTGGAGAATGGCGCCAATTCGTCCTTCGTCAATCGCATTGCTGATCCGGCAGTCTCGATAGAGGAACTGATCACGGACCCGGCAGACGTCGTCCGTGCCATGCCGGTTCCCGGAGCTCGTCACCAGCAGATCGCGCTTCCGCGCAACATCCTCGGTGCAAGCCGTCCCAATTCACAAGGTCTGGACCTTTCAAACGAGCTGGTGCTTGCGCAACTGACTGAAGAGTTCTGCCGTAGTGCCGCCATGGAGTGGGTTGCCGCGCCAAGCATCACTGGCGTGGTGCCGGGCGGAAATGCACGCCCGGTGCCTAATCCCGCAGATCATACCGATAACGTGGGGCATGTTGCGGAGGCAACGGAGGAAGAGGCAAGGGCCGCGGCACGGGCCGCAAATGAGATGGCCAGCGAATGGGCCACGGTTCCGCCGGTGGCACGCGCCGCACTGCTTGAGAAGGCTGCGGACCTGATGCAGGAGCGGATGCCGATCCTGCTTGGGCTGATCATGCGAGAGGCCGGCAAGTCGGCCCTCAACGCCATCGCCGAGGTGCGCGAGGCGGTGGACTTCCTACGCTACTATGCCGAGCAGGCGCGGCGTACGCTAGGCCCCACGCACAAGCCGCTCGGACCGGTGGTCTGCATCAGCCCGTGGAACTTCCCGCTTGCGATCTTTACAGGACAGGTTGCTGCGGCGCTGGTGGGGGGAAATCCCGTTCTTGCCAAACCTGCGGAGGAGACCCCGCTCATTGCTGCGGAGGCCGTCCGGATCCTCCACGAGGCGGGAATTCCGCAATCGGCGCTGCAGTATGTCCCGGGTGACGGCAAGATCGGCGCGGCGCTCGTCGGAGCACCAGAGATCTGCGGCGTGATGTTCACCGGCTCGACCGAGGTGGCCCGACTGATCCAGAAGCAGCTCGCCGACCGGCTGCTGCCAAGCGGAAAGCCTATCCCCTTGATCGCCGAGACCGGCGGACAGAATGCCATGATCGTCGATTCATCGGCACTCGCCGAGCAGGTCGTGGCCGACGTGATTGCCTCGGCCTTTGACAGCGCAGGACAACGCTGTTCGGCGCTGCGTGTCCTTTGCCTGCAGGAGGAGGTGGCGGACCGGACGCTGACGATGCTGAAGGGCGCGTTGAAGGAACTCACCATCGGCCGCACCGACCGTCTCAACGTCGATATCGGACCGGTCATCAGCGCCGAGGCGAAGAGAAACATCGAGACCCATATCGAAAAGATGCGCTCCATGGGGCGGCGGGTGGAACAGATAGAGATGCCGGAGCAGACGGTGGCCGGCACTTTCGTCGCCCCGACGATCATTGAGCTGGACACGCTGAAGGATCTGGAGCGCGAGGTATTCGGTCCGGTCCTCCACGTCATCCGTTACAAGCGAAACGAGCTCGACCGCCTGATCGATGACATCAATGCGACAGGTTATGGTCTGACCTTCGGGCTGCACACGCGTCTCGATGAGACGATCGCGCATGTGACGAGCCGAATTCGCGCAGGCAATCTCTACGTCAACCGCAACATCATCGGCGCGGTGGTGGGCGTGCAGCCCTTCGGCGGCCGCGGCCTTTCCGGAACAGGACCCAAGGCCGGTGGGCCGCTTTATCTTGGGCGGCTGGTCGAGAACCCGCCGGTGCCTCCACAACACAGTTCCGTCCACACGGACCCTGTTCTGCTCGATTTCGTTCGTTGGCTGCAAAGCCACGGAACGGCGGAAGAAGCCGAAACGGCAGCGGCGATGGGTAGTGCCTCGACATTGGGTCTGCATCTGCAGCTCCCGGGGCCGGTGGGCGAAAACAACCTCTATTCGCTGCACGCGAGAGGACAGATCCTGCTTGTCCCTGAAACTCAGATGGGCCTTCGCCTTCAATTGGCTGCAGTCTTGGCGACCGGCAATACCGCAGTGATCGATCGTCGGGCGGAATTCGAGGCTCTGCTGCCATCACTTCCGGCCTCCGTTGCAGGAAGAATACGGTGGGCCGCAGACTGGGTATCCGGCGGACCTTATGCGGGCGCTCTCATCGAAGGAGAAGCAGAGCAGGTACGCGCAATAGCCACGCGGATTGCCGAGCTTCCGGGGCCGCTGGTGTTGATGCAATCTGCCTCCCCCCAGGAGATTTCTCGCCCCGATGCCTATTGCCTCAGCTGGCTGCTGGAGGAGATGTCCATCTCCATCAATACGGCCGCCGCCGGCGGCAATGCCAGCTTGATGGCAATCGGCTGACCGAACCCGCAGCGTCTTACCCGCAGCAGGCCCCAGCCATTCACGCGATGCTATGGCTGGGTCCTTGTTGGGTGGCACGCCTTCGGCACAGCCAATGGACTTCCTGTGCGGGTTTCAAAGAAATCCTTGGGTTGCGACAGCCAGAACGAGGTACCGGGCGGTCTTGCCGATCAGAACGAGAAGAAGAAAGCTCGGGAGTGGCTCCTTCAATACGCCTGCTATCACGGTCAGGGCATCTCCACCCAAGGGTAGCCAGCTCAGCAGGAGCGACCATCTGCCGAACTTGCGGTACCAGCGCTGCGCTTTTTCCAGTTGCCTGTCCGATGCTGGAAACCAGCGGCTGTTCCTGAACCTCTCGATTCCGCGCCCAAGCGCCCAGTTGACGACTGCGCCCAGCGTATTGCCGATCGACGCCGCCAGGACCAGAGCCCAAACTGGATGATTGCCAGAAAGGATCAGGCTGACAAGAATCGCCTCGGACTGCATCGGCAGCACGGTCGCGGCGAAGAAGGCTGCTGCGAACAAACCGCCATAGATACCGATGTCCAGCACTGGTGATGTCTCCAAAAAGAAAAGGGGCGAATTGCCTTCGCCCCTTTTCTGACGTGGTTGCAGGTGGTCCCTATGCAGACCGCGCTTCTCCACCGTTCTCCGTGGAGGTTTCTCCGGTCGCTACCGCCGCTGCCTTGGCGCGACGTGTACGCCAGTCGCCGAGGAAGAGAAGGATCGGGGCTGCGATGAAGACGGAAGACGATGTCGCAATGATGATCCCGAAGACCATGGGGATCGCAAAGCTGGATACCGCGCTGCCACCCCAGATGGCCATGGGCAGCATGGCGAGGAAGGTCGTCGCCGAAGTGTAGAGGCTTCGGGCCAAGGTCTCGTTGATCGACCGGTCGATCAA
>JAEWOP010000094.1 GCA_023399635.1 Pseudomonadota bacterium
AGTCTACGAAGGGTTCAGACGCCCCCACAGCGCCTGCAGACCGCTACAAACTGAAGGACGTCGATAGGCGTTCAAGGATGCCCGCGCTATTCGCTCTGTTTTTGACCGGCATCGCTGCATACTTGAAGTCGCTCCTGCCGGCGGAGGCGGTGCGCGAGCCTGTCGCCGCCCCCAGTGAAGAAAACGAGAGCGAGCTTCCGCCGGACGAAATCCGGCAGATGGCTGAAGAAGCGGATCGTGAAGTGACTCCGATCGAGGATCCGCAGCCATGGCGAAATGTCGCGGCGCTAGTTCCAACCAAACAACCTGTTTCGCTAGACTGGATGGAGGGCTTGGCGATGTGGAACGTCGACCAGGTGGAACCACTTATTCAATGGAACAGGCCTGGGGCAATGACGGTGACCGTTACACCTGCAAACGACAACGCATCATTGCGTGGCAGCGGTCAATCATCGGCTGGTTTAGGTGGAAGAGCGTCAGCCAATTCTCCTGCTGACCAGGGGTCCCCCGGAATTCCAACGGCGCCGGGTAACGAGACCCCGCCGCACGGAGGTGGCGACGGGTCTCATTCGGAGAGCTCTTGTGGCTGTGGCGGATCGGGCGACAATGACGGCCCCAGTGACGCGGACCCGGACAAAGATAACCGCGCACCTCGCAGCAGCGGACCCGTATACCTGATGGACGTCACAGGTTGTGCGTTCCTTCTTATTGGTCTCTCGGATCTCCTGCGCAATACCGTTGATCCTGATGGGGACGACCTCGATGTTCGCAACATCAGCGTGTCCGATGGGACCCTCATCGAAAATGGTGATCAGTGGACATTTCGGGCGGGGCCCATGCTCGAAGGACCCGTGACCATCACCTACGAAATAAGCGACGGCGAATATTCCGTCCTGCAGTTCGCACATTTTTCCGTCACGCCTTCGGTGATCGCTGGAACCGAAGGTGACGATGTTCTGGTCGGCAGCGACTGCCCGGAACAGATCGACGGGCGCGACGGCCACGACACCATTCTCGCCCATGCAGGTGATGACCTCGTCAACGGCGGAGGCGGTAATGACATCCTCTGGGGAGGCGATGGTCACGACACAATTCATGGAGGCACCGGCAACGACATTATTTATGGCGGCGCCGGTAACGACATCCTGTCCGGCGGCGAGGGAAATGATGTGTTGTTCGGCGAAGACGGCATCGACCTCCTGTTTGGGGGCGCCGGAGATGATCTGCTGTGGGGCGGTCGAGGAAATGACGTGCTCCACGGCGAGGAAGGCAACGACATTCTCTTCGGTGAAGCGGGGCAAGATGTCCTCTATGGAGGCGTCGGCGATGATCGCCTCTTCGGCGGGGAGGGTGCTGACGTTCTCCATGGTGAAGTAGGTGACGACCATCTGGACGGTGGAGACGGCAATGATGCGCTCTATGGCGGGAGCGGGACCGATCACCTTGACGGCGGTAGCGGCGAAGACATCGTTGACGGCGGTGCGGGCGATGACATCTTGATCGGAGCCATGGATCAGGCCGATGACTGCTATATCGGCGGTGAGGGCTTCGACATTCTCGACTACTCCACCGCCGAGGAGGCGCTCAGGATCGACCTGGTCTCCGGTACCGCCAGTGGGCAAGAAATCGGCTCGGATACCCTGGCCTGCATCGAGCAGGTGATCGCCGGAAGCGGAAACGATCATTTCATTGCGGGATCGGCGGATGCCATTCTGACAGGCGGAAACGGCAGCGATGTGTTCGAGTTCGCCAGAACCAACACCGCGCCAGAAACCTCCTTCGAGATTACCGATTTCCGCTTCGGAGATCGGATCCGCGTGAACAAGTACGATTTGTTCGATGAAGTCTTCGATGAGATGGAAGATCAGTTCGAGAGTGTCTTTGGCCGAGAAGTTGACGATGACGATTTCGCCTTGCGCGTGCGTTACGAAGAGCTTGGTGAGGCTTCTGTACGCACCGTGATCGAAGCGGACTTCAACCGCGACGAGTTTTTCGAGACCACGATCTATCTGCAGGGACGGCATGTCTTGGTCGTAGTGGAGCACGCATAGCTATGGATCAGGCTGTGGCATGATTTGGGAGGATGAGATGGGGAAGCAGTCCATTAAGGATACACGGACGGATGTTGATCGGTTCGGCTACGGCGGTCGCGTAGTCGTTGGAACTCTGCTTTCCCTGATTCTGATAGGGGGCGTGGGGGGCTGGGCGGCGAACGCACGGCTGAACGGAGCTGTCGTGTCGACGGGGACTGTCGAGGTCGATCAGAAGCTGAAGTCTGTTCAACATCGCGACGGTGGAATCGTCAGCGAAATTGCTGTTCGGGAAGGGGATTCGGTTGGTGTCGGTCAGGTCCTCATTCGCCTTGATGATACACAGGTGAAGGCGGAATCCGAAATCGTTCGCGCGCAAATCCTTGAGTTGGCGGTCAAGCGAGCGAGGCTAATAGCAGATCGCGATGGGCAGGATCGCATCGTCCTTCAGCAACTGCCATTCGCGCCAGATGAATACGTTCTCGATCTAGCGCTCGCTGGAGAGACGCGGCTGCTGAAGGGCAACCGGACACATCGCGAAAGCCAGAAGGAGCAACTCGAACTTGCTACCCAGCAGGTGCGGGATGAAGTCCGGGGTCTGGAAGCGCAGTTAGACGCAAAGGTTGCTGAGATCGCTCTCCTCAAGACAGAGTTTGCTCGCGTAAAGGGTCTGGCGGAGAAGAAACTGATAGAGACCTCGCGGGCGAGTTCCCTAGAACGCGATCTGACGAGACTGATGGGAGAAGAGGGTGAAATCTCAGCGGCAATCGCACGTGCGAATACGAGAGAGAACGAAATAAGGCTGCAAATCATCGGCATAGATGAGGCTTCTCGGACTGATGCTCAACGCGAGTTGGTGCCGATTGACACGCGATTGTCAGAGTTGCAGGAACGGTACACGGCGACCCAAGACAGGCTGATGCGGACCGAGATCCGCGCTCCGATCGCCGGGATCATCAATGAACTAAACGTCCATACGCTGGGTGGCGTCATCTCTCCCGCCGAAATCCTGGCCACCATTGTGCCTCAGGACGCGCGCCTGCGCATCGCCGTGAAAGTGGCACCACAGTCAATCGATCAGGTCTCGGTCGATCGACCTGCAAGGCTCCGCTTCACGGCCTTCAACCAACGTGTAACGCCAGAGCTTGCAGGGCGCGTTGTCCACATCTCACCCGCCACTACGCGAGACAGTGCGGCCGAGCAGCCGTACTATCTGGGTGAAGTCTCCCTTGATGAAGGCGAGCTGGCAAAGTTGCCGGAGGCACGCCTGCTGCCAGGGATGCCTGTTGAGGTCTACATTTCTACCGATGAGAGGACCCCGCTATCGTATTTAGCCAAACCCATCGCGGACCAATTTGCTCGAGCCTTTACGGAAAGGTAGCTGCTAGACGGATGCGTGCGATGATGCACGCTCAGTATTGAACAAAGTTCAAATAACATGACCATCCTGAGATATCGGAGGTGGACCGCATTATTTGCCGAGCGCAATTCGTGCAGCAGAGGCAGGCTGAGTGTGCCAACTTCGAGTTGCGTTCGATAGTGGCGCCATACGCATCCTCCTCCCATTGGCGAGTCTGCGCGATATTCCGACGATTTCTGGTGAACTTTTCGCCAAGTTTCAGACACCGCTTTACAGCGATCCGGTCGATCCAGTCTTCAAGGCGTGGAGTAAATGCCTGGAGTGAACTCAAAAATGGATCCGGCGTGGGCAAGGTCAATCCGCTTCCTATCCACTCGGTGGCTTAAAAGCGGCAATAATCTCCGGCCTCTCAACCCGCAAGTTAGCAGTAAGGCGGGTTTAGCGGCTAAGACGGCGGTGATATCGACGCGACCGTGCTAAGTGACGGTCTCATCGGCGGCCCACCGCAGATCTATGCCAGTGATGCGCCGGAGCAGGAACTGCAGGAGGTCCTGAGGCGCGCGTTCCTGCCGGCTGCTCGCCTGACGCTGAACCTCAACACCCTGCTCATCGAGACGAACGGCCGCAGAATCCTGCTCGAAGCCGGCGCCGGGCAGACGATGGGGCCGCAAGGAGGCCGCATATTTGAGAACCTGGCGGGGATCGGCTTGCAGCCAGAGGACATCGACATCATCGTGGTCTCTCATACCCATCCGGATCATGTGGGCAATCTTCGCACGGCCGACGGCGGCAGGGCTTTCCCGCGCGCCACGGTCTTTGCGCCACGGGCAGATTGGGACTTCTTCGTGCGCAACGATCCCGATCTTTCTTATATGCCGGTGTCCGAGGACTTCCGCCGCAATTTCGCGGCTGCCATCAAGCGCAGCGTTGAGCCCGTAGCGGATGGAATTGAACTCTACGAAGCCGGCACGGAGATCGTCCCGGGCCTTCATACGCTCGCCGCATCCGGGCACACGCCTGGCATGGCAACCTTTCTCGTCCAGTCGGGGAACGATCAGCTCTTGTTGACTGAACTGCCCCCCATTTCGACCGGACAGTCGGCATAAGCAAAAAGGCTCAAGCACAGGCTTGGGGACAGGCTTATGTCTAACGAATATCGACACGTTGAATTACTGACGGGTGACGTCCGCCGCAGGCGGTGGACAACTGAGCAAAAGCTGACGATCATCGAGCAGAGTTTCGAGCCAGGCGAGACGGTATCATCCACCGCTCGCCGCCATGGGGTTGCGCCCAACCTGCTCTATCGGTGGCGCAGGCTCTTGAGCGAGGGAGGTGCTGCGGCCGTGGAATCTGACGAGCCGGTTGTCGGCAATTCGGAAGTGAAGAAGCTGGAAGACCGCGTCCGCGAGCTGGAGCGCATACTCGGCCGCAAGACGATGGAGGTGGAAATCCTCCGCGAGGCCCTTTCCAAAGCTGACTCAAAAAAACGGATATCGCGGCCGATCTTGTTGCCGAAGGACGGTTCCCGATGAAGACCGTCGCAGACACGCTCGGTGTCTCCCGTTCAAACCTCGTCGAGCGATTGAAAGGCAGATCGAAGCCGCGCGGGCCCTATTACAAGGCCGAGGATGCTGAACTTCTGCCCGCCATTCGAAAGCTGGTGGATCAAAGGCCAACCTATGGCTATCGGCGGATCGCCGCGCTCCTCAATCGCGAAAGGCGAGCCGCCGATAAGCCTGTCGTCAACGCTAAACGGGTTCACCGCATCATGGGCAACCACGCGATGTTGCTGGAGAAGCATACCGCTGTTCGCAAGGGCCGCGTCCATGATGGAAAGGTCATGGTCATGCGCTCGAACCTGCGCTGGTGCTCGGATGGTCTGGAGTTCACCTGTTGGAATGGGGAGATCATCCGGCTTGCATTCATCATTGACGCCTTTGACCGCGAGATCATCGCCTGGACAGCGGTCGCAAATGCGGGCATCTCCGGCTCGGACGTGCGCGACATGATGCTGGAGGCGGTCGAGAAGCGATTTGGTGCAACGAGAGCCCCACACGCTATCGAGCATCTCTCGGACAATGGCTCAGCTTATACGGCGCGGGACACCAGGCTGTTTGCGCAGGCGCTGAACCTGACACCCTGCTTCACCCCGGTCGCGAGCCCCCAGTCGAATGGAATGTCCGAGGCTTTCGTCAAAACCCTAAAGCGGGACTATGTCCGCATATCCCAGGTTCCGGACGCCGATTCAGCGCTCCGGCTCATCGACGGATGGATCGAAGACTACAACGAAATCCATCCGCATTCCGCGCTCAAGATGGCTTCCCCACGGCAGTTCATCAGGGCTAAATCAACCTAGCCGACCTGTCCGGTGAAACGGGGCACTCCATTGACGGCTGATCTGGCCTATCATCCGATCATCAATGTTGACCGGTCGTGGCTGCCTGGGCCGGATCGTGACAAGGACACCGCGCTGGCTTCCCGTCGCCGCATCTTCGACAGGGCGGCCGCGGGCCAGATTCCGGTTCTCGGGTTCCATTTTCCGTTCCCGGGTCTCGGTCGCATGCTCAAGACGGATACGGCCTACGCCTGGGTTCCGGCCTACTGGCAGTTCTAAGCCGTCGCTCTAGGAGGACCCGAGAGGACGACATCCAGGCGCGCTCTGCTATCCGGTTTTTTCGCCATGCCGCTCGTCCCGTTGACGAACGCGCTGGCTCACGGCCAGCAAGCGCCGCTGCTGACGCTGACACGCGCTTGCGAAGATGGGGACAATTGGATTCTCCCAGCGGCGAGCCTATCACCATTGTCGGCTTGTCACTGACAGTCGCTGTCGTCCTCCCCACGGGAGCCTGATCGAAATCTGGCATGCGGACGAAAATGGCGACTACGACTGTCAAGGCTATCGGCTCAGGGGACACCAGTTCACCGATGAGCCAGGCTGCTGGTGGTTCAATACCGTGATGCCAGCGCTCTATCCGGGACGCACACGCCACTTTCATTTCAGAGTTCAGCGTCCCGGCGGAGCTATCCTGACAACGCAACTGTTCTTCCTTGGTGAGCCGGACAATGCTCATGACTGGCTGTTCGACGACACGCTGCTCATTGCGATGATCGAGACGGGCGACGGACGCTTCGGACGTTTTGATTTCGTTCTCACGATCAGGTGCGAAGGTTTAATAGAGCGCGTCGTTGGCGTTCTGCGCGCCCACGACTTCGGTCAGCCATCTCATCGTCTCGATGATCTGTTCGTGTGATGGTGCTAGTTGGCATGTGCTGTGCGAGATGCGCAACGCTGCGCAGTCTTCTAAGAGCCCGAGACCGTTGATGTCCGGTACCTTCGAGCATCCAACGCCCTAATCAATCTAGCGCACAACCTAGCCGAGGCCACCTTGCGCATTGTTGTCGAGCTCGCGCTGGATCTTCTCCGGCGTCCAGTCGGTGCGCGGGGGCAAAAGGGACAGCGAGATGTCGGACACCTTGACGCCCTCCGTCTGTCTCAATTCCAATCCAAGCCATCCGCAGAGTATGCTTGCCAAAGCCAATCAGGCCGTAGCGAGCCTGCGCGTCCTGTCTCCTGCAACGTCGAGGTACAGTTGATAAGACAAATCCACTTGGCGTGCTCATGCCATTCCGCCAGTCATCGGAAGCTTCAGTTTACGTAGAGGGTGTTCCGCGCTGGAATTTGGCCGTTGAAAGACATCGGCACCCCCTCATTCGTCTCTGGATCAACCGCGTGAACGTGGAGGTGCGGCTCCGTCGTGTTCCCGGAATTGCCTACCTTGCCTAACGGGTCTCCGGCTGAAACCGGCGCCCCGACAGTAACCTGCACGCTGCCATGCTGGAGATGAGCAAGCTCGACATGAACCTCGCCGCAATCGATGATGACATGGTTGCCGCGTGGGTTCTCAGGGTCGGATCGTGGCGGGATCAGGTCCGGCAGGTCGTTCTGTGTGCCAATGACGTCGCCGGTACAAGGACTGACGACGGTTGTCCCAAAGATCAGGTATTGGTCAAGCTCCTCCGGAGCTAATCCAGTCGCGCGATAGCCGAAGCTGTTAATCCGGCTGATGTCCACCGCGTAGCGTTGCTCGCGGTGCGATGAATGATGATTGAGGAGGCTGATCCCACCGCCTTGGCCAACCATGTATCTGCCGCCCTCGAGCGGGAATGTAAACTCGCGGCTTCTTGCGGCGGGACGAGACCGTATAGCACATAGCAGAGCGCGCCTCCGAACAACGCAAGCGAAACCATGGTCGTCCAGTGCTGCCGAAATGCTGGTAACTCCTGCACTATCCAAGGTCGCGACATGTGCGTTCTCAGCGACCACAGCACAGCGCCCAGAAATACGGCCATGAGTATGAAGCGCATATAATGCCCCGCCATATCCCAGCGGCCGACGAGGAACACGAGAGCAACGAGAACAGAAGACTCGGCGACATGTATCAACCAAGCGCCCTTCGTCGGTACATCGAGCCGTGCAACCCGCCACGAATATGCCAGCGGCATCCCAATGCAGACGATGATTAGCACGAGTACGATGAAAAACATTGGCTCCTCCACATTCTCGCTGATGTCGGGATGAGGCGAGAGAGCGGCACAGGCATCGGGGCGGCCTTAGATCGTGGGATTTAGGCCATGATGTGTGATCTACGTCCGGCTATCTATGGACACGGCCTCGGGTGTTATTGCGCTGAACTCGTAACGACTCCACTCCGCTAGCCCGGAGGTGTGGCTTGGAAATACTGTCCAGGCGAGGTCCCAAAGGCGGCTCTGAAGACGGCAATAAAGGCGCTGGGACCAGAATAACCGAGGGAGAAGGAGATGTCGCCAACGCTTTTGCCAGCGGCAAGCCATTCCACCGCCTTCAAGAGCTTTGCCTGCTGACGCCACGCGCGAAAACTCATGCCCGTCTCCGATTGAAAGTGCCTCTGGAAGCTTCGTGGCGACATGGCCGCACGAGACGCAAGTTCCTGGAGGGGCCATTCCTCGCCCGGCTGGTTGCGGATATCAGTCGCGATCGCCCGGAGTCGACCTGAGGTCGGTGAAGGAAGGGAGAGTGGTGCGACCTTGCTTATCTTGAGCTGATCGATGATGACGGCCGCAAGTCGTTCAGCGCGAGGAGTGCCGGCGTCGACACGAGGTATTTCCAGAAATGCGAGGATGAGTTCGCGCAGGAGCAGTGTAGTGCCGACAACCGAGACCTCTGACGGGAGGTCGAGGACCGCCTCGGGGCGGAAGAAGAGGTAACTGCGCTCGGTTTCCTGCAGGTAGGTGACTTCATGAAGGACACCGGACGGAACGAAGACCGCCCGCTCGGGTGGCACAATAAAATAACCGCCCTCGGTCTCAAGCCTCAGCGACCCGCGTACGATCTGAAAGAGCTGGGCGCGGTGGTGCGTGTGAAAAGTAAAAGTCTGGCCCGCGGGCTCTGATCCACCCTGACCGACAGCGGTAAACGGGTAATCTCCAACCGCATCTTCCGGCAGGTTCACGTTGATCAGGTTGTCACGCGCAATCATGGCGGCTCCCAGACACTTTTTGACAGGATGTCAATAACAGGTCCAGGAGCAAATGCGTAGACTAATGGTCACAGCAACCGAAGCTGGAGACTTAGTCATGTTGATAGAACAACTCGACCTGTTTGAGCGGGCGTTTCGCAGCCTTGCGGGATTGCTTGCTCGATGGTGGCAACAAGAAATGACCGAACACGAACTACAGTGTCTTTCCGATCGCGATCTGACCGACATAGGTATAGCTCGAAACGAAATCCGAAAGCTGGCGCATGAACGCACCAGGATCATTGCCAGCCCGAGACGAGCCCCAACGACTGGAAGTCAGACATCGACCCCGGCGATGTCAGCGTTTCGCGATCCGCTTGCCAATCCTTTGGCGAACCGGTCATCAACTAGGCTCTGCGCGACCGCGACCACAATACAGGAGATCCATGATGAGGCAGGTATTATAGATGAGATAGTTGAGCTCTTAGCTACGAGATAGAAGGAAGCACCATGATCAAGCGGATTTGGAACGGGTATACAACACTCGACAATGCAGAGGCCTATGAGCACCTGCTTCACACAGTGGTCTTCGCCGGGATCGAGGCAAAACGGATACCGGGATATCGTTCGATCGAACTGTTGAGGCGGACCGTAGGCGACGAGGTGCAGTTCACGACTGTGATGGAATTCGATTCACTTGACAACGTCATCGCGTTTCAGGGTGAGGACTACGAGGCTGCCTATGTGCCCGAAGAAGCACGCAAGCTGCTCAAACATTGGGACGAGCGGTCCACACATCACGAAGTGCGCCAGGTAAGGCGCTATTAGCGGCGTTCAGCGTGAGGAGGAGAGAACCACTTTTGGAGCCTAGGAAATCAACCTGAAGGATCATTTTGGGCGGTGCTCAAGTCCGCTTTGGGCCGCCAGCGGAAATGATTTCCGCTTTGCGCCTTCATGTCTGCCGTAGAAGCGAAGTCTTATCCGACCGAAAAGCGGACATCGTTAGAGTCGAAAGGTGGCGCGCTGTCAGGGCGCCTTAGGAGATCACGAAGTTTCCAGCCTGATGCGTTACGACTCGATCGGTGCGCCCGGATCTAGGCATTTCTTGCATAAGCCTGCGGGAAAAAATGAATTGGCCAGCAGCGCTCCTCCTTTCCTATCATCGGCGCGTACGATGTTAGGCGCAGCGGAGAGGGAGCAGAATGGGAAGGATCGTCTATGTCCATGATGGCTTTGTGCCCGACGAGGAGGCCAGCATTAGTCTCTTTGATCGGGGCTTCCTGTTTGGCGACGCCGTTTACGAGGTAACGGCGGTAATCAACGGGCGAATGATCGACAATGATCTGCACCTTGCCCGCCTTGAGCGTTCGCTAAGGGAACTTGCCATTTCCCTTCCTTATTCCATGGACACCATCGAGGGAATTCAGCAGCAGTTGATCACTCGCAATAGCTTGCAAGAGGGAACTGTTTATCTGCAGGTGTCCCGTGGGGAGGCAGAGCGTGATTTCTACTATTCGGACAGGCTCACTCCGCGGCTTGTCGGCTTCACGCAAACTAAAAGGCTGGTTGGCACCAAAGCCCAGCAGGACGGCATTTCGGTAGACCTCGCGGAGGATCCACGTTGGCAGCGGCGCGATATCAAGACTGCCATGTTGCTTGGCCAGGTCATGGCCAAACAGACTTCGCGCGCCCGCGGCTTCAACGATGTCTGGCTGGTAGAAGACGGGCTTGTGACGGAAGGTGCCTCCTCGACGGCTTATATCATTACCGCTGACAGGCGGATCGTTACACGTGCGCCGTCACAGGCGACACTTCCGGGCTGTGCCCGGAGTGCTATCACCCGCCTGTGCGTCGCCCAGGACATGGTAGTGGAAGAACGTGCTTTCTCACCGGAAGAGGCGCAGAGCGCGGTCGAAGCTTTCCAAACATCCGCTTCCAGTCTCGTGACGCCTGTTGTGCGGATCGGCACCCGGACGATTGGCAATGGTCACGTCGGCCCGATGACGCGGAAGCTGCAGGCTCTCTACCTGGAGGCCGTCGGGGTTCCATGCCGGGAGAACTTATAGAGTGGGGGAGGGAATGAAGACAGCGCGAGAATGGGGACTGATGCCTGAGGGGAGGCTGCGACCAGGCCCGGGCAACGCTATCACCGACGTTGCCGGCGTTGCGGTTGGCCATCACTCTCTACGGGGTAACGGATTGTTCACGGGAGTCACAGCCATCGTCCCACATCCCGGCGACGTCTTCCGTCTGAAGCCGCGGGCAGCCGTCGAAGTCATCAACGGCTTCGGGAAGTCGGTCGGGTTGATGCAGGTGGCCGAACTCGGCACCATCGAGACGCCGATTCTGCTCACCAACACATTCGGAGTTGCCGCCTGCACGGAGGCGCTGATCCGCCGCGCAATTGCCGCCAACCCGGCCATCGGACGCAAGACCTCCACAGTCAACGCGCTTGTCTGCGAGTGCAATGACGGCAGTATCAGTGATATTCAGGCTCTTGCGGTGACGCCAGCCGACGCTGAAACGGCGCTGGATGCCGCCAGGAACGGTTCGGTGGAGCAGGGAGCGGTCGGAGCTGGCTCCGGCATGACGGCCTTCGGCTTTAAGGCCGGCATCGGCACGGCCTCACGACGGATGCCGATAGGAAGGCGCGACTTCATGCTTGGCGTCCTGGTGCTGGCAAATTTTGGCGGGGCCGGCGACCTCATCCTGCCGGATGGCCGCAGGCCTGATCCGCGTGCACCAGCGCATCCCGAGCGCGGCTCCATCATCGTCGTCATGGCAACGGACCTTCCACTAGGCGACCGTCAGTTGCAGCGTGTCGCGCGGCGTGGCGGAGCGGGGCTCGCCCGCCTGGGCGCGTTCTGGGGCCATGGCAGCGGCGACGTCGTCCTTTGCTTCACGACCGCCAACCCCGTGGAGCACGATCCGGCAGAGGCCTTTGGGACCCAGGAGCGGCTTGCCGACGATCACATCGATATCGTCTTCCGCGCTGCCGCCGAAGCGACGCAGGAAGCGGTTCTGAACGCACTTTGCACGGCGCCGGCAACGCGCGGGCGCAACGGCCGACTTTATCCGTCACTGGCAGACTGGCTGAAGGAGAACCCTGTTCCATGAAAGTCTTCATTTCCGCAGACATCGAAGGTACGGCCGGAATCAGCCACTGGAACGAGGCCGAGCGAACCCATCCCGACTGGCTTGAGGTCCGTAGTCTGATGACCGCCGAAGTACTGGCCGCCTGCGAGGGTGCGCGAGCCGCTGGCGCAACGGAAGTGGTGATCAAGGACGCCCATGACACCGGTCGCAATCTGATCCTCGACCGGCTGCCAGACTATGCCCGCATTATACGCGGATGGTCCGGCCATCCTGATGAGATGATGTTCGGGATCGACGAAAGCTTTGCTGCTGCAATCTATACCGGCTACCATTCAAAGGCCGGTACAGAAGCAAACCCGCTCGCTCATACGTCGAACATGCGCATCTCCCGACTGTTGCTCAATGGTGAGGTTGCTTCGGAATTCACGTTCAATGCGTTGTGTGCCGCGAGCTATGGCGTGCCATCCGTCTTTCTTTCTGGCGACGCTGGTATCTGCGCAGAAGCGCAAGCAATGGTGCCGGGCCTTGCCGTCCTCAAGACCCTGGAGGGCACGGGCAAAGCAACCACGTCGATTTCCCCCGCCTGGTCTCGCCGTTCCATTCGCGAAGGCGTAGCAGCGGTGCTTTCGGGAGATTTTGCACAGGCGCTTCCCGTGTCGCCGGATTACCACGAGGTCGTCATCGAGTTCAACACGCCGACAGAGGCCTACCGTGCCGGATGGTATCCGGGTGCGAAAGCCAACGGTCCTCGCTCGGTGGCCTTCGACCATCGTGACTTCCGGGAGATCCTGCGGGCGTTGTTATTCATGAAGCTCTGACTGGTCCGGCCGTTCCAGCATCTGCTGCGCGCTCCGCCAGAGGTCCTCGACCCTGATGTTACGAGGTGAGGCATGTCGGTAGAGACGGATTTCGAGGTCGAGGTTCCAGTTTTCGTCTGCGGAAGCGGGCACGAGACGTCCTGCCTCTATGTCCTCGCGCGCAAGACTTTCAGGAAGCCAGCACAATCCGGCGCCGGTGACAGCCATGTTCATCAGGCCTGCGCTTATCGTGTTTTCGTGGGTGGTACGGCGGCGAAAGGGCGGACGGCGGAGAAGGAGGCGCGACAAGGCGACGCCAAAGAAGGAATTGAACCCGTAACCGAGGTAGGGAATGGCAAGCCGCGGCTGCGCAACGGCACTGTCGAGGATGTTGCGACCCTCTCGCATGACGCCGGATAGCTCAATCTTGTCCGCAACTAGCGGGATCAGCCGGTCCCGACCGACGGTCAGCGAGGCAAATTGCCCCCTGGCAAGATGAAAAGGCACCTCGGGATGGGCATACGCCAAGAAGAAATCGGCCTCGTCGTTGACGAGAGCGTCAAGATTGGCTTCGATACCGCCACGATCGGCGATGAGTGAGGTATTGAACGCGCCGTGGCTGGAGTCGTCCAGCGCCTGCAGCCAGCGGGGAAAGAACGTCACAGTCAACGTGTGCAGCGCTGCAAAACGTATCAGCCCCGGCTCGTGCGACGGCCGAAGTGTTTCCCGGGCCGCGTAAAACGTGCGGATTGCCTCCTGCGCGACCGGCAGAAAGCTGCGTCCGGCTGGCGTGAGCTCCGCGGGCATGGTTGCGCGGCTGATAAGTGTTGCGCCCAACCAGCTTTCCAACTGCTTGATGCGTCGGCTAAAGGCCGGCTGCGTCACATTGCGTGCCTCGGCGGCGCGCGAGAAGCTGGATGTGTCGGCAAGCGCGACGAAATCTTCCAGCCATTTGATTTCCACAGGCTCGCTCCCATTGTCCTGATTTACAAAAGCGGCTCATAGTAAGTCATTCAAGATGCAGGCCTATGCGATTTGTGCATGGCATTGTGCGAAAAGCGAATTGGCCAAGGCAGGCTCGAGCTTTCACCTTGCACGGGGGAGCGGTGCCCGGATCTAGGTACCGGCTAGGGAGCGTTGAATGGCATTTGCAATGGAAGCCGATCTGATTCTGACTAACGGCAGGATCTGGCGTGGCCGCGATGAGGGTGTCTGCGAGGCGCTGGCCGTTTGGCAGGGAAGGGTGTTGGCCACTGGTACTGGCACCGAAATCCTCACCCTACAGGGTCCTGCGACGGAGGTCATCGACCTCGACGGCCGATTTGCCTGCCCCGGTCTCATTGACAATCACCTGCACCTTATCTCTACCGGTATCACCATGGGCTGGGTCGATGCCACGCCGGCTGCCGCTCCAACCCTTGCCGCGCTGATGGGCAAGCTATCAGAGCGCGCCATGACAACGCCCGAGGGCGGCTGGATTAGGGCTCGCGGCTATGATCAGGTTAAGCTCGATGTGGGCAGGCACCCGACGCGCGAGGACCTCGATCGCGCTGTGCCCGATCATCCTGTGCTGCTCGTGCGCGCCTGCGGCCATGTCTCGATCGCAAATTCTCGCGCATTGGAGCTCGCCGGAATAGATGAATCGACGCCGGTGCCAGAAGGCGCTGTCATTGGCATCACCGATGGCCGTCTGAACGGGCTTTTGGCCGAGAACGCGCAAAATCTTGCGACGGCAGCCATCCCCGCCTTCACAACCGATGAACTGCTGGATGGCATCGAGCGGGCAGGCCATCATCTGCTTTCATTGGGGATCACGAGCTGTATGGATGCAGCAGTGGGACAGTTGGCAGGCTTCGCGGAAATTCAGGCCTACCAACTGGCCAAGCTTCAGGATCGGCTGCCGGTTCGGGTCTGGCTGACCCTCCTGGGTGATCCTGGTGTCTCCATTGTCGAGCATTGCTGGCGTGCCGGTTTGATCTCTGGCGTGGGTGACGACATGTTGCGCGTCGGCGGTGTTAAGATCTTTCTGGATGGTTCCGCAGGCGGGCGCACCGCATGGATGACGCAGCCATATCAGGGTGAGCCCGATAATCGCGGTGTTCAGATGCTACCTGATAACGAGGTAGACGTCTTGGTCAAATCCTGCCACGACCGCGGCTACCAGATGGTCTGCCATGCAATTGGCGATGGGGCGATCGAACAACTCATCACAGCTTACGAAAAGGCGCTTGCAGCCAATCCCGATCCCGATCGCCGTCATCGCATCGAGCATTGTGGTTTCTCAACGGCGAAACAGCACGCGCGTATGAAGGAAGCCGGCATCGTGCCAGCACCGCAGTTGGTTTTCATTCATGATTTCGGCGACAGCTATGTGTCTGTTCTTGGGAAGGAACGGGGCTTGGGCTGTTATCCGATGAAGTCCTGGATGCAAATGGGTCTTAAGCCGTCGACCGGCTCTGACTCCCCGGTAAGTGCGCCCAATCCATTCCCCAATCTGCACGCGATGATTACCCGCCAGACGAGCAAGGGGACCGTGTTGGACGAAGGCCAGCGATTGAGCAGCGAAGAGGCGCTCCAGGCGTACACGGAGTTCGGTGCTTATTCGCAAAAGGCCGAAGCTGTGAAGGGCCGGCTTGTCCCGGGACAGTGGGCAGATATAGCGGTTTTCGACCAGGATCTGCTTAGTGCGCCGGCCGAGACGATCCTTTCAGACACGCGTTGCCTGCTGACCGTCCTGGCAGGCCGTGTCGTTCATGACGTTCGTTAGCTTGAACATCCAATTCAGACGATGCCGAAAAGGCACGAAGAGGGAGAACAGAATGCTGAAGAAACTGACATTGGCCGCGGTGCTCGGCCTCGGTGTGGCGACGGGAGCCATTGCCGCAAACGAGCGGCAGGGTGGGACGCTCGTCTTCACCGCTCCTTACGGCTCCAGCTTTGCCACGCTTGACGTGCAATCCAGCCCTAACACTCAGGAAGAATTCATCACGCAGGCCATTCACCGGGCACTTTACAGTTGGGACTCCAACAACAACAAGCCGGTCCTGGAATTGGCCACATCCGCCGACGTCTCTGATGACGGCCGAGTTTATACGTATCATCTGCGCCAAAACGCTGTCTTTCACAACGACAAGCCTCTGACTGCTGATGACATCATCTACAGCTACAAGCGGATTGCGGATGCGAAGAATGCATTCCCCGGTGCGAGCTTTATCGCCAACATCAAGGGTGCGGACGAGTTTGCTGCCGGCAAGGCGGATGAGATCTCCGGACTTCGCAAGGTCGACGATCACACGCTGGAAATCACCTTCAACGCGCCGATCAACCCAGGCTTCGCGTTGATGCAGAACACCACCGCTATCTATCCGTCGAACATCGAAGATGAAGCGAGCTTTGCCAAAACGCCCGTCGGCTTGGGTGCCTTCGTGTTCAAGGAACACGTTCCGGGCTCGCAGGTCGTGGTGGAGAAGTTCGACAAGTACTACGAGGAAGGAAAGCCTTATCTGGACCGGATCAACATCGTCCTGATGGCGGAGGACGCCGCCCGCGACGTTGCCTTCCGCAACAAGGAAATTGACGTCTCGATCTTAGGCCCGACGCAGTATCAAGCTTATCAGGGCGAGGAAGCACTAAAGGATAATCTCCTCGAGGTGGCTGAGGTCTTCACGCGCAATATCGGCTTCAACCCAAAGTTCGAACCCTTCAAGGACAAGCGCGTCCGTCAGGCCATCAATCACGCGATCAACACGCCCTTGATCATTGAACGACTTGTCAAGAACAAGGCCTATCCCGCTTCCGGCTGGCTGCCGCTCTCGTCGCCTGCCTTCGACAAGGACAAGGCCGCCTATGACTACAATCCAGAAAAGGCAAAGGAATTGCTTGCCGAGGCCGGCTATGAGGACGGTTTCGAGTTTGAGGTGACAGCGAGCCCGAACGAAAGCTGGGGTGTGCCGATCGTGGAAGCCATCCTTCCGATGCTGCAAAAGGTTGGGATCACGGTAAGACCGAAACCAGTCGAAAGCGCAGCGCTAGGCGACGCGGTGACCTCAAACAACTTCCAAGCCTTCATCTGGTCCAACCTGTCAGGTCCCGATCCGCTGAATGCTATGCGCTGCTTCTATTCTCAGACCGCGCAGTCTGCCTGCAACTATACGAGCTTTGCGAATGCGGAATTCGACAAGCTGTATGAGCAGGCCCAGGAGGAGCGCGACACAGCCAAGCAAAACGAGCTTCTGCGTCAGGCAAACAATCTGGTCCAGGATGAGGCGCCAGTTTGGTTCTTCAACTACAACAAGGCCGTAATGGCGTATCAGCCATGGGTTCATGGTCTGGTACCCAATGCGACAGAACTCGCCGTCCAGCCCTATGATGAGATCTGGATAGACGAAACAGCGCCTGCTTCGCGTCGGTAACGCGTGAGGAGACATGTGGGTTGGTCAACGCCAACCCACATTGAAATGTCGCGCCATCACGCGCCAAGGCGGATACCCGTATGCTTCGTTTTACCCTGCGTCGGATCTGGCAGATCATACCCACGCTGATCGTTGTGGCGCTGCTTATCTTCGTGATCTTTAGCGTTGTGCCAGGCAGCTTCGCCGCAAGTCTGTTCTCCGACGGCAGGCGCGCGGCTGATCCTCAGATGATAGCGCGCCTCAATGAGGAGTTCGGACTGAACAAGCCTCTTATGGAGCGCTTCTTCACCTACATCACTGATCTGGCGCAGTTTGATCTCGGGACCAGTTTCCGGACGCGCCAGCCGGTCATTGATCTCATCGCCGACCGGATGTGGGCATCGCTGCAACTCGCCATCGCCGCGATGGTCTTCGCCCTTGCTTTGGGTGTGCCGCTTGGGTTTCTTGCCGCGCTGAGGCCTGGATCGGTGCTCGATACCGTAACGATGATCGGAGCCGTCTCCGGTCTTTCCATGCCGCAGTTCTGGCTCGGTCTCTTGCTCATGTATCTGTTTGCACTGCAACTCAACTGGCTACCCAGTTTTGGTTACGGCGACGGCTCCTTTCGCAACCTGATCCTGCCCGCCGTGACGCTCGGGGTGACGCCACTTGCGCTTCTGGCTCGAACCACCCGAGCCGGCGTGCTTGATGTGTTGAGTGCCGATTTCATCCGCACGGCTCACTCCAAAGGGATGAGCGAAGCGAAGGTCGTGCGGTGGCATGTTGCCCGCAACGCTTTGGTGCTGATTGTCACGACCGTGGGATTGCAGTTCGGATCGCTGATCGGCCAGGCGGTCGTTATCGAGAAGCTGTTTGCCTGGCCGGGGATCGGCTCCCTGCTGGTTGACAGTGTTGCTATCCGCGACATCCCTGTGGTGCAGGGCACGATCCTTGTGATCGTGCTTTGGTTCCTCCTCATCAACACTGCGGTGGATCTGATTTATGCCGCCATCGATCCGCGAATTAAGCAGGAGTGACGGGATTGCGCCTTGGTTTCAATTTCTGGCTTGGTGCCTTGCTGACTCTCTTGGTGGTCCTCACCGGGGTGCTCGCTCCATGGATTGCTCCGTTCGATCCGGTTTTCGACGCGGATCTGATGAACTCCGAGCTACCGCCAGATTCCACGTTCTGGTTCGGGACCGACGGGCAGGGACGCGATGTTTTCACCCGTATTCTCTATGGTGCGCAGATATCGCTCACCGTGGGCATCGTCTCACAAGTGATCAATTCAGTGATCGGAGTGACCCTTGGCATGACGGCCGCATACTGGGGCGGCTGGTGGGACGATCTGGTGAACGGCTTGACGAACGTCATGCTTGCTATCCCTTCGCTAATCTTCGCACTGGCGGTTATGGCCGTACTCGGTCCTGGTCTTCCTTCATTGTTGATTGCGCTGGGCCTGACCAACTGGAGCTGGACCTGCCGCATCGCCCGCTCATCGACGCTTTCGCTGAAATCCCAGGGTTATGTGCAGGCTGCCCAGACACTCGGCTACGGCGATCTACGCATCATGTTTACGCAGATCCTGCCGAACATGATGGGCCCAATCCTCGTTATGGCGACACTCGGAATGGGGTCAGCAGTCCTCTCGGAGGCTGCCCTTTCCTTCCTGGGCCTTGGGATCCAGCCTCCGTTCCCGAGCTGGGGCTCAATGCTGACGGATGCACGTCAATTGATCCAGCTCGCTCCGTGGGTGGCGATCTTCCCCGGCTTAGCCATCTTCCTGTCGGTCCTTGGGTTCAATCTTCTGGGAGACGGTCTGCGCGATAGTCTCGACCCCCATATGAGGACGCGCAACATATGACAGAAGCCCTTCTTGACGTCAGAGATCTTCGTCTGGGCGTGGTGCAAAAACGCGCTACTCTCCATGCAATTCTCAAAGGCGTGTCGTTTCAGATCTTGCCGGGAGAGGCTTACGGACTGGTCGGGGAATCGGGATCGGGAAAATCCGTTACCTCCCTTGCCATCATGGGACTGCTAGGCAAACCCCTTTCCGTCACCGGCGGCGCCCTTGTGTTCAAGGGCCAGAACCTGCTCGACCTGTCAAAGCGCGAGATGCGCCGCTTGCGGGGCAATCGCATCGCGATGATCTTCCAGGAACCGATGACGGC
>JAEWOP010000143.1 GCA_023399635.1 Pseudomonadota bacterium
GTACTACCTCAACGAGCAGATGAAGGCGATCCAGAAGGAACTGGGCGACGGCGAAGAAGGCTCCAACGAGATCGCGGAGATCGAGGAGCGCATCGCCAAGACCAAGCTTTCCAAGGAAGCCAAGGAAAAGGCCGATGCCGAGCTGAAGAAGCTGCGTCACATGAGCCCGATGTCGGCGGAAGCCACCGTCGTGCGCAACTACCTCGACTGGCTGCTCGGTCTGCCCTGGGGCAAGAAGTCCAAGGTCAAGATCGACCTCAACGCTGCCGAGAAGGTTCTCGACGAGGATCACTTCGGTCTCGA
Source organism: Pseudomonadota bacterium (assembly GCA_023399635.1). GTDB lineage: Bacteria > Pseudomonadota > Alphaproteobacteria > Rhizobiales > Rhizobiaceae > Neorhizobium. Next base: position 304 of record JAEWOP010000143.1, read on the forward strand.
CAAGGTCAAGGAGCGCATCGTCGAGTACCTTGCCGTTCAGGCGCGTGCGACGAAGTTGAAAGGCCCGATCCTCTGCCTCGTCGGCCCTCCGGGCGTCGGCAAGACCTCGCTTGCCAAGTCGATCGCCAAGGCGACCGGCCGCGAATATGTGCGTATGGCGCTCGGTGGCGTTCGTGACGAGGCCGAGATCCGCGGTCACCGCCGCACCTACATCGGCTCGATGCCCGGCAAGATCGTGCAGTCGATGAAGAAGGCCAAGAAGTCCAACCCGCTCTTCCTGCTCGACGAGATCGACAAGATGGGCATGGACTTCCGCGGCGACCCGTCTTCGGCTCTGCTCGAGGTGCTCGATCCGGAACAGAACTCGACCTTCATGGACCATTACCTTGAAGTTGAATACGATCTGTCGGACGTGATGTTCATCACAACGGCGAACACGCTGAATATCCCGGCGCCGCTGATGGACCGCATGGAGATCATCCGGATCGCTGGCTATACCGAAGACGAAAAGCGCGAGATTGCAAAGCGTCACCTTCTGCCGAAGGCAATCAAGGAGCACGCGCTGCAGCCGAACGAATTTTCGGTTTCGGACGATGCCCTGATGGCGGTGATCCAGCAGTACACGCGTGAAGCGGGTGTGCGCAACTTCGAGCGCGAACTGATGAAGCTCGCCCGCAAGGCGGTGACCGAGATCATCAAGGGCAAGACGAAGTCGGTCGAAGTCACGGCTGCCAACATCCACGACTATCTGGGCGTGCCCCGGTTCCGCCACGGCGAGGCCGAGCGCGAGGATCAGGTCGGCGTGGTTACGGGTCTCGCCTGGACGGAAGTCGGTGGCGAACTGCTGACGATCGAAGGCGTGATGATGCCGGGCAAGGGCCGCATGACGGTGACCGGCAACTTGAAGGATGTCATGAAGGAGTCGATTTCGGCGGCGGCATCCTATGTCCGCAGCAGAGCCGTCGATTTCGGCATCGAGCCGCCACGCTTCGACAAGTCGGACATCCACGTCCACGTGCCGGAGGGCGCTACGCCGAAGGACGGACCGTCGGCCGGTGTTGCCATGGCAACGGCAATCGTCTCGATCATGACCGGCATCCCGGTCGACAAGAACGTGGCCATGACCGGTGAGATTACGCTGCGTGGTCGGGTACTCCCCATTGGTGGACTGAAGGAGAAGCTGCTCGCAGCCCTTCGCGGTGGCATCAAGAAGGTTCTGATCCCGGAAGAGAATGCCAAGGATCTGGCGGACATCCCGGATAACGTGAAGAACAACATGGAGATCATCCCGGTATCCAGGATGGGAGAGGTCATCGCACACGCGCTTGTGCGTGCGCCGGAACCCATCGAATGGGACGGCTCGATCGAAACACCGCTGGTCGCAACGGTCGAAGGCGTTGATGACACGGGAAGCACGATCGCTCACTAAGGCGACAGCTTCCGTTATGCCAAATTGGCACGATGCGTAAAAAAGCCGGCTTACAGCCGGCTTTTTTTGTGAAAATGAGGCTCTGCCCCTTGTTTTTCAGGCTTTCTCGGCGCTTGTGGCTTGTGAAGGCCGACAGCGACATTATTGTCGAGCCCGAATTAACTTGAGTCGTTTCAATACCGTTTGAAAGGGGTGGAAACATGAACAAGAATGAACTGGTTGCCGCAGTTGCGGAAAAGGCTGGCCTCTCCAAGGGCGATGCTGCTTCAGCTGTTGACGCTGTATTTGAGACTGTTCAGTCCGAATTGAAGAATGGCGGCGATATCCGCCTTGCTGGTTTCGGCAGCTTTTCCGTTTCCCGTCGCGAAGCCTCGAAGGGCCGTAACCCTTCCACCGGCGCTGAAGTTGACATTCCGGCTCGTAACGTGCCGAAGTTCTCGGCCGGCAAGGGCCTGAAGGACGCTGTCAACAACAAGTAACTTGTGCTTCTATCTATCGAAGGCCCGGTTTTAACCGGGCCTTTTTTGTTGCTCCTGGAGCGTCCTTCAGCATCCTCTAAGGTGCGTTGCATGTCATCTGCCTGTCATGCAGTTGCCGCACAAGCGCCTCTGTTCGCTTCATGGACAGGAGGGCTTCCCATGAGAAATTCCGTGCGCGCCGCGTTGGTTGCGGCCTTGCTTGCTTCCGCTGCACTTCCCGCTTCCGCCGATCCGGTGTTCAACCGCATCTCGTCATTCTCGGTCCCATCCAATCTGCCGACGGACAAGGAGAAGGTTACCGCGACGTCTGCCGAGATCATCACGGCGTCGGAAGACGGCAACATGCTGATCTACTCCGACAGCCCGCTCGGCGGCATCGGATTTGTCGATATTACCGATGCCAGGGCGCCGAAGGCGGCCGGTGCATTGATGATGGACGGTGAGCCGACATCGGTTGCTGTTGCAGGCAGCAAGGTTCTGGTCGGCGTCAACACGTCTGAAAGCTTCACCAGTCCGTCGGGCCGGCTTTCTGTTGTAGACATCGCCTCAAGATCGGTCGACGTGACCTGCGACATCGGCGGCCAGCCGGACTCGCTTGCCGTATCGGATGACAAGAGCTTCGTTGCCATCGCGATCGAGAATGAGCGTGATGAAGACGTCAACGACGGTGCCATTCCGCAGATGCCCGCGGGCGACCTCGTTCTCATCTCGCTGAAGGATGGCGTCGCCGATTGCGGCACCCTGAAGCGCGTCGCCCTGTCGGGTCTCTCCGAGATCGCCCCGGAGGATCCCGAGCCCGAATTCGTTTCGATCAACAGCCTCGGTGAGATCGCCGTGACGTTGCAGGAAAACAACCACATCGCCATCATCGACGGCAAGACCGGCCGAGTGACGTCGCACTTCTCTGCCGGCACCGTTGATCTGGAAGGGATCGACACAAGCTCGGACGGCGCCTTGTCCTTTACGGGCAACAGGGAAGGCGTCCCGCGCGAGCCGGACGCGGTTAAGTGGCTTGACGATGATCGCCTCGTTGTTGCGAACGAAGGCGACTGGAAGGGTGGTTCGCGCGGCTTCACCATCTTCAACAAGACCGGCGAAGTGGTTTACGAAGCTGGTGCGTCGCTCGAACATGCCATCGCCCAGATCGGTCACTTCCCCGACAAGCGCGCCAGGTCCAAGGGTATTGAGCCGGAAGGCCTCGAAGCAGCCACCTTCGGTGACAACAAGTACTTCTTCGTGCTGTCCGAACGCGCTTCGATTGTTGCGGTCTACAAGGACGCCGGTGCTGAGCCGGAACTCATGCAGCTCCTGCCGTCGGGCATCTCGCCGGAGGGCGCTGTCGCCATCCCTGGCCGGAACCTGTTGGCCACAGCCAATGAAGCCGATCTCGGGGAAGATGGCGGTGCCCGGTCGCACGTCATGCTGTATGAGCTGGCGGAAGGCGAGGCTGCTTACCCGATGCTCCGTTCCGACATGGTTGATGGCAAGCCGATTGGCTGGAGCGCGCTTTCAGGTCTCGTGGGCGATGCCGAAAAGGCCGGTATGCTCTATGCCGTGAACGACAGCTTCTTCGGCGCACAGCCGATGATCTTTACAATCGATGCAACGCAGAAGCCGGCTGTCATCACCTCAGCGCTGCCGGTTACCCGTGGCGGCGCCGCTGCACAGAAGCTCGACCTGGAAGGCATTACGATCGACGGCAAGGGCGGCTTCTGGGTTGCCTCCGAAGGCGATCCGGCGACACTCATCGGCCACGGCATCTACAATGTCGACTCCAAAGGCGAGATCAAGACGGAGATCGGCTTTCCGGTTGAGCTGCTGGCCGGGCAGACCCGGTTCGGTCTGGAAGGCATTACCTCCGTTGGCGCCGGCGACGACCTGACGCTCTGGATGGCAGTCCAGCGCGAGTGGAAGGACGACGAACAAGGCACCGTCAAGCTTGTCTCCTATAAGCCGAAGTCGAAGGAATGGGGCGCGGTTAGCTATCCGCTGGACAAGACAGAAGCCGGTTGGGTCGGTCTTTCCGAGATCACCGCTCATGGCGACCACGTCTATGTCGTGGAGCGCGACAACCAGATTGGTGACGCGGCCAAGCTGAAGAAGCTCTACCGCGTTGCCATCGCCGACCTGAAGCCCGGCAAGATCGGCGAGACCTTGCCGATGGTCAGCAAGGAAGAAGTTTACGATTTCATTCCGGACCTGAAGGCTGCCACCAAGGGCTACGTGGTCGATAAGCTGGAAGGCTTTGCCTTCGACGCCGCTGGTAATGCCTATGCCGTTACCGACAATGATGGCGTCGATGACTCCTCCGGCGAAACGTTATTCTGGCAGGTGCAAATCAACGTCACCAACTGAACCTTTCACGATCAGAATCGAAAAGGCCGGGCATCGCTGCCCGGCCTTCACTTTGTTTCGAGCCCGATTTACCAGCGCTGGTGGACATGCGGCGCGATCAGCCGCGCGTAGACTTCCCTGGCTGCCGTCATCAAGTCGTTGGAAAGCGGGGCCAAATCGGCTGCCGCGGCATTGGACCGGGCCTGCTCGGCATTGCGGGCGCCCGGGATGACGACGGTCACCGCCTCGTTCATCAGGATCCACTTCAGCGCAAAGGCAGCCATAGGGGCTCCCTGCGGCACCAGCTTGCGGACCTCCTCGACGGCCTGCAGTCCGACTTCCAACGGCACACCGGCAAAGGTTTCGCCCACGTCAAAGGCTTCCCCATGGCGGTTGAACTGGCGATGGTCGTCAGCGGCGAAGGCCGTCTCGCGATTGATCTTGCCCGAAAGAAGACCGCTTGCGAGCGGCACACGGACGATAACGGCGACATTCTTGCGCTTCGCCTCCTTGAAGAACAGGTCGGCCGGGCGCTGACGGAAGATATTGTAGATGATCTGGATGCTGACCACATCCGGATACTCGATAGCCTTCAGCGCTTCCTCGACCTTTTCGACGCTGACGCCATAGTTCTTGATCTTTCCTGCCTTGCGCAGGTCGCCCAGCGCACCGAACACCTCCGGCCGATAAAGAACCTCTGTCGGCGGGCAGTGCAGTTGGACGAGGTCCAGGCTGTCGACGCCGAGATTGCCGAGGCTGCGGTCAATGAAGGCTTCCAGGTTGGCTTTGGTGTACCCGTCGGCATTGTGCGGATTGAGCCGTCGGCCCGCCTTGGTCGCGACCATCGGCCTGTCGCCCGCGCGCCCGCCTAGAACGCTGCGGATGATCGTTTCCGATCGCCCGTCACCATAGACGTCGGCAGTGTCGAGGAATGTTACACCGGCATCGAGCGCGGCTTCGAGTGCAGCCCGTCCTTCCGCCTCGCTTACGTCCCCCCAGGAGCCGCCAATCTGCCAGGCACCGAAGCCGATCTCGCTGACGCTAAAGGATGTGCGTCCGAACGCGTTCTGTCTCATGGGTCCTCCATTTCAAGCCGTCGTCCACAGGCCCGATACCTGCGCTTTCGCCGTGCCCGGCAATTGCCTAAAACACCTGCTCAGCAGAGACAACAAAAGCAAGCGATTCGATGTCCTTCTTCCGTTTCATCCATGCCGCCGACCTGCATCTCGGCAGCCCTTTCCAGGGACTGGCCATGAAGGATGCCGCCGTGGCTGAGATCTTCCTGGAGGCAAGCCGCAAGGCCTTCAGCGCACTCGTGGACCAGGCGATCGAGCGGAAGGTGGATTTTTTTCTGGTCGCCGGCGATGTCTATGACGGCGACTGGAAGGACAACAAGATCGGTCTCTTCTTCAACCGCGAAATTGCACGGCTGGAGCGGGCGGATATTCCTGTTTTCCTCCTGAAGGGAAACCATGACGCCGAAAGCGTCATCACCCGGACGATTACGTTGCCGAAGAACGTACGGGAATTTCCCGTCAACAAGCCGGGCAGCTTTACGCTCGATCACCTGAAGGTGGCCCTGCATGGCCAAGGGTTTGCCGAGCGCTCCGCCAACGAAAATCTGGCGCTGGCCTATCCGCCGCCGAAAACCGGCTGGTTCAATATCGGCGTGCTCCACACCTCACTCACCGGCCGTGAACCGCATGCGGCTTATGCGCCCTGTTCGGTGGAAGACCTGCGCTCGCGTGGGTACGATTATTGGGCGCTCGGCCATGTGCACGACTATGAGGTCGTAGCAGAGGACCCTTTGATCATCTTCCCGGGCAATCTCCAGGGGCGCAGCATCCGAGAGCAGGGGGCGAAGGGGGCGGTGGTCGTGACGGTGGAAGATGGTCGCATCAGCCATGAGCGCATCATCACCGACAGCGCGCGGTTTGCCGAGACAACGCTGACTGTGGATACGGAGGATGACCTGGCGGCAATCCTGCGCCGGATCGAAAGCACTCTGGAAGCGGTTGCGGAGCAGATGGAAGGACGGCCGCTTGCATTGCGCATCAGGCTTACGGGCAAAAGTCGCTATCGGCACGAGCTGCTCGCCCGCGCGCAGGATTTTCGCGACGAGGCACAGGCCGCCTGCCATCGCTGCCACGAGGACATCTGGCTGGAAAAGCTCGAGGTCCGCGTCGAGGATGCTCGGGCTTCGGAAACGGGAACGACGGCCCAGGGAGGCTTGGGCATCGAATCGCTGCTTGTCGGGGACCTGCCTCCGGCGCTTGTCGAGGAAGCGGAGGCGCGGTTGGCGGAAATCGTCGCGCGCCTACCCGGCGGTATCGGTGCGCGCGACCTGGCGCTCGGCGATGATGGCGCAACGTTGCTTGCCGAGGCACGTGCGCTTCTGCTCGGCCGCGCCGGCGGAGCTCGCTAGATGCGGTTCGAACGGCTCGACATTCTCCGCTACGGCGCTCTGACCGATCGCAGCTTGACCTTCAGGCCGGACGCGCAACTCCACATCATTTATGGGCCCAACGAAGCCGGCAAGTCGTCGGCGCTCTCGGCCATATCGGACCTGCTGTTCGGTTTTCCGACGGCGGCGCAGTACAGCTTTCATCACGATCCCGCTTCATTGCGCGTGGGGGCGGCTCTTTCATCACGGGACGGGGTCAAGATCGCCTTTCGTCGCCGAAGGGGCCGGAAAAGCACTCTCCTTGCGGCAACGGAAGCGGAAGAAGCGCTGGCCGACGATGTCTTGGCGCCCTTCCTTGGCACGCTCAGCCGCGATGTCTTCGAGCGTGCCTTCGGGCTGAACTCGGGCTCGCTGCGCGCCGGCGGCGAAAGCATGCTGAAAAGCGGCGGCGAGATCGGCAGCCTGCTGTTTTCGGCAGCCTCCGGAATGACGGGGCTGACGGACATGCGCAAGGAGCTGGAAGCGGAAGCGGACGCAATCTATGCGCCTCGCCGCTCCAAGGACCGGCTGTTCTACCAGGTGCTGGACGCGCACGAGGAGGCCCGTCGGGCGGAGCGTGACAGCGAGCTGAAGGCCAGCGACTGGAAGAAGCTGATCGCGGAGCAGGCCGAGCTGGAGAGCGAGCTGCAGGCGGTCCTTGCGGAACGGCAGGAGATCAAGCGCGCGTTGGAGCATCTGCGCCAGCTCCTGAGGCTCGACCCGATCATCCGCGAAATCGATCGGGAGCGGGAGCAACTGGCTCAGTTTGAGGCGCTGGACGGCCTCCCGACCGATTTCGAAACAAAGCTTGCAACGCTTCTCGACGGGCTTCGGAACAATAGGGCGGACCTGCAACGGACACGAACGGAAAAAGCGCGGCGGACGGATGAGATCGCCGCAGTCCACGTTCAGGATGCGCTTCTCGAAGCGGCGCCCGCCATCATGGCCGGCCATTCCGGCATCACCGCCTACACCAATGCCCGCAACGACCTTGCCCGCGTGCGCACCGAGGTGGAGGATTTCGACCAGCGTTTGGCGCAGGCGGCCCGCCGGCTCGGCCTTGCGGAAAGGGCGGAGCTGGAAGCCGGGCAACCGCCGGACGCCGAGCTTGCCCGGCTGCGGGCGCTGGTGGAGGAGGGGACAAGCCTCGACCGGAGCCTGCGCGAGGTGCGCGAGCGCATCGAGGAGCAGCACGAAACGATGCGGCGCCTCCAGGAACAGGGTGGGGCGCGACGCGCGTTGGATCCCAAACCCTGGGCGGATCAGCTGGTGGCGCTGCAGCCGGAGCTTGCCGATCTTCAGCGCATGGAAACGCTGCAGGTTCGCGTGGCGAGGGCGCAAGCGGATCTGACGGCGGCTGCCGGACGCCTCGATCCGCCCTTCGATGACCTTCGGGTTCTGCTGTCGGTGCCTTTGCCCGAGGCGGCCGAGCTATCCAATTACCGCCGGATGATCGAGGACGCCCGCGCGGGGGCGACGGCCGCGAGCGCACGGCTCCAAGGGCTGCAGGAGGAGGCGGCTGCAGTTGTGCATCAGCTTGCCGCACTGGAAGGTACCGCGCCGATCGTGTCGCGCGACGATCTGTTTGCCGCAAGAGCGGAGCGCGATGCGCGGCTGCAGGAGCTGGTAGCAAAGCCGGATGCCGAGGGGCTTGGGCCTCTCGCCAATGCCATCGCCCATGCCGACCGGCTGGCCGATAGCATACTCTTCGATGCCGAGCGGGTGACCCGCCATGCGCAGCTTTCGCTGCGGCGGGCGGAACTTGACCAGAGCCTGAAGGCTGCGCAGGCGCAGGCGGAAGAGGCGGATATCGCCTTGTCAGACGCCATCACGGCATTCGAGGACGCCTTTCGGGCCACCGGAATTCGCCCGTCCACGCCGGAGCGGATGATCGAGTGGCGCCGCATGGTGGACGAGCTCTTCCGGCAGCTGCGCGACCTCGACCAGCTGCGCGACGAGCTGGAAGCGTTAACGATGCGCGAAGCCAGGGTGCGTCCGGCGCTGCTGTCCTTGGCCGAAGCAATCGACTTTGCCGCCCCCGCATTGCCGACGATAGCGATCGCGCGCGGTCTTGAGCGGCGGCTTTCGGAGATTGCGCAGGAATGGACCGAGAGCCGCGCCACGCAAACCAAGCGCGTGGTGGCCGAGGAGGCGATTGCCCGGCTGGAGGAGCGAGAACGCGCTCTGCTGGCGGATATCGGCGGTTGGCAATCGGCCTTCTCCGCGGCGGTCCTGAAGGTGGGGCTGCCGGAGGATGCAGCGACGGCCATGGCGCTTGCCGCACTCGAGGCCTGGCGCATAGTGCCCGACCTGATCGAGCAGCGGCAGAACCGGGAGCGTCGCGTTCGGGGCATGATCCGTGACATGGAAGCCTTCGAGGCGGCATCGCGTGCGGTGGTGAAGCAGGTGGCGCCGGAGCTTGCGAGCGTGCCGCCCGATGTGGCGGCGGGGCTCTTGCACGAGCGGCTTCTGGCGGCAACGGCGGAAAACAAGCATCGCACCTCGATCGCTGCGGAGCTGGAGCGGTTGGAGCTGTCGCTCGCAAGGCTGGAGGCGGAGCAGCAGGACCTGACGACGCACGCCGAAGAACTTGCCGGCCAGCTATCAACCGAAGTGGAAGCATTGCCCCAGGTGCTCGACGATCTTCGCCAGCGCCAGCGCCTCGAACATGACCTGCGCCAATGCAGGGAGCGCTTCGCCGAACACGCCGATGGCGCTTCGGAGGAAGAGATCCGCGCCAGTCTTGCCGGCTTCGACCGCATCTCAGCAACGCTGGAGATCGATCGGCTGACCGCCGAGGAGGATCGTCTCGTGGAGAGGATGAAGGCGCTCGGTATCAGCCAGGCAGAAAACGAGCGCCGCCGGCGCGAACTCGAAACGGGGATCGGTGCCGAGCGGGCTGCCTTCCAGCGGCTCGCGGCCGAGGAGGAAGCCAAGGAGCTTGCGCGCCGCTGGGTGGTGCTGAAGCTCGCCGCCAGCATTCTCGCCTCGTCCATGGAGGATTATCGCGAGCGCCAGGCCGATCCGGTGATGAAGCGGGCAGGGGAGCTGTTTTCAGGGCTCACCGGCGGTCGCTTTTCGCGCCTCCTGCAGGTCTATGATGAGCGCGACGAGCTGCAGCTGGCCGTCGAACGGCAGACGGGCGAGCAGGTGCCCCTTGCCGGCCTCAGCGAAGGCACCGGCGACCAGCTCTATCTCGCGCTGCGGCTTGCCTTCCTGGAGGACTACTGCCGCCGCAACGAACCGGCACCGCTGGTGCTCGACGACATCTTCCAGACCTTCGACGACGACCGCACCGCCGCCGGCCTGCGCACGCTGGCAGCTGCCGGTGAGACGCATCAGACGCTGCTCTTCACGCATCAGATGAGCGTGGTGGAGACGGCGAAGCGGGAGCTGGGGGAGGGGATGGATGTGGTGCGGTTGTGACGGGGGGAAGAGATGCTCCGAGCAGCATCAATTCGCGGCGTCAGGATGTTCTTTTAGACCATATTTTAGCAGAAGATCGCCGTAGCGGCTTAATCTATAGGACGTGGTGCCGCTGCTCTCCAAGCCCAATTGCCCATAATCTTCGGAGGTTATCTAAAGCTACGTGCGAGCTGTAGGGCTTTACCGACTACAGGGATGAACTGGGCGACTTCCAGCGCCGTATCAACTCCGATACCAAGTCCATCTACCAGACCGTCGGAAATCTTTGGGAGTTTCATGGCGACCTATCGTAGCTTTGGAAGCTTTGACTTGCTTCGCACGAGCGTTTTCTGAGACCGATCAGCCAAAGTGAATGACATGCTTCCGGTAAACGCAAGCATGAGACTGAAGAGATAGGGGATGCGCTTTGGAAAATGGTGGGCGATGAGAGACTCGAACTCCCGACATCCTCGGTGTAAACGAGGCGCTCTACCAACTGAGCTAATCGCCCTTCGCGTCGCGGAGCATGTCCGCCGCGTCGGTGGGCGTTATCTATGCGGATCGCGGAGAAACCGCAAGAGGCTTTTTCGGAAAATTCCAAAAATTTGACAGTTGAAGGCGGGGAAACGCGACGCGCCGGAGAAAGGCGAGGGGCTTCATCCTTTTGTCTTGAAACTCGCTTGACACCCGTTCGCGAACCTCTTAGTTAGCCGCTCAACCGAGGCGGTCGAGGCTGCTCCGGCGAGGGTCTTGACCCTTACGAAATGCGCGGGTGTAGCTCAGTTGGTTAGAGTGCCGGCCTGTCACGCCGGAGGGCGCGGGTTCGAGCCCCGTCACTCGCGCCATTCGTATCCTCGAACTCTTCCGATATTCCCCGGAATGTTGGATCGCCGCAAGGCATCATGCGCGGGTGTAGCTC
>JAEWOP010000215.1 GCA_023399635.1 Pseudomonadota bacterium
GCTCAGTAACGCCATGTCGATCACTCCAGAGCCCCCGCTGAAAACATGCGAGGGACGGTTGAAACATGGGTCAATTCTCAATGGAAATATCAGGCTGAGCCGGGTCAGCTCTCAGTGGAAATCAACACAGGCACCTTGAAGCGCACTTTCTACTGCTCTAGCCTACACTCGTCGATCCATGCCCGCGTTTGGCTGCATCGAGATCCTCATCAGATAGAATTCGCCCATCAGGATCGCGCGCCTGCTCGACAGGCATAGGCACGAATCGCAGATTCTCCATGTACGGGGTAGGTTTCTTTCGCCTGTAATTGGCGAATTCCTTAGCGTACTAGCTTCACGCTCATCGACGGTCTTGCTGCCCATCACGATGTCGTTCATCAGGTTGAGCGCGAAGAAGTTCGCTTGTGCTGGAACCTCCGATGCTCCTCCCCGTTCAGTCCTACGAAGGAGGGGGCCGTGGCGATGAGACGACCTACCCGCAGACGTTTTCTCTTCGGCATGATGGCGGCAACGAGCGCCACGACGGTTCCGTCGGTTCTTGCACGGTCAATTTCGGATGAAGTTCCTTGGACGGCCGGTCGAGCGGCGTTGCCACCCGCCTATCCCGACCAACGGTTCTTCACTCAGGCAGAGCGGCGTTGTGTCGATGCAATCACGGCTCGTTTGATTCCGTCAGACGAGAGTGGTCCCGGGGCTCGCGAAGCGGGTGTTGTGGACTTCATCGACAGCCAGATGGCAGGCTTTTATGGCCGCGGCGAACGCTGGTACATGCAAGGACCTTTCCAAGACGGCTTCGACGGTCAAGGCTATCAGTCCGAGCATCCTCCGGCGGCACTCTACCGGAAAGCGATCGAATCGCTCGACGCACATTGTCGTGACGCGTATGGCAACCGGCCATTCGCCGATCTGTCGGAGAGCGAGCAGGACGACATTCTCAAGCGAATGGAAGATGGCGAGCTTGAACTGGACGGTGTCTCCGCCGAGACCTTCTTCGATCTCGTTCTGGACAATGCGATCGAGGGCTTCTTTTGTGACCCTATCTACGGCGGCAACCGCAACATGGTCGGGTGGAAGCTCGTCGGCTTTCCCGGTGCGCGCTACGACTACCGGGATTTTCTCAACCACAACGGAGCACGTATCGAGCTTGAGCCGGTCAGCCTGAAGGGCCGGCCGGGCTGGAACCCCGCCTGACCCGACCCGTGCGACAGGCTAGACGGAGGATAAAATGGCGCGGAAGCTGCCCCCGGTTGATGTTGTACTCGTCGGTTTCGGCTGGACGGCCGCCATTCTGGCGCAAGAACTGACGGATGAGGGGCTTGAGGTCCTGGCGCTCGAACGGGGAGCGTGGCGGGACACGCCCACGGACTTTCCTCCCACCCTCGCTCCTGACGAACTGCGCTGGTACTGGCGCAAGGAGATGTTTGCCAACAACTCCCGCAGTACCCTCACATTCCGCAATAACCGCGGTCAGGTGGCACTGCCGATGCGCCGCTGGGGCTCCTTCCTGCCTGGCGAGGGCGTGGGTGGAGCAGGCGTTCACTGGAACGGCCAGACATGGCGTTTCCTGCCAAGCGATTTTGTCACCGCCAGCCATAATACGGAGCGATATGGTCCTCTGCCAGACGGCATGACGGTGCAAGACTATGGCGTGACGTATGACGAACTGGAGCCGCATTTCGACAGGTTCGAGAAGCTCTGCGGCATCGGTGGCCGGGCGGGCAATATCCAAGGTCAGATTCATGAGGGAGGCAACCCGTTTGAAGGTCCGCGCGGCTCGGAATATCCCAATCCACCGATGCATATGACCTTCTCGCAGCATCAGTTCGAACGCGCTACGCGCGAACTCGGTCTTAATCCCTTCCCCGGCCCTTCCGCCAACATGACCCGACCTTACACGAACCCGCTGGGTTGTCAGCTCGGCCCCTGCTCCTATTGCGGGTTTTGCGAGAAATACGGCTGCGGCAACTATTCCAAAGCCTCACCGCAAACCACGATACTGCCCGTGTTGATGACGAAGCCGAACTTCAAGCTGAAAACACACAATGAGGTTCTGCGGGTGGAGCTCGACAAGTCGGGCCGCCGCGCGACAGGCGTCATTCATGTCGATACGCAAGGCAACGAATACGAGCAGCCTGCTGATCTTGTTATCCTGTGCGCATACCAACTGTGGAACACGCATCTGATGATGCTGTCCGGCATTGGCGAGATCTATGACCCTGCCACGGGAGAGGGTCTCGTCGGCAAGAACTATTGCTACCAGGTGATGTCGTCGGCGGACGTGTTCTACGAAGACAAATACACCAACGAATTCGCCGGAGCGGGCGCGCTCGGCATGTGCGTCGATGACTTCAATGGCGACAACTTCGATCACGCAGGGCTGGGCTTCATCGGCGGCGGCTATATTGCCAACTGGACCACAAATGCGCGTCCGATTGAAACGCACCCTACACCGGAGGGGACGCCCAATTGGGGATCGGCCTGGAAGAAGGCGGTCAAGGAGAACTTCCTCAAGTCCACCAGCGTCGGAGCGCATGGGGCTTCCATGGCCTATGCCACCAACTACCTTGATCTCGATCCGACATACACGGACGCCTATGGCCGTCCGCTGATGCGGATGACCTATGACTTCACTCCAAATGACCTGAAGATGAGCACATTCCTGACGGAGCGCGTGAAGCAGATCGCGGAGCGCATGGGCGGGCGGGAGATCAAGCTCAATACCCGCGACGGCCCCTATGATTCCATGCCCTACCAGACGACCCATAATACGGGCGGCACGATCATGGGCAGCAACCCCTCGAACAGCGTCGTCAACCGCTACCTACAAAGCTGGGACGTGCCGAACCTGTTCGTCATGGGGGCCGGGGTCTTCCCTCAAAATGCAGGTTACAATCCGACAGGCACGGTAGCTGCCCTCACCTATTGGGCAGCCGATGCGATCCGCAACCAGTACCTTCGCAGTCCCGGCCCTTTGGTGCAGGCATGAACCAAGCGCCGCTTCTCACTGCTGCAACGGTCGCGCTGCTCATGAGCTTGATGTCCTCGACCGCCCATGCGCAGGAGAATTCTTTCGCTCAGGTCGAACGAGGACGTTACGCGGTGGCTACCGGTAATTGTCAGGGCTGTCATACCATTCCCGGTGAAGCTCCCTTTTCCGGAGGACGTGGGCTGGAGACGCCATTCGGCATCATCTACACCCCGAACATTACCTTTGACGTCGAGACCGGTCTGGGGGAGTGGTCCAAGGATGAATTCTGGGACGCCATGCATAATGGCGTTCGCCGCGACGGCTCTCACCTCTACCCCGCATTCCCCTATCCGCACTTCACGAAGATGGCTCGAGAAGAAGTCGATGCCATCTATGACTATCTCGCCACTATTCCCCACGCCAGACGCGAGAAGCCGGAAAACGAGCTGCCGTTCCCGTTCAACCAGCGACTTGCGCTTCTGGGCTGGAAGTGGATGTTTTTCGAGCCCGGCGAGTTTGAGGAAAATCCTGACAAGAGTCCGCAATGGAATCGTGGAGCCTACCTTGTGGAGGGCCCAGGCCACTGCGCCGGCTGCCACACACCGAAGAACTTCGCCGGAGCGGACAAGAAAGATCAGGACCTGCAAGGCGGCCAGTTGGAGAACTGGGCGGCACCGAGCATCCGCGGCGGCAGCAATGGCGGGCTGGAGGATTGGTCGGAGGACGACATCGTCGAGTTTCTTCGGGCCGGAAGGAACCGACATACGGCAGCCTTCTCTACGATGGCAGAGGTCATCGAACTTTCCACGCAACACATGACCGAGGCAGATCTGCGCGCCATCGCCACCTACCTGAAAGACCGGAAGGGTAACATTGAAGGCGAAGAGGTGGATGTCCCGAATGCCGCCGTTGTGCAGGCAGGTGAAGCCATCTACCTCGACAACTGTAGTGCCTGCCACACCTCTGATGGGTCAGGTGTACCACGTTTCTTCGCCCCTTTGGCCGGCTCGGGCAAGGTCAACGATGACGATGCGACCACGGTGATCCGCGTCATCCTTAAGGGCGCCCGTGCCGTTCCAACGAAGACGTACCCTTCGCCACTCTCCATGCCAGCCTTCGATTGGAAACTCACGGACGAACAAATCGCTGCTGTCACTAGTTACATACGTTCAAGCTGGGGGAACAAGGCAGATGCCGTGACCGCAGAACAAGTGGCGGAACTACGTGAAGCGCTCAAGGATTGAACCAACCAATGGAGGAGTTCGATGATACGCCAGATAATGAGCACGACCGTAATGATCCTTGCACTTAACGGAGCCGCCAATGCGCAGGACGCCGCAACTGCCTCTGCGAGTTTCTTGAATGCGGACGGGCAGGCAAACGGCAGCGCAGAGCTGACCAGCATGGCTGCCGGCGGTGTTCTGATCAAGTTGGAGGTTACCGGGCTTCCCGCTAACCAATGGGTTGCTTTCCATGTCCATGAGACAGGAAGTTGCGACCATGAAACCAATCATGAATCTGCGGGCGGTCACTTCAATCCTGGCTCCAAAGAGCACGGCTACAGGTCTGGCAATGGACCTCATGCTGGCGACATGCCCAACCAGTATGTCGGCTCGGACGGTGCATTGCGCGCTGAGATCTTCAACCAGATGGTCTCGCTCGACGACGGTGAGACCGGCATCAAGGGCCGCGCCCTAATGGTGCACGCGAAGGCAGACGACTACGAGAGCCAGCCGTCAGGCGATGCCGGTGATCGACTGGCCTGCGCAGTCATTGAATAGGCCGCAATATAGCACTTATTCGACCTTGGGTGCTGCTGAGACTGCCTTAGCCTAGGTCTTCAAGGACGCGGCCACAAAGGATCAGGTTTGAAACTGACAGGCAGATCAGATCAAAGAGCCCCTGAGGTCGATCACTGGCTGATGCCTCTCCGAAAGAAGGTCTGGCGATTCTCAGAAGCGAGGTTCCATGCCAATCGAGGATATGATCTTCCGACTGGGTCTGGCCAGTTTGGCGGGGCTTCTGCTTGGACTCGACCGCGAGATCAGAGGAATTGCCGCAGGCATTCGCACCCATGCGCTTGTAGCACTGAGCTCTGCACTGATCACAATCTCCGCCTTGCTGCTGTACGATGAGCTATCATTGAACGGCGGCTCCAACATCGATCCGCTTAGAGTGGTCCAAGGGCTCGCACAGGCGGTTGGTTTCATTGCCGCTGGCGCCATTTTCTTCTCAAAAGGTAACGTTCATAATCTAACGTCTGCCGCGAACATCTGGCTTGCCGCTGCCGCGGGCATTGCAGCCGGCGCAGGTCAGACAACGCTGTTGATCATCGGCGTCATCTTTGGAGCAGTTATCGTCACAGTCGTTCGACTGGTGGAGCGCCTGATCCCTGGAAGCGTCAAGGCGGGGGACGAATAGATCTTGTCACCAGACTTGCTGCACATTCGACAATTGACGATCTGCGGCTGGTCCAAGTTTCTAGTTGCCGTCGGAACTGCGCTATTGCCACACAAGAGAAATCACCATCCTCCCGGAGCAAGGTCTGCTATAAGGCAGGCACGATGACTGTCTATTTGACAGACATCGAGGCGCGAAGCGGTCGCCGGCGTTCCTTGGCAGGATGGAAAGGAGTGAGGCTCTCGCGGAAATTATTGCCGCCTCTCCCGTCATTTTGACCGATGTCAAATGCCGAGCCAGCCGCATGTCTTAGAGAGCATGAAGGAGGTCGCGGATCGTGGCGAGTGCCGATGGCACCTGGTTTTGACGATTAGTCTTACCTTTGCCCATCAAACCCGCCACTGGTCAGGCATGATAGGCGAAAGATTAGCTGCAGTCGCTCCCACCTTCAACTTACATGGCATGAGAGCGCTCTTTAGGTCGGAGTAGGTTCGCTCGCTTGTGGAAGCGACGTCAACTCGCCTGATATGCGTCAGACTCGCGTGCCAAGCACAACTCCTGGAACGGCAGCGTCTTTCCCTCGCGTTTCCGAGGGCCTGTGCGCATACACTCGCCCGAAACGATTTGACAAGAAGGCTTCAAGCGCAATCTCCTCCTGCCGGACAAAGCCCGTGGCCGGCAATTGGCCTTCAGCCAGCAGATCGAGCACGGCGGAGATACCGGCAGCGGTGGTGATTTGGATCGCGCTCATCCTGTTGCCTGCAACCATTCCTGCATAGATTTTGTTGGCGTAGGTCTCCTGAAGATACCGCCCGTCCTTCCAGCCGCAAACGGTAACGAAGATCACGACGACATCCTGGTTCGTCGCCGGAAGGGCGTTCTCGAAGAGGTCCTTCAGCACGTTACGGCGGTTGCGCAGGTTGAGATCGTTGAGAAGAGCCTTTACGATCGCCTGATGACCCGGATAGCGAATGGTGCGGTAGTTCATCGTACGCACCTTGCCCGACAGGGTCTTTGCCAGGGTCCCAAGCCCACCGGAGGTATTGAACGCTTCGTAGGTCACTCCATCGAGCGAAAACTCCTCCCGTTCCTCCATTGCAGGAACCGAGATCAATTGCCCTTCGACGATAGCCTCGCAGGGCTCGATGTACTCGTTGATCAGCCCGTCCGTGCTCCAGGTAAGATTGTAGTTGAGAGCGTTTGACGGATACTGCGGCAAGGCACCTACACGCATGCGAACGGTGTCGAGCGTATCAAACCGACCTGCAAGATCGGCCGCGACGATGGAGATAAAGCCGGGTGCAAGACCACATTGGGGAATCAGTGCAGACTTCGCCTGTGCTGCAAGGCTTTCCACCCTCCGAGTGGTTGCCACGTCTTCCGTCAGATCGAGATAATGGATTCCCGCCTCAACCGCAGCTTCCGCGACGAAGCCGGTCAGATGGAAAGGAGCGGCCGACAAGACCGCAAATGCTCCCTCGAGAAGGGAGACGAGACTGGCGTGATCTTTGATATCGACGAGAGATGTTTTGATCCCGGCGAGCGGACTGAACGCTGCAAGTTGGGCCTCACTCGCATCGGTCAACGTAACCTCGTAATCCTTTGTGGCTGCCAACATGCGAGCCACTGCACCACCAATCTTTCCCGCTCCGACGATAACGATCTGCTTCATCTGAATTCCTTTGCCCCTGTCTTCGTTTTCAGTCGAAGACTCTTACGAGGCACCTCCGATTCATAGCGACGAAATAGACGATTTACGGTATTAAGATGGACAAATCGATGGAAAGAACTGTGCGAAATGCAAGTGACTGCAAAAGATCGTGAGCTTCTTGTCCTGCTTGCCGAGAATGCTCGAATGCCTGTGGCAACACTGGCAAGGCGACTGGGGCTGTCGCGCACCACCGTGCAGGCTCGATTGGACAGGCTGGAAAGAGAAGGCGTAATCGCGGGTTATTCCGTGCGACTCTCGGATGAGTATCTGGCGGGGCTGATCCGCGCGCATGTGCTGATCACGATAGCACCGAAAGCGCTTGCTGCTGTTACCGCAGAACTTGAAGCGATACAGGAGATCCGCTCATTGCATTCGGTCAACGGGCTCTACGATCTGATTGCTGTTATCGCATCGCCGTCCATTGCCCATCTCGACCGACTGATTGACTTGATCGGGGAACTGCCTGGCGTGGAGCGCACGCTCTCCTCCATCATCCTCTCCGACCGGATCGTCCGTTGAAGATGTGGCTCTCAAGAGGCGGATGCGACCATTTGGCCTCCATCAATCAGCAAGACCCAGTCTTACCCGATGGCCGGGAGCAACCTCGACAAGTTCTGACGGTGCAGGAGCCACAAAAACATCCGGAGCGTTTGAACCATCGGAGACAAACTCTCGTCCAGGAGGCAACCCTGGAGTCGGGTCCGTGTTCTGCGTCATTCCATCCGAAGAGAAGTCCGGCTTCGGGATGGCTGCAATGAGCCGCCTCGTATAGGGATGGGCGGGCGCCTCGAAAATATCCTGCCATCCGCCCTCTTCCACGATCTGACCGAAATACATGACGAGCACGCGATCGCTCATGTGCTCGACCACGCTCAAGTCGTGGCTGATCATCACATAGGAAAGAGAGAACTGCTCCTGTAGATCGAGGAGCAGGTTGATGATCTGCGCTCGGATGGAAACGTCCAGAGCCGAGACGGGCTCGTCAAGCACGACGACTTCCGGCTCGAGGATCAGCGCGCGGGCAATGCCGATACGCTGACGTTGACCACCGGAAAATTCGTGGGGATAGCGCTTTGCCTGATCAGGCGTCAGGCCGACACTGTTGAGCATGACCTCGACGCGATCGGAAATCTCTGATGCAGAGGTAACACCATGAAGCCGCAATGGCGCCGCAAGTGACGTGTGAATCGACTGACGCGGATTGAGCGACGCGTAGGGGTCCTGGAAGACCATTTGCACCGCTTTCGCACGCTGCAATCGATCGGGGGCATCTGCTCCATTCAGCGGCTGATCACGATATCGGATCGTACCTGTCGTCGGCTCCTGAAGGCCAACGATGGAAAGGGCGGTCGTGGACTTGCCGCAGCCCGATTCACCAACGATCGAGAGACACTCACCCTTGGCGAGTTCAAAACTGACGCCGTTCACCGCATGGAGCGTGCGGCGTCCGCTTCCAAGCAACCCTGCTCCCGAAACGGGAAACCGTACATGCAGATCGTCGACCCGCAAGAGTGGGCCACTCATGCCTGACCTCCTTGAGGACGCCTGGGCACGATAAAGCTGGTCTCGGTAAGCTTTGATCGGTCGGCAATGATGCTGTCGATATCAACCAGTCGACGCCGGCCGTTCTGGCTTCGGCTGCCAAGCTGCGGCAGCGCCCCAAGCATGCCTCGCGTGTATTCATGGCGGGGATCCTGAAAAAGAGCCTTGGTTTCGTTTTCCTCCACCAGGCATCCAGCATACATCACGCCGACGCGTTGGCAGATACTCGCAATGACCCCCAGATCGTGACTGATGAAGAGAACCGCAGTGCCGCGTTCCGCACACAGATCCTTGATCAAACGCAACACCTCCGCCTGCACGGTCACATCGAGTGCCGTCGTGGGCTCGTCAGCGATGAGGAGATCAGGATCGCAGGCCAGTGCCATTGCAATCATTACGCGCTGCCGCAGGCCCCCTGACATCTGATGGGGATAGTCCTTCGCCCGGCGGTCTGGGTTCGGCACCCGCACGCTCGCTAAAGCCTCGATCGCCAACTCCTGCGCCTCTCGACGGCCTTTCCCTTGATGGAGCATATACATTTCTGCAATTTGCCGCCCCACGGTCGCCAGCGGGTTCAGTGCCGTCATCGGTTCCTGGAAGATCAT
>JAEWOP010000225.1 GCA_023399635.1 Pseudomonadota bacterium
GCTCAGTAACGCCATGTCGATCACTCCAGAGCCCCCGCTGAAAACATGCGAGGGACGGTTGAAACATGGGTCAATTCTCAATGGAAATATCAGGCTGAGCCGGGTCAGCTCTCAGTGGAAATCAACAACTCGACCTAAAGAGAGTTCCGTGAGCACCACTCCCGTCCATCGCCCTAAGCCTACCGCGACGTTTAACCGTAGCCGTTTAAGCGTCGAGAGCTTTTCGACCCGGGGCGAGATGGGCGCTGCCGCTGCGATTGACATCGTCGGTCACCTCAAAGCGCGCCTTGCAACACAGTCGAAGGTACGCGTGATCTTTGCTGCCGCGCCTAGCCAGGCTGAGATGTTGGCGGCGCTCGTCGCAGACGGCAGCGTCGATTGGTCCCGTGTTACTGCCTTCCATATGGATGAATATATCGGTCTTGAGCCCGGATCTCCCGCACGCTTTGCGAGTTGGCTTGATGCCAATCTGTTCGAAAAGGTTAGATTTGATTGTGTCCATCGCATCGACCCCGGCCCCGATCCGGAGCTTGAAGCCCGTCGCTATGCCGGGCTTTTGGATGAAGCTGCTATAGACGTCGTGTGCCTCGGGATTGGGGTGAATGGGCACATTGCTTTCAATGATCCGCCTGTCGCGGACTTCAATGATCAGTTCGACGTCAAGATAGTGGATCTCGATGATGTCTGCCGACAACAACAAGTAGATGATGGCTGTTTTCCCGATCTTGCCTCCGTACCGCGCCGGGCGATTACTCTCACCATCCCGCGTTTGCTACGGGCCAGCCGACTGTTCTGCGTCGTTCCAAGCGAGGCCAAACGGACGGCTGTCTCGCAGACGCTCCATGGCCCGCTAGATACAGCGTGTCCTGCGAGCATCTTGAGAACGCACAGCGACTGTACGCTTTACGTCGATAAAGCCTCCTGCCCGGACGATTGATCCGCAGGGTACATCGGTTGAGAATGCCCAAACCCGGTCGTGTTGTGCCAGATCGGGCTGCTTCTAGCGCTCAACAAAAACCTACAAGCGGCACCCAGGGTGCCGCCACAGCCAGTGTCGGACGCCGAGATCCAAGGATAGTGCCCGTCGGGCCGGGCACCTCCAATCCTCTACATCAGCCAGGCCGGCAGAAAGAGGACGATCTGCGGGAACAGGATCATCGCCGCCACCAGCGCCAGAACAGCTGCCGCCAAAGGCAACATCTCGATCGTGTATTCCTTGTAGGAACAGCGCAAGATGCCGCAAACCGTGAACATCGAAACCCCAACCGGCGGCGTCATGCCCCCAAAGGTGACCAGCGTCATCATCACCAGACCGAAATGGACTGGATCGATACCGGCAGCGGTAATGACCGGGACCAGGATTGGCGTCAGCAGCATGACGAGAACCGTCGCTTCGATCAGCATCCCCAGAACCAGCAGGAAGCCCGCAATCACGAAGAGAAGTACGGTCGGATCCGTGATGGCCGTGAGCGAGAATTCGGCAATGGTCTGCGGGACCCGCTCAAACGTAATCACATAGCCGAAGGCCCCTGAGAAGAGGATGATTAGCATGATCATCCCGATATCACGCACACTGCGCACGAGGGCATCGATCAATGCCGAAACCGTCAGTTCGCGATACACCACAAACCCGATGAACAAGGCGTAGGCCACGGCAAAACCGCCGGCTTCGGAAGGGGTAAAGAAGCCAAAGCGAATGCCGACAAGAAGCCAAACGGGAAACAGGATCGCCCAGAAGCTGTCTTTGAAGGCGATCCACACTTCGCGCAGAGTGGGAAGCCGATCGTGTTCCGGCTTGTAGCCGCGGCGATAGGAAATGCCCCAGGTGGCAAACATCAGAACAATCGTCAACAGAACGCCTGGGACGACGCCCGCAATGAACAGGCGGCCGATAGAGACTTCACCCAGATATCCATAGAGGATCAGCCCCAAGCTAGGAGGCAAAGTCGCCGTGATGAGTCCACCGATCGAAAGAACAGCGGCGGTAAAGCCGCGGTGATAGCCCTTTTCGACCATGGGTTCGCCAAGGATTCGTGACTGCATGGCAGCGTCGGCGACCGCCGAGCCCGAGACGCCACCCATCAAGGCGCTGAGGATCAGGGTTGATTGTGCAAGGCCGCCCCGCATCCAACCCGCAACCGTGGTGGCAAGGCTCACCAGGCGTGGGGTGATGCCGGAACTGTTCATTAAATTCCCGAGGAGAATAAACAGCGGTACAGATAAAAGGGGGAAGGATTGGCTTGCCGCAACGATGCGCTGCGCCGCCGTGCTGTCGGGAAGGAAGACAGACGGAAGGAGAAAATATGCAGAACCCGCAATACCGATTGCGAAGGCAACGGGCATTCCGATGCCGATAAGGGCAAGCGCACCGATCAGGATCAATGTGGAAATCAAAGGGGATACTCCTCGGCATCCGAATCTGGTTCTAGCACCCCGCCCAAACCACGCAGGGAAAGCCGCCTCAGCGTCGAGATGATGAGCAACACGGCACCGACGGGAAGGGCGAGCGTGACGATACCATAGCTGAGGCCGGCTCCACCCAGTTCACGGGACCAGTTTCTGATCGCCAGGTTGAAACCGTGCCAAGCGATCCAGACAAGAAACAGTAGGATCAGGATGGTTGAAAAGAGAGACAACCCGCGGCGAATTGGCTGAGAGACAAGATCAGGCAGGGCAGTCACCCGGATATGCTCGCCATGACGCATGCAAAGGTCCGCTCCAAACATGCAGGTCCAAAGGAGAAACAACTGCGCGAACTGAGGTGCCGAGGTGACGGGCAGGCCGATGGATCGTCCAATCGCTGCGACGAGAACCGCCACGACCGTTGCTGAAAGCAGTAGAAGTGCCAGAATGGTCTCTATCCGATCGTATAGCCGCCACATAACGGTTCCTTCAGAAGTTTATAGAGGGCTTCGGTAAGGAGCGCGGTCTCCGCGCTCCTTACGCTTGTCGGGTCTTAGTCTTGCGGGAGGTAAGGCTTGAGGGCTTCGCGCGCCTCGACAAGTCCAACCTCTTCATACACCTTGGTGGTTGCTTCCCTGAAGGGCGCCAGGTCAACCTCGTTGAATGCCACACCCGCCTCTTCCATCATCGCCTGGACTTCTGCAAGCTTGTCGGCCGTCATGCGCGTAGCCTCGTCGCCTGCGGCCTTCAGCTCCTCATCGATGATGGTGCGGATGTCTTCCGGCAACGAACTCCACCACTGTTCCGAAGTTGCAAGGCCGGTGAACAGCTGGATGTGATTGGTAAGGGCGACATTCGTGCTGACTTCCTGAAGTTTGATGCCCGCCGCACCGGTCAACTGCGCTTCAGCACCGTCGATGGCACCAAGTTGAAGCGCCGAGTATACTTCGGACCAGGCCATGGGCGCAGGTGTCGCTCCCATGGCGCTGACGGTCGCGATCCAGCTCGGTGCATCGATCGTGCGCACACGAACGCCGCTGAGATCGGCCGGCTTTTCGATCAGCTTCTTGGTGAACATCTGCCGCGTGCCCTGGAACCAGTTGTAGTTCAGCAGACGCAGTTCGGCGTCATTGGCGAGACCTTCGACCCACTCCTGGTAGACCGGAGAGTCGGTGATTGCCGCGTACTGGGTGTAATCATTCACCAGGTATGGCGCGGACAGAATGCCGAGTTCCTTCTTGAAGGGTGCAAGGCGTCCTGCGTCAACAAGCACGGCGATCGGCGCCCCGTTGCGGATCTGCTCAAGGACGTCATTGTCTTCACCGAGTTGCGAGCTGGGGTAGATGGATACGTCGACCCGGCCCTCCGTCCGCTCCTCGATCTTCTTCTCAGCGCCTTGCATGGCGATAACCAACGGGTCTGTCACCGGTTGCGATGTCGAGAGGCTGAACTGGAATTCTTGTGCCGCTGCGCCTCCCGCCAGCAGTGCGAGCGCTCCTGCCAGTGCAGTTGATCTTACGAGGTGGTTCATCATGAGGTTTCCTCCCTTGGTGATGATGAAGTCATTGCGAATGCTTGGGCTGCAAGTCCCAGAGCCCAGCGCGGGGCCCTTCCGTGACGAACAGAAGTAGGTGGTAGATCAGTCGGCTCAGAGCCTCGGCTGAGAGAACGGTGCCGGAACCATCCAACTGGTTGACCCAGGTCTGGCAGTCGGGCGCGAAGTAGCGGCCAAAGATCAACTGCTCAAGCTTGCGCGCGCGTTCGCCTGCGCCGTGGAGGCCCTGGGTGTGCTGGATGCAAGCGAGCTTGCCCATTTCGGTGATTGGCCACAGAAGGTGACTGGTCTCGACGGGCCTTCCCTCAGTATCAACCGCATCATAGGGTGCGCCATCCAGTGGCCCGCCGTCCCGCCTGACACCATGACGGTCGGCGAAGGCCGCCATCCTGGCAGCATGTTGTACCACGTCCTTGGTCCCACCCAATTCACGGTAACGAAGCAGGAGCCATGCCCATTCGTACTGATGGCCCGGTTCTCGTCGATAACCTTCGGGGGCTTGCAGCGCCGACAAATCATGCGAAACGAATTCGCGCACGGCTCCCGTTGCAGGATCGATGAAAAAGTTCTCGGCAAGGGTCACATACTGGTCCGCCCGCTCCAGCCAAATCCTGTCGCCGGTCATTTCGAAGGCCTGGAGCACTGCCTCCAGCATGTGCATTTGCGGATTTTGCGCTCTCTGGTCTCCCGGACGTGGCCCGGTGAGAGCCATCTGGTCGTCTTCCAAAAGGGCGCCTGTGCCAGGCTCGTTCAGCGTCTCGATGTACTCCCACAATTGGGAGACCATGTGCGCCTCGACCGCGGAGGGATCTGCCTTCCGCAATGTCGTGAGAGCGAGAAGAGCGAATGATTGATCGTAAGCCCGGAAAAGATTATCCGCCGGATCCGTGCTTGCCCGCCCATCATATTCAACCGCGAAGCGATAGCCGCCCTGGGAAGAGCGCAGATAGGTCGTCATGAAGCCGCTGACATCTCGTGCGGCGGCCAGCAGCGAAGCATCCCCCGTGTGAAGATAAAGGTGTGCAAGCGAAAAGACCGTCCGCGCTTGGGCCAGAGTTGATTTCTTCTCTCCTTCGACGGCGCTTCCGTGTTGATCCAGGCGCTGCACGACACCCCCATGATCGCGATCACGCGCGCGATCGATCCAGGCAGGCACGAACTCGGTGGCGAATTTGGTTGCCGTTAGCATCAACTCGCCTCCGATAGACTTGCTTCGAAGAAATCGGGGAGCGCTTCGGCGATCACTGGAAGATCATCGAGGATCTGGCGCAGATGTGCGCGCATTACCTTCTCTGCGGTATCGGGATCGCGCGCTCGGATCGCGTCAACGATATGTACGTGCTGTTGAAGAAGCTGGTCCCGTGGGAAGTGCCGCGCATTGAGATATCGCATTCGGTCCATCTGCGTCTTGAGCGGCTGTAGGATTTCCCAGCTTTGGCGTTGCCCGGCAGCTTCCGCGAGCCGTCGATGGAACTGCTCGTCCAGTGCCAGAAACTTCTGGGGATCCGGCCCCTCCAGAACCTGTTCCTGGGCCGAGAGATTCGTGTCAAGATCCTCAAGGAGTTGCTTGTCGCCAGTCGCGGCCACCAGTCGTACGATATCGGCTTCTACGGCTTCGCGAACAAATCGAGCCGAGGTTACGGCATCCACGCGGATTCGGCTAACATATGTTCCCCGCTGCGGCCTTATCTCGAGAAGGCCTTCCTCGGCGAGCTTGATGAAAGCCTCGCGAACGGGCTGACGGCTTACATTGAAATGACTGGCAAGATCGACCTCAGAGAGGCGGGCGCCGGGCAAGACCTCTCCCCGCAGAATCCACTCGCGAATCATGCGCCACAATTGCGGACTGAGGGCTCCCTCAGGAGCGATCCTGGCCGGCACGGGAAATTGTGTCCCAGCGCGTGTGTTCATGTTCATAAGCTCCACCCACGGAGAAATTGAACCCTACTAGCATACTAGTCAACCCCCTTTTTGGATGTTACCAGTCTGGTGACGTAAGATAGAGGAGAGGCAAATGCGGCAGACATGGCGGTGGTTTGGGCCACAGGACCGGGTGTCCATCAATGACATGATGCAGGCGGGTGTCGAGGGGGTCGTTTCAGCCCTTCACCATGTGCCGACCGGCACCGCATGGGCTCCGGAGGAAATCGAGAAGCGGCAACTTCAGATCGCGAAGATGAAAGACGGTGCGCCTTCCCGTTTGGCATGGGAGGTCGTCGAGAGCATTCCTGTATCTGAAGATATCAAGCGGCAGACGGGGGATTGGAAGAACCATGTCCAAGCCTGGAAGGCGACGCTTGCGAACCTGAGCTCGGCAGGAATCCAGACCGTTTGCTACAATTTCATGCCGGTGCTGGATTGGACGCGCACAGCTCTTGCCCATCGCCTAGCCAACGGCGCCACATGCATGCGGTTCGACCTGATCGATTTCGCCGCGTTCGACATCCACATTCTGCGCCGCGACGGGGCTGTGGACGGTTTTCCCGAAGAGATCGTACAGCTTGCCGAAGAACGCTTCGGGCAGATGTCAGAGGATCGCAAGGAGGAACTGGCGCGAAACGTCGTCTTTGGCCTTCCGGGAGCGGCGGAAAATTTCTCCCTCGACGATGTTCGGAACCATCTCTCTCTTTACGCGGACATTTCCGAGGATCGCCTGCGGCAGCATCTGATAGACTTTCTTTCGGAAGTGGCGCCAGTTGCACAGTCTCTCGGCATGCGCTTGTGCTGCCACCCGGACGATCCACCCTTTCCCCTACTCGGCCTGCCGCGCGTGATGTCCACCGAAGCCCAGTACCGTACAGTGCTCGATGCGGTGAACCTGCCGTCGAACGGCGTAACATTATGTTCCGGATCACTCGGCGCGCGTCCGGATAACGACCTGCCCGGGATGATGGAGCGGCTGGGCGACAAGGTGCATTTCCTTCATCTGCGGAATGTGACCCGCGAGAGTGACGATATCATGGGAAGCTTCTACGAGGCCGAGCACTTGGGAGGCGGAACGGACATGGTTGCATTGATTGCCGCCGTGCTTCGAGAGGAGGCGAAACGTCGTGGGGCTGGACGAGCGGACGCCTCGATTCCTTTTCGTCCCGATCATGGCCAGGACATACTGGACGACCTCGGCAGGTCTGCCCAACCCGGTTATCCGGCAATTGGACGCCTGAAGGGACTGGCGGAACTGCGGGGAATAATCACTGCGCTTTCTCATCCGGTAGAGGGAATGCGGACTGAAGCCTTGGATCGATCGTAGGCATGGATAATTGCTGCTGTCTTGCCCCTTCATCCAAGACGCTTGCATATCATCGCCGGCTGATCATTCGTCTGTCCGCCAGTGGGACCTTTGACGGGTACGCATGCTCTCGAGCTCTTACACAACACTAGGGTTCAGAGGCGGCTAGTTTGGGGCCGAGAGCGGAACTGCAGCTATCGGACGAAGGTTGCAGTCGCCCACGATCCCAAGGTTCTTCCCGTAACGTAAGCAAGTCATGCACACTCTCCAATGAAGGTATGATGCCAAACGGGCTAATCCCATTATCTCCGCGACAATAGAATGCCTTCTTCGCCCCACCTTGGTTGCTGTCAGGCGCTTCGCAAAGGGCCAAGCGGCCGTCCTCGCAGACTGTGGGCCTCTAACTTAAAGATGACGTTCCGGTCGGCGCATCGCCAGTATGCGACGCAGCCCCGCATCGCGTTCCCGAGCCAGGCCATCCAGCGGGACCTTGTCGTAGGCACGTTCCACAGCCGCCGTCACCCGCTGTTGCAGATCTTGGTCGGGCAATGGCATGCCAAGTTCGCGCCAGAGCTTGTCCTGCATCGGGGCGAACATGTCCCAGAAGCCCTGCATACCTCGGTCGCCGCCCGCAAGGCGATACGTCAGAAGCGGTCCCATCAAAGCCCATCGCAGGCCGGGCCCTTCCGTGACGGCGCGGTCAATGTCCTCTGCCGAGGCGACGCCACTTTCGAGCATGTGGATCGCTTCGCGGAAGATGGCAGCCTGCAGGCGGTTGGCGACGTGCCCGTAGATCTCCTTCTGCAGCCGGATCGTTGTCTTGCCCATGCGTTGATAGAGCTGCTCCGCGCTTCGCAGCGCGGCCTCCCCCGTTCTGGCGCCGCCCACCACTTCGACCAGCGGAACCAGATGCGGCGGATTGAAGGGATGCCCCAGCACCACCCGTTCCGGGTGGGCGCAGGCACTCTGCATGTCGGTGACCGATATTGCCGTTGAACTGGAAGCGACAACCACCCCTGGAGAGGTTGCTGCATCAATCCGCCGCATCAGCTCGATCTTCTCTTCCACCCTTTCAATAGCATTTTCCTGCACGAAGCCTGTTCCTCGGCATGCTTCGGAGAGATCGGCGGTGAACCTCAGCGTGCCGCGCTTGTTCTTCTCGAGCACGGCGTCGGGTAGCGAAGACCAGCAGCGTTCGACGGAAGCCTCCAGTTCCTTCGCGGCTCCTTCACGGATGTCGGTCGCAACGACATCGATCCCGTGAGCCAGGAAAAGGCACGTCCAGCTAGCGCCGATGACGCCCGTCCCCACGACAGTTACGTTGGTTATGTCTTGCGCGTTCAAGGCGATGCTCCTGCTGCAGCAACTGACGCTAGAACTGCACACGATCAGCGCCCTTGAGGGAGAGCATCTCGCGGGCATCAGTCGGGGTGGCGATGTCCAGCCCCAGTCCTTCGAGCACCTGCCGGATGCGGCGCACCTGGACGGCATTGGAGGTCGCCAGCTTGCCCGGACCATCCCAGAGCGAATCCTCCAGCCCGACGCGGACATTGCCACCCATGGCAGCCGCCATTGTCGTGACCGGGAGCTGATGGCGACCTGCCCCCAGGACGGACCAGACATAGTCATCGCCGAACAGCCGGTCGGCTGTACGTTTCATGTGCAAAACATCATCCGGATGGGTGCCGATACCGCCGAGGATGCCGAAGACCGTCTGGATGAACAGCGGCCCCTCCACCAGTCCGCGGTCACGGAAATGTGCCAGGTTGTAGAGGTGGCTTGTGTCATAGCATTCGAACTCGAAGCGTGTGCCGTTGCCGCCGCAATGCTCCAGTATGTGCTCGATGTCCTTGAACGTGTTCCGGAAGACCGTGTCGCGGGTCTTCTCCAGGTAGGCCGGCTCCCAGTCGTGCTGGAAGCTCTCGTAGCGACCGAGCATGGGATAGAGACCGAAGTTCATCGACCCCATGTTGAGAGACGCGACTTCGGGAGCGAACTTCAGGGCGGGCTGCAGGCGCTCCTCCACCGTCATCGTGGGGCTTCCGCCGGTGGTGAGGTTCAGCACCGCATCTGTTGCCTGCTTGATCCGTGGCAGGAAGCGCGCAAACGCTTCAGGATCCTGCGTCGGGCGGCCGTCTTCCGGGTTGCGGGCATGCAGGTGCAGGATCGCCGCACCGGCTTCGGCCGCTTCTATGGCGTTTGCGGCGATCTGGTCCGGGGTGACCGGCAAGTGCGTAGACATGCTCGGCGTGTGGATGCCGCCCGTGATGGCACAGGTGATGATGACCTTGCGGGATGATCGAGCCATGGTCTTGTGCTTCCTTGTTCTCAGATGTTCTCGACGTTGCCGCAGACGCTGATGGCTTGCCCCGAGATGTTGGCGCCCCCGGGCGAGGCGAGGAAGAGCGCCATGGCGGCGACATCCTCCGGCTCCACCATGCGGCGAAGCGAGATGTTGGAGAGGTACTGGGCCTCCATCTCCTCATAGGTGATACCCGAGGCTGCGGCGCGTTCGCGAATGACGCTCTCGATGCGAGCACCACGCACGACGCCCGGCAGGATCGCATTTACCCGCACGCCATCCGGGCCCATTTCCTTCGCCAGGCTTTGGGTCAGCCCGATAATGCCCCACTTGGCAGCCGAATAGGGCGTTCGAAGCGCATAGCCCAGTCGCCCGGCCACGGAGGAGATGTTGATGATCGATCCCGCTTCGCTGGCGCGCAGCAGCGGCGCCGCCCGCCGCACCACCAGGAACTGGCCCATCAGATCTATATCGAGGGTGCGGCGGATATCATCGACGGACAGCTCGTCGATCGCGCCGGTGGGTCCGGCAATGCCGGCATTGTTGATCAGCACATCCAAGCCGCCAAGCTTCGCCGCAGTCGCCTCCAGAAGCGCGTCGACCTGAGCCTCGTCGGAGATGTCGGCCTTTACGACGGCGACTTCCGGATGATGCCTTGCGAAACACTGCAAGCCTTCTTCGTCGATATCACAAATCAGCACCCTCGCCTCGGCTTCCAGGAAGCCGCGGACGATCGCCGCGCCGATGCCGGAAGCGCCGGCAGTCACCAGAACCCGAAGACCGGGGCGCGGGCTCATCCGCTTGATCATGTTCATGTGCTGTCCACTTGATTGCATGCGGGCGACGCCATCTCAGGCCACTTCGAGCCAGTTGCGCCTTACTTCAGGATGAGCATCCAGCTCTTCGGGCGTGCCTTTGAAGACGAGCTCACCATGGCCCATGACCATCACCTGCCGGGCGACCTTGAGGGCGATGGTCAGTTTCTGCTCGACCAGCACCACCGCCACTCCGCGGCGGCCGATGTCGAGGATGACCTCCATCACCACCTCAACGATCTTGGGGGCCAGCCCCTCGGTCGGCTCATCGATCAGAAGCACGCGCGGGTTGCCCAGCAGGGACCGACAGATCGTCAGCATCTGCTGCTCGCCGCCCGATAGATAGCCGGCACGGATGGCGCGTCGCTCCTTCAGGCGCGGGAAATAGTCATACATCTCGTCAACCGACCAGCGATGTGCACCCGCCGCTCCCTTCTGCACTCCCATGCTGAGGTTTTCCTCGACCGTAAGGTTGGGAAAAACCAGCCGCTCCTCGGGCACGTAGCCGATCCCCTGGCGGCAGATGTCGACGGGGCGCTGCCCGGCCAGTTGAACTCCGGCCAACTTCACCGTCCCACCGCTCGGCGGCACCAGGCCCATGATAGCCTTCAACAGGGTCGAGCGGCCGGACCCGTTCCTGCCGAGCAAGGAGACGACCGAAGATTCCGGCACCTCCAGATCGACACCGTGCAGGATATGGCTCTTGCCATAATGGGCGTGCAATCCCTTTACCTCAAGCAAGCTCATGACGCCTCCTGACCGAGATAGGCTTCCTGCACGTCACGATTAGCGCTGATGCGCTCCGGGGTATCGGTTGCAAGGATGTCGCCGTAGACGAGGACTGACACCCGGTCGCAGAGGCTGAATACCACGCTCATGTCGT
This sequence comes from Pseudomonadota bacterium, assembly GCA_023399635.1. Classification (GTDB taxonomy): domain Bacteria; phylum Pseudomonadota; class Alphaproteobacteria; order Rhizobiales; family Rhizobiaceae; genus Neorhizobium. Next base: position 11,188 of record JAEWOP010000225.1, read on the forward strand.
GCTCCACCATCAGCAGGGTCTTTCCCTCGGTGACCGAGCGGATCAGTTCCACCGCCTGCGCGGTTTCCTCCCGCGACATGCCGGCGGTTGGCTCGTCCAGAAGGATGACCTGTGCTCCGGTCGTCAGCGTCATGCCGATCTCCAGGGCCCGCTGCTCCGAGTAGGTAAGATCACCTGCAAGGTCGTGCGCTCGCGCTTCCAACCCGACCCGGGCCAGGGCCTCTGCCGCTTCGTCGTTCACCCACCGCATCCGCGCGATCGGGCGAAACAACCCATAACGTACGCCATGGCGGGCCAGAACGCCGATGCGCAGGTTCTCCAACACGCTCATACGATGAAAGATGTTGGTGATCTGGAACGAGCGCGCCAGCCCTGCCCTGTTGATGCGATGCGGCGAAAGGCCGCCGATGCTTTGACCGTTGAGCATGATCTCACCGGAAGAGGGCGCGAACATGCCGGAGATCAGGTTGAAGAGCGTGGATTTTCCCGCGCCGTTGGGGCCGATTACCGCGTGCCGCTCGCCCGGCCGGACGTCGAGCTCCAGCCCCTTTATAACCTCGATCGGGCCGAAGGACTTGGTAACTCCCGACAGCCTCAGTGCCGGCTGCTCGTTGATCGGGGCGATCATGTTGCACCTCCCAACACTGCGACGTCTGCCGTGGCTTGCCTGCTTTCGTCCATCCTTCCCCAGAGCGTATCGATATGCCGTCTGGCACGAACCATCACGGCGATACCGGAGCCCAACAGGACCAGCGGGACCAGCCAGGTGAGAGGGCTGGTAGGCCGCCATGTGATGCCGAAGAGAGTATAAGGCGGGAGGCTCCCGGCCGCGGCTTGCCTCAGCCTTGCATAGTGTTCGCCAAACAGGACCGAGATGACTTCCGTCAGGAAGACAACGCCGGCTGCTACCAGCACGCCGCCAAGAATGGCGATCAGGTAGGGACCCGCAAGGCGGGACCAGTCGAGCTGGCGACGGTTGCGGATGTGGTGCTGAAACACTCCGCCAATACCCGCAGGCGCATAGAGCATCACGAGCACGAAGATCAGCCCCTGGTAGAACACCCAGGATCGCGTAACGTCCGAAAGCAGGAACGAGAAAAAGGTAAAGGCTGCAGCGCCGATGACGGGGCCGAAAAATATGGTCGACCCGCCAACAAACGTCTGCAGCACAACCTGAGCCGACACGTCGCTCGCAAACAGCGAATAGTTCGCTGTCTCATTCGAGATCGCCAGCAATGCGCCAGCGACGCCCGTGAACATCGCCGAGATCGCGAACACGATCACCTTTGAGGAATGGGCGTTGTAGCCGAGGAAACGTACGCGCTGTTCGTTATCACGCAGAGCGAGCGTCAGACGCCCGAAGGGGGTGCGGGTATAGGACCAGAGAGCAAGACCGCAGAGAACCACCCAGGTCAGCGTCAGGTAGTAGACTTCCAGCGTGGAGCCGAAAATGATCCCGCTCCAGGGCATCCGCATGGAGGACACCCCCGCTTCACCGCCGAACAAATCCTGCAGCCGCGGCGCCAGCGAGTGAAAGAGCTCGGCGATCGCAAGTGTGACCAGGGCGAAATAGAC
>JAEWOP010000263.1 GCA_023399635.1 Pseudomonadota bacterium
GTTTCATACTCGCGCGACGCCTCATCTGGAAAACATGCCGAGCGCCCCGTCTGCAATGCTGCCGCGGCGAAGGAGATTTACGTTATCATGAGCGCAGAACCGCTCCTGTCCCTCAAAAATGTCAAAGTCACCTTCGGCGGTGTTCGCGCGCTGAAGGGTGTTTCTTTCGAGGTCAACCCGGGTGAAGTGCATTGCCTTGCCGGCGAGAACGGCTGCGGCAAGAGCACGCTGATCAAGGTCATAACGGGCGTTTACACGCCCCAAAGTGATGCTGAACTCTATTTCGACGGCAAGCCGATAGCCGCAATGACCCCAACGCTTGCGCAATCGCTTGGCATTCAGGTGATCTGGCAGGATCTGGCGCTGTTCGATGAAATGACGGTGGCTGAAAATATCGGCTTCCAATACGCGGTGAATGCAAAATACGGGCTGGTCGACAAGCGCGCCATCGAGCAGGCTGCCGAAAAGGCGTTGGCCCGGCTCGGCGTCGAGATCGATCTCGACAGGCCGCTCAAGGAACTGCCCATCGCCCAGCGTCAGATCGTGGCGATTGCCCGCGCGCTGGTCGGTGAGGCACGGCTCGTTTTCATGGACGAACCGACCGCGTCGCTCACGCAGTCGGAAACGGATTACCTGATCGACATCGTCCGCAACCTGTCGGCCTCGGGTGTCGCGGTTGTCTTCGTCTCGCACCGCCTTGCGGAAGTGCTTGAGATTTCAGACCGCATAACCGTTTTGCGGGATGGCTCGCTTGTCGGTGTCTTTCCCGTTGAAGGCATGACCCAGTCACGGGTGACCGAGCTGATGACCGGCCGCAATTTCGACAGTGCCGTCATTGCCGCCGATCACGATGACAAACCCGTCGTTCTCTCGGTGCGCGGGCTGAGCCGTGCCGGCGAGTTCGAGGATGTTTCGTTCGATCTGCGGCGGGGCGAAACGCTTGGCATAACGGGCCTACTGGGAGCCGGCCGCACGGAACTGGCTTTGACGCTGTTCGGCATGCATCGGCCGCAATCGGGTGAAATCCTCATCGATGGAAAGAAGGTGGATTTTCATTCCAACCGCGATGCGATCCGGGCAGGCGTAGCCTATCTTTCCGAGGACCGGCTTTCGCTTGGTCTCAACCAGCCGCAATCCATTGCCGACAATCTGGTCATGGCCTCGCTCGACCGGCTGCTGCGCGGCGGCCTGATCTCACCGTCGAAAAAGGCGGATGTCGTTTCCCGCTGGATTTCTGCGCTCGGGGTGAAGATCGGCCTGCCCGAAGACCCGATCCGGACGCTTTCGGGCGGCAACCAGCAGCGTGTGGCGATCGCCAAGTGGCTGGCGATCGGGCCGAAAATCCTCATTCTCGACGCGCCGACCGTGGGGGTCGATGTCGGCGCCCGCGCCGGCATCTTCGAAATCGTCCGCAAGCTCGCCGCAGAAGGGCTCTCGATCATCGTCATCTCCGACGAGCCGCCGGAAGTCTATTTCAACACAGACAGGGTCATCCACATGGTCGAAGGCCGGTTCCACGCCACCTATGATCCGCGACGACTGTCGTTGACCGAACTGGAGGCCGCCATCTATGCGTAGGCTCATCCTCGGACATACGACCGAATTTACGCTGCTTGTGGTCATGGTGCTGCTTTGCACGGGACTGTCCTTCGCCACCGACCGGTTCCTCACCATCTCAAACGCCTTCGATGTACTGAATGTCTCTGCGGTCAACATCATCTTTGCGGTCGGCCTGCTTGTGGTGCTGATCTCGGGCGGTATCGACATTTCCTTCGCGGTCGCCGCTTCCGTCGTTCAATATGTGACGGTGCTGGCGCTCAATGCGCTCGGCGGCGGCAACTGGGCGGAAGGTTTCATCATTGCCGGCGCGGTTGGGCTTGGTCTCGGTTTCGTCAACGCTTTCCTCGTCTGGCGGCTCAACATCATTTCAATCGTCGCGACGATCTCCACCTTCAACATCTTCTTCGGGTTGCTGATGTTCTTCACCAAGGGTGTGTCGATCTACGATCTGCCGGAATGGCTGTCGACGCGTGTGGTATTTTACGAACATGAAATGCCTGATGGTTCATGGGTAGAGCTGACGCTGCCGGTCGTAGTCATGATCCTCTGCTGTATTGCAACATGGTTCATGATTTCGCGCACCACTGTTGGGCGCAAACTTTACGCCTTCGGCGACAACCCGGAAGGTGCTCGCCGCTTCGGCATCAATATCGGCGCGATGCATTACATTTCCTTCGGCTGGCTCGGCCTGATGGCGGGCATTGCGGGTCTCATGCAGGCGCATTATGCGCAGGAAGTGGTGCCCAACGCGCTTTATGGCCGCGAGCTGGATGTTCTTGCAGCAACGGTCCTCGGCGGTGCGCGGCTTGGCGGCGGCAAAGGCTCTGTCATCGGCTGCGTGCTCGGCGTTCTCATGGTGTCGATCACCCAGAACGGTCTTAACCTCATGGGCGTATCACCCTTTGCCTTCAAGATGATCGTCGGTGCCATCATTCTGATCGCGATCACTCTCTCTTCCACCCGGTTCGACAAGCTTTTGCCGAGTGCGCTTCGCACGTCTACGAAAAAGGGGAGCGCCCAGTGATGAGCAGCCTTGTCAGGAAATTCAACGCCATTTTCGGTGCCGATATGGCTGGACCGGTGATTGCCTTCATCGCAGTCATGCTCATTTTCGGAACGTTCGCGAATAACTTCCTCTCGCTTGCGACATTCGGTTCGGTGGCCTTCCAGCTGCCGGAACTCGGTCTTCTCACGCTGGCGATGCTGCTGCCACTGCTGACGGGCGGGATCAATCTGTCCGTCACCTTCGCGGCCAATCTCTCAGGACTTGCCGCAGCCTGGGTACTCCAGGCCCATGGCGGCGTAGATGCACCGCCGAGCGCCTTCCTCTTCGCCTGCCTTGCTGCATTTGTCACCGGCGGGGCTGCCGGTGCCATGACGGGTGCGGCGATCGCTTATACCCGCGCGCATCCCATTCTGGTGACGCTGTCGATGATGATTTTCCTGCGCGGCCTCGGCGAATTTCTGACGCGCGGCGGTGACGTGTCAGGGTTTCCCGCCTACATGGCGCCCCTTGGCCATGGCACGCTTCTCGGTCTGCCGATCCCGCTTCTGATTTTCATCGTCTGCGTGGCGCTCTGGCATGTGCTGCTGACGCGCACGAAGCTCGGCTTCGGGCTGTTGATGATCGGCTCGAATATCGAAGCCGCGCGTTATTCCGGCCTCAACACGCGCAAGATCCAGGTGCTCGTCTACACGCTCTCGGGTCTGATGTGCGCGGTCGCAGGCATCATCATGCTTGCCCGTTTCAACTCCGTCCGTGTCGGCCACGGGGAGTCCTATCTGCTGATCACGGTGCTCGCGGCCTTTCTCGGCGGCATCAATCCCTTTGGTGGTTTCGGTCGTGTGCTTCCCGTTTTTGTCGCGCTCATCGTCCTGCAGCTCCTGTCCTCCGGCCTTAATCTTCTTGGCGCCAACCAGCATCTCGCAACGGCCCTTTGGGGTGTCCTGATGATTGTCGTCATGGCGGCGCGCGGCCTGTTTTCAAGCTACTTCGCATCTCTCAGAAAGAAGGTATGACGTGAAAGGCTTCGGTGTTCACGCAATGATGTGGTCTCTCAAATGGGACCACGAAAACGCCAGGCGGTCCATCGCCGCTGCTGCGGATTACGGTCAGGATTTCATCGAGATCCCGCTTATCGATATCCCCTCCGTCGATGCAAAACACACGCGCACCCTGCTGGAAAAATACGGTTTGCGCGCCGTCTGCTCGCTGGTGCTGCCGGAGCCCGCATGGGCGTCCGTGCGTCCCGATGCGGCAATCGACCATCTGAATGCCGCGCTCGACAAGGCCGCAGAAATGGGCGCGGAAGCGCTGACGGGTGTTACCTATGGCGGCACCAATGAGCGAACCGGATTTCCGCCGACACAGGGTGAATATGACAACCTGACAAGGGCGCTCTCCAGGGCTGCCGGCCACGCAAAAACACTCGGCCTGCAATTCGGCATCGAGACGGTCAACCGCTACGAGAACCATCTGCTCAACTCCGCCGAACAGGCGGTGGCGCTGGTGGAGCGCATCGGTGCGGACAACGTCTTCATCCATCTCGATACGTTCCATATGAATATGGAGGAAAAGGGCATTGCCAATGGCATCATCGCCGCCCGCAACCATCTGAAATACATGCATATGTCGGAAAGCGACCGCGGCACGCCGGGCTGCGGCAACGTTGCGTGGGACGAAGTGTTCTCAGCGCTCGCAGCCATCGGCTTCAAGGGCGTGCTGACGCTCGAAAGCTTCGCCGCGATGCCCAAGGAGATGGCGGGCGCGATTTCAACCTGGCGCCCGGTTGCGCCCAGCGCCGATGAGGTTCTCGACAAGGGACTGCCATTCCTGCGCGACAAGGCAAACCAGTACCGCATTTTCTGAAAGCACTCATTATCGGGGCAAGCACCTTGAACACTATTGACGATAATGCCCGCGAGATTGTGGGCCTTGCTCTCCAGCGACTGGAAGGGTCAAAGGCCCGGCGTGTGATGGTTGCGATTGCCGGTGCCCCCGGATCGGGAAAATCAACCATCGCCGAGCGTGTGGTCGATGCGTTGAACGCGGGCGAAGGCGTGTCCGCCGCACTGTTCCCGATGGATGGCTTTCATTATGACGATGCGGTGCTTGAGGAGATGAACCGCCGGCCCTTCAAGGGCGCCATCGATACGTTCGATGCTCACGGCCTGCGCCATATGCTTGAGCGCCTGAAAGCCAATCAGGACGACGTCGTTGCCGTCCCCGTCTTTGACCGCGCCATCGAGATCGCCCGCGCCGGCGGCCGTCTGATCCCGCAATCCGTCGATATCATCGTCTGTGAGGGCAATTATCTCCTCACCAGCCAGTCGCCATGGGATCGTCTAAAACCGATCTTCGATCTCACTGTCTTCGTTGATGTCGACGAGGACGATCTGCGTGCGCGGCTGCGGGATCGCTGGCGGAGCTTCGGTCTCGGCGAGGGGGAGATCAACCGGAAGGTGGAGGAAAACGATCTCCCCAATGGCCGCTTCATCACATCCACAAGCACGGAGCCGGACCTTCGCATCGGAAATCCGGGAAGCTCTCCCGCGTCGTGAAACGGCCTGAAGGGCTGCGCCTCCCCACCCAAAGTCAAGCAAAACAGAAAAGCGAAAGAGACCCCCATGAAACACGGCATCTATTACTCTTACTGGGAACATGAGTGGAGCGCCAAGTTCGGCCCCTATATAGAGAAGGTTGCCAAGCTCGGCTTCGATATCATCGAAGTCGCCGCCCATCACATCAATGAATACAGTGACGCCGAACTCGCCGTCATCAGGCAGAGCGCGAAGGATAACGGCATCATACTCACTGCCGGTATCGGCCCTTCGAAAACGAAAAACCTGTCGTCAGAGGATGCCGCGGTTCGCGCAGCCGGCAAGGCGTTCTTTGAACGCACCCTTACCAATGTCGCCAAGCTCGACATCCATACGATTGGCGGCGCGCTGCATTCCTACTGGCCGATCGACTATTCGCAGCCGGTCGACAAGGCAGGCGATTATGCGCGCGGCGTGGAAGGTATTCACGGCATTGCCGATTTCGCCAATGACCTCGGCATCAACCTTTGCATCGAAGTCCTCAACCGCTTTGAAAACCACGTGCTCAATACGGCTGCCGAAGGCGTCGCTTTCGTCAAGGATGTCGGCAAGAACAACGTGAAAGTCATGCTGGATACGTTTCACATGAATATCGAGGAAGACAGCTTTGGCGAGGCCATCCGCACGGCTGGCCCGTTGCTGGGGCATTTCCATACCGGAGAAAGTAATCGCCGCGTACCGGGCAAGGGCAGGATGCCCTGGCACGAAATTGGCCTCGCCCTGCGCGATATCAATTACACCGGCGCGGTCGTCATGGAGCCTTTCGTGAAGACCGGCGGCACGATCGGCTCCGACATCAAGGTGTGGCGCGATCTGAGCGGCGGCGCCGATCTCGCGAAAATGGACGAGGATGCGCGCAATGCCCTGGCATTCTCCCGTTTCGTCCTTGGCAGCTGATGCCCCATGGCGCGGATGGAGCGGGATGGCTTGATCAAGCGTGAGCCCGATCCGCGAGACAAGCGGTCCAGTCTGGTATCATTGACGCAGGCGGCACTTGCGCGGTTGCCAGCTGGCCGCGCTTTTTGCGCCAGGGCAATGCGGGACATGACCAAGGGATTATCGCGGGAAGAGGTGGACACACTGGTGTCTTTGCTTCGGCGGGTGCTTGATAACGTAGAGGCACTTGAGGCGTGAGTAGCTCTCCAAACGCCCTTATATGCACATTGGTGACGCATGCAATGCAAGAGGATCACCCATGAGGCCGAGATCGCTCCACAAGGGGTCTCGATCTGCCAGTGCGATTGCCAGAGATTAACGGGAACCGCCTAGGAAGCAAGAGCATGCGGCTCGATCGGGACGACGGCTAAAACCGCTCTTCCAGAATTTGGTGTCAAGAACCGATGTCCGGGCCCGCCCCACAATCGGCAAGGAGCCTCGATCTCCTGGCCGGTCCTTTCGCGCCAGGAACAAGGCCTATCGGGAACTCCTTCTGCTGTTCATTCGTTCACGGGTCAGTTTTCAATGATCCGCGTTCTCGCCCCTTGATGCGAAACCTTTTGATTTCTCCAATCGATGAAGTGGAACTGGCGATGCCAGGCACCGGCATATTTGAACTTTCACGCCGAAACTTACTTATATCTTCGGCCGCGACGGTCGCTGCCACCACTGTCACCAGGGGAGCGGCAGCCCAGTCAGGAGGAGAAATCATGAAACACACGTCAAGCGTATCGTTGAAGGTCAACGGACAGGTCCGAGACCTTGATGTTGACAATCGCACGTCTCTTCTCGACGCACTGCGCGAACACCTTCACCTGACCGGAACCAAGAAAGGTTGTGATCACGGTCAATGCGGGGCCTGCACCGTACTGGTCGGTGGACGCCGCATCAACTCGTGCCTCTCGCTTGCCGTGATGCATGATGGTGACGACGTGACGACGATCGAGGGCCTGGGACAGCCCGGCAATATGCACCCGATGCAGGCGGCGTTTGTCAAGTTTGACGGCTTCCAGTGTGGCTACTGTACGCCGGGACAAATCTGTTCCTCCGTGGCGGTGCTTGAGGAGATCGCGGCAAACATTCCGAGCCATGTCACGCTGGATCTTAACGCGCAGACATCGGTGAGTGAGGGCGAAATTCGCGAGAGGATGAGCGGCAACATCTGTCGCTGCGGCGCCTATTCCAACATTGTCGAGGCCATCGTCGAAGTTGCGGGGACAAAAGCATGAAAGCCTTCACCTACGAAAAGGCCTCATCTATCGAGGCTGCAACCAGGTCCGCCTTTTCGAACTCGCAAGCAAAGTTCATTGCAGGCGGCACCAATCTCCTCGATTTGATGAAACTGGAGATCGAGACGCCGACACATCTGATCGATGTGAATGGTCTCGGGCTCGATACAATAGAAAAGACGTCTGAGGGAGGCCTGCGCATAGGAGCGATGGTTCGCAATACCGACCTTGCCGCCGATCCAATTGTTCGACGTGATTATGGTCTCCTGTCGCGCGCCTTGCTTGCAGGGGCTTCGGGCCAGCTTCGCAACAGGGCAACAACCGCAGGTAACCTCTTGCAGCGAACACGATGTCCATATTTCTACGACACCGCACAGCCCTGCAACAAGCGATCGCCGGGAAGTGGCTGTTCCGCCATCGGCGGCTTCAGTCGCCAGCACGCCGTGGTGGGTGTGAGTGATAGCTGTATCGCCACGCATCCCAGTGACATGGCCGTTGCCATGCGCGCACTCGATGCGGTTATCGAGACGGTAAAGGTCGATGGTAGCCGCCGAACAATCCAAATCGCCGACTTCCATCGCTTGCCGGGCGATACCCCTGAGATCGAAACGGTTTTGGAAAAGGGTGAGTTTATCACCGCAGTGGTGCTACCGCCGCCAACTGGAGGAAAACAGATCTACCGCAAGGTCCGCGACCGCGCTTCCTACGCGTTTGCTCTGGTCTCTGTGGGTGCAGTCATTCAGCCTGATGGTACTGGCCGGGTGGCAATCGGCGGCATTGCTCATAAGCCGTGGCGCGTGGAAGCTGCGGATGACGAACTCTCAAAGGGAGCGAAGGTCGCAGCGAAAGCTCTCCTCAACGGCGCTCGTCCGACCGAGCAGAACAAGTTCAAGATCGATCTGGTGGAGCGCACACTCGGCGCCGTGATCGCCGAAGCGAGGGGGTGATTGCCATGAAGTTCGATACACCCGCAACGACCAATCCGATCGACCAGCTGAAAATCGTCGGTCAGCCCGTTCACCGCATCGACGGTGAGCTCAAGACAACGGGGCGGGCCATGTACGCCTATGAGTGGCATGATCCGAACCTGGCCTATGCCTACGGTTACCCCGTCGGATCGACCATCGCCAAGGGCCGCATCATCTCGATGAATATCGAAGCTGCCGAACGCGCGCCGGGCGTGCTTGCCGTGGTAACGACGCTTGACGTCGGCAAACTTGAGAAGGGCAAGTACAATACTGCGATACTTTTCGGTGGCGATGAGATCCAGCACTATCATCAGGCGATTGCCGTGATCGTGGCCGAAACCTTCGAACAAGCCCGCGCAGCGGCAGCTCTAGTAAAGGTGGATTACGCGGAAGAACAGGGTAGTTACGATCTCGCCGAGGCAATGGGTTCGGCAGTCAAGCCAAAAGACGCAGGCGGAGCTCCACCCGATACCGCCGTTGGAGATTTCGAAGGGGCGCTCAAGTCCGCCGAGGTGACGTTGGACGAGACCTACACAACGCCGGACCAGTCACATTCGATGATGGAGCCGCATGCCTCCATCGCTGCCTGGAATGGTGACGAGCTGACGGTCTGGACTTCCAGCCAGATGATCGACTGGTGGCGGTCCGACCTTGCAACGACGCTTGGTGTCGACAAGGAGAAAATCCACCTCATGTCGCCGTTCATCGGCGGCGGCTTTGGCGGTAAGCTGTTCCTGCGTGCCGACGCTGTTCTGGCCGCGTTCGGCGCGAAGGCAGCAAGGCGGCCTGTAAAGGTGGCGCTGCCGAGGCCTTTCCTCGTCAACAACACGACGCATCGTCCAGCAACGATCCAGCGCATCCGCATTGGTGCAGCTCGCGATGGAAAAATAACGGCAATCGCCCATGAAAGCTGGTCGGGCGATCAGCCCGATGGCCAGCTTGAAACGGCTGCCATGCAGACGCGGCTGCTCTATGCCGGTGAAAACCGCATGACGGCGATGCGGCTGGCGACGCTGCACCTTCCCGAGGGCAACGCCATGCGCGCACCCGGGGAGGCGCCCGGACTGATGGCGCTCGAGATCGCCATCGACGAGATGGCCGAAAAGCTCGGAATGGATCCAGTGCAGTTCCGTATCCTCAACGACACACAAGTGGATCCGGAAAAGCCCGAACGTCCGTTTTCGCATCGCGATCTTGTCGGTTGTCTCAAGCTCGGAGCAGAACGGTTCGGCTGGCCGGGGCAAGCTCAACCCGGCTCTCGTCGCGAAGGCAACTGGATGATCGGTTCCGGTGTTGCGGCTGCGTTCCGCAACAACCTTCTGGTGCCATCGGGCGCTCGCGTCCGTCTGGACAAGGAAGGGGTCGTCACCGTCGAAACCGACATGACGGACATAGGCACGGGGAGCTACACCGTCATCGCCCAAACCGCGGCGGAAATGATGGGCCTACCGATTGATAAGGTCGCCGTGCAGCTTGGCGATTCCCGCTTTCCCGTATCTGCAGGCTCCGGCGGGCAGTTCGGCGCGAACTGCTCGACCTCAGGCGTCTACGCAGCCTGTGTCAAGCTTCGGGACGCTATCGTCAAGAAGCTCGGCTTCAACGAACAGGACGTCGTCTTCGAAGATGGTCAGGTCCGTTCCGGTTCGCGTTCGGTTCCGCTGGCCGAAGTGGCGGGTTCCGAAGGGCTCGTCGCCGAAGACACGGTCGAGTGGGAAAAGCTTTCAGACAGTCATCAGCAATCGACCTTCGGTGCGCATTTCGTGGAGGTGGGCGTCGACGTTGCCACGGGCGAGACGCGGATTCGCCGGATGCTTGCGGTATGTGCCGCCGGCCGCATTCTCAATCCGATCACGGCCCGCAGCCAGGTGATTGGTGCGATGACGATGGGCGCCGGTCTGGCGTTGTCAGAGGAACTTGCCGTCGACACCCGTCGCGGGTTTTTCGTCAACCACGACCTCGCTGGCTACGAGGTGCCGGTTCACGCGGACATCCCGTACCAGGAAGTCGTGTTCATGGATGAGACTGATCCAGTTTCCTCGCCAATGAAGGCGAAGGGTATTGGCGAACTCGGACTATGCGGAGTTTCGGCAGCGATAGCGAACGCGATTCATAACGCAACCGGCATCCGCCTGCGACACTATCCGATGACCTTGGACAAGCTTATTGGTGGCCTGCCAGACGTTGCGTAACTGCGCCATGCCCCTGGAATTCGCCATGCTCAAGCCGCTTGGCGAACAGGCATACGCCGCTGCGTAGGCTCTGAAATCGGCATATGTCCCAAGCCCTCTGTTCAGGTTCAACATCGTCAATCACAAGATGATCCGGAAGGTGGGGTCAAAACGACGCTTGTTTTCCTGCCAGTGGGCGCGTGAGTAGATTTGCCAGGATACGCGAGCTCGTCATCAATGGTCCGCCCTCCGGCGCCGCCTGATTGCGGAGACAACAGTTCGAATTCTTGGCGTACTCCATGGCGTGCTTGCGTCGCTAACGGTCGCAGTGCAAAGCCACAGTCCGGAAACCGCCATGCGGATCAGATGTCGCTCAACATTTGGGCGGTCACCACCGCGGCACGCGACGTTCGTAATCTGGTTCAAAGAGCTTCATGTAGGCCGTGTCATCCCGCTCTTTCATGGCCGTCTGTTCGTACAAACCAGCGAATATTGACAGTTTGTGTCGATCTAACGAGATCCCCAATCCTGGATTCTTTGGCACCTCCAGGCTGCCGCGTTCGAAGACAAAAGGGACTCCTTCAGTCACATCAACACCAGTCCAGGGAAAATGCGTATCGCAGTCATAGCTTAGATTGGGTGTCGCCGCAGCGACATGGGTCATAGCAGCGAGCGTGATCCCGAGATGCGAGTTGGAGTGCATCGACACTCCGAGCCCCAATGTCTCGCAGATTTTGCCGAGATGCGTTGAAGCACGAAGACCGCCCCAATAGTGATGATCGGACAAGACGATTTGAACGGCGTTCTTTCGGAAGGCTCGAGCAATCTGGTCAAACTCAAGGACGATCATGTTGGTGGCGAGCGGAATTGACGTCGCCGCTGCGACCTGTGCCATCTGGTCCATACCGATGACAGGATCTTCGAGATACTCCAGAACGCCTTCCAATTTGCGCGCTATGTAGATAGCGGTGTCGATGGTCCACCCCCCATTGGGGTCGATCCGCAAAGGGTGATCTGGAAAGGCTTCGCGCAGTTTCAGCATCGTCTCGATTTCGAGATCGGGATGCAAAACACCCCCTTTGAGCTTCAGTGACTGGAAACCGTATTTATCCACCATCCGTCGGGCTTCCCCGACCATCTGGTCTGGCGTCAGCACTTCCCCCCATTCGTCCGGTTCTTCTCCAATATGAGCGGCGAATTTGAAAAACAGATAGGCGCTGAAGGGAACCCTGTCGCGAACCGCACCACCAAGCAGGTCACACACCGGTCGCCCGAGCAGCTTGCCCTGAATATCGAGGCAAGGAACTTCAAACGCCGAGGCGACAACGTCCGTCAGTTTGTGGTCGGCAACGGCGCTTTTTGCATTGATGCCACCACCACCTGGCAAAGCGGCAAGGACCCGTGCCTTCAATTCGTGAAGGTGAAACGGATCGAGACCGATCAATGATGGAGCCGCACGTCTTAGACCGTCCAGTGCTTTGATACTCCCGTAGCTCTCTCCCAAACCAACGGTGCCGTCATCACAGGTGACTTCAATGATGGTTCTCAGGGCGTGAGGTTGGTGAACACCCTTGCAGTTCAGCAATGGTTTGTCGGGGATGGCAACCGGCGTTAGCTGAATGTCGGCAATACGCATAAGTACTCCTATCGCCACCAGGCGCGCGCTGCGATCAACGCGTCATCCAGACGTGGCAGTTCGGGATGCCAGTGGCGCTCCCATTCGAGACTTAGAGGGAGGTGTCGGTCATTCGATCCGACAAGCGACAGAAGATCCGCCATGGGGAAGTTACCCTGGCCTGGAAGCACGTAATGGCGTCGGCCGTCGTCTCCCGTCTTGCTGTCCTTGACATGTAAATGAACGACATTGTCGACAATATCAGGCCAAAGGCGCTTGATATCGGAACCCTTGGCCCAGGTGTGATGGGTGTCCCATAATATCAGGGCATTTGGCACAAGCCTGATGAAGGTAGAGAGTTGCGTTGCATCCGCTAGAGCATCATGGGTTTCGATCATCAGATCGACATTCAGCCCCCGTGATTGCCGGTCGACTTGCCATTGATCGAGCACTGCACCTGCACGCGTCATCTCGCCGGTCGTTAACCGATTTCCGCCGTCAAATATCCTGAGATGTGCAATGCCTGCCGCTTCCGCCCACGCAATGAAGGGCTCAACGGCAGACATATCGTCGCTATCAAACAACCGAATCGATGTATTGAGGGCCGTGACCTTGAGGTCACGTTGCGCCAGAAACGCAGCAAAGATTGAAGGGCTGCCAAACTCACCCTCCAGTGCCGAAATCAGGTCGACGGAACCGCAAAGCGTGCGCAATTCCACGGACGAAATACCGTGCCGTTTCGCCAGGTCAGCGGTTTCATGCAGGTTGAGTTCAGAGCAGCCAAGCGTGGAAAAACAATAGTTGAAAGCCCTCATGCCATGCGCTCCATGTCATGTTTGCGAACGGGGTAGAGCGGTGGAAGACCCGCAACAAAGCGCTCGATTTCAGTGATTGCGACATCAGAAAGCGCGCGCAATTCATTGCCCATGGCACCGGCGATGTGTGGGGTCAGCACGACATTCGGCAAGTCGTAAAACGGGCTGTCGACCGGTAGCGGTTCGGGTTCCGGCGTATCGATCAGGATCCGCAGGCGACCGGATCGCGCCTCTGATAACAGTGCTTCGTGATCGACCAGCCAGCCACGCGCCGTATTGATGAACACCGTATGGTCGGCCATCAACGCAAGCTCTTGCGCACCAATCATGTGACGGGTTTGCGGCAGGATCGGTGCATGCAGCGAGACGATGTCGGACCATGCGAGAAGCGTATGCAGTTCCATTTTTGTCGAGCCAAGTTCCGTTGCCTCATCCGCGGACAGGAATGGATCATAAACGCCGATTTCGAAACGGCCCCGTGTCAGCATATCGATAACCTGTCGCCCAATGCGGGAGGCACCGACAATGCCGACCTTGCGGGAATAGTTGCCGAGCCAGGGCAGGTTCATGCCACGGCGGCTGCCAAACCCACCGGTGCCGCGCTCAGCCCGGTGTTCATCTCGCAGGCGAAACACGTCCTTGCTGCACATGATGATGGCCGCATAGGTAAATTCCGCCACCGGCGCGGCCATGGCAGGCGCTGCGGTTGTCACCAGAATATTGGAGTTGTCCCAGAATTCAGCAGGCGCGACGACGCGAACGGATGATGCCGCATAGGCCAACATCTTGAGGTTAGGTGCTCGGGCAAGGCGTTCTTTTGTCAGCGAAGGTGTCCCCCAGGCCGCCAGCAGAATGTCGGCCTCGGCCAAAGCCCGGCGACCTTTCTCCGTGTCGAAGTCCGTATAGGGAAATCCGTCAACGATATCGGTCACCGCATTCAGTCGCGCCCATTCGCGCGCGCCGAAAAACCCTTGCGGAAGCTCGCTGCGCATGGCGATCAGCAGCTTCGGCTTTCCACCACCCTTGCTCATGCACACACCGGACTTGAAACGGGCCGCACATCAATGCGCGCAATATCGATGCTGATCGGCTTTGAACCAGCCTGCAGCAGGACATCAAGATATAGCTCCGGCGGTGCAGCACCCGGCCGGAGTTTTAACGGCGGCGTCCGCAAAGCACCTTTCCAATGTGTATCAGGGAAGGGGAATACCGAGCCGTCTTCGGCACGAAAGGGACTTAGCGCACATGCCTCTTGCCCTTCCTCGGCAATATCTTTCAAACGGAGTGTTACGCCGAGAATGCCTGAATGCGCTGGCACGTCGATATCGCAGATTGCCTCAACCCAGTTACCGGTTCCAGGATGCACAATCTGCCCACCAAGACGGTGGCTTTGCTCCAAGCTCTCTGTCAGAGTTTTCGCGGACATTTCGGTTGCCAGATTGCCGGTCGGGTTGTTGACGGCGTCGAAACGATCATCTCTTGGCAAAACGCGGTCTGCCGCACGCGGCACAATGTTTGCGAGATAGCCTACCAGCAGCTTGCCGACGGCAAAGGCACCGCGCACCGAAAAATGCGTTCCATCGTCGGAGTAACCGGGATAGGGCTCTCCAAACTCGCTGTTCGGATCGACCCATGCTGCGTTCCAGTCGAATACATGGCAATTGGCGTGACTGGCGGCAAATTCAGCACTCTGGCGATTGATCCAGTGCGCCTTTGCCCGTTCGAAGCCATGCGCCGGCCATTTACCCACGCCACGCGCCAGAATGGGCAGCAGAATGACCGTCTTTCCAGCCGCCAGTAAAGCGGACGCAATCCGTGCTCTGGTATCTGCAATTGTCTGGCGCGTTTCCACCATCATGTCGTTGGTGCCGGCATCCAGCAGGATCAGATCGAAATCTGATTGCAGCAATCGCGGCAGTCGTCGTTCGATTTCGATCGCCTTCTGACCGGAGACACCGAAGTTGAGGCCGGCAAAAAACCGGCTGACGCCCGGCCGATTGCTCGGCTCCCAGCCCAGTGGCACCGATGGATCGTGATGGACCGGGCAATGCAGCCTGCCGTGAGACAGAACCTCGGCCCAGCTCATCCAGCCGCGTGCCGATGTCGCAAGCATCCGGGCATCGCCAATGTGGTTTTGCTGGACGAGCGACGTGCCAAGAATGGCAACGCGGCTCGCTCTCGGTAACGATACGGACATGGTTTTACCAGGATATCAGGAGAACAGGACGCCGCCATTGATGTCGTAGCAGGCACCAGTGATGTAAGCGGCATCATCAGATGCAAGGAAGGCCACAAGACCGGCAACGTCCTCACTCGATCCTTCGCGCTTCAACGCAGTCGCACCGGCCACTTTTTCACGTACTTCGGGTTTGGTGAAGGTGTCGTGGAACGTCGTCGAGATCATGCCCGGGCAAACTGCGTTGACGCGAATATTGGGACCAACTTCCTTGGCGAGACCACGTGTGAAGGTCATTACCGCACCCTTGGATGTCGCATAAGCCAAGGCGCCGGGACCGCCGCCATCACGACCGGCTTGCGACGAGAAGGTCACGATGGAACCGCCTTTTGCCATCTTCGGCACGGCTGCCTTGGCGATGAGGAAAAGCGACGTTAGATTGACATCAAGAACCTGATGCCAGAAAGCTTCGTCCATATCGGCCAGAGATTTCCGGGCAATCAGACCGCCTGCCACATGCACCAGACCGTGAATGTCTCCGAACTTGTCGGTCGCACCGGAAATCGCAACCTCTGCATCGGCCGCCTTGGTGAGATCGGCCTTGATGGCCAGTGCCTCGCCACCGAGCTTCTTGATCTCGGAAACGGCCGATACTGCGCCTTCCGCCGCGCCGTTATAGGTCAGCACAACATTGGCGCCTTCCCGAGCAAACCGGATAGCGCATGCGCGACCAATATCACGACCTGCGCCCGCGACGACGACCGTTTTGTTTTTGAAACGTAGCATTTGGAAACCTCGTAATGATTAGAACTGCTTGGCAAGAGAGAGTTTGAAGCGCTCGTCATCGACATCGCTGAAGTAGATGTCCGTCGAGAAACCCTGATCATCGATGAAATTGAAAATCCGCTTCGGTTCGCTCAGGATGTACGGCACCAGAAGAGTGACCAGACGGTGCCGCGTTGCTGCCGGCACGGTCGCGCAAACGTGGTGATGAATTTCGAGCCCTTCAAATTCCTTCGGGTCGATACCCTGGAAACCTTCAACGGCGGAAATCTGCGGTGCGCCAGAGGATGAATAGACAAACTGGCCGTAAAAGCCGGCTTTCTTGCCGGTGTAGCGAAAACTGGAACGGCCGGTCTGGGGAGCCCCGATCGTGTGACAAAGCCATTGCAGTTCCTGTGGCTCACTGCACTCAACCTCATCGACGAACACAAAATAGCTGTCGTTGACGAAATGGATTTCTCGCTCTGCCTTGCGCACCAACGGGTTTGCGACCTGATAGGCCGCCGTTGCATCGCCGACGATCTTGATATGGCCAGGTTGCTCGTCTACCGAGACGATACGCCCGGCTGCACGCCGCGCCAGCGCCTTGTCCTTTTCGGCATATTGGCCTTTGCCACCGATCAGCACCGCATTTTTTGACCGGGTCTGACGGCGCCAGTTCACATGCATCTGTGAATTAAAGGCAACGTAATGACCGGATTGGATCGCGAGGTCTTCGCCGTAGGCGTAAAGCACAAAGGCGTTCTGATCGCCGTGGCTGTGGCTCAGCGAACCGTAGGGACTGGACTTGAATACGAATTGCAGATGCCGGTCCGGATCTTCCATGTGTTTCTGGATTGTCACCCAGCCAATATCGTTAAACACGGAAAGGGGTGGAAGATCGGTCGGCGCAACGGCCGCCACCTGCTGGTAATCGTGACGATAAACGAGATCGTCGAAATTCAGGTCCCACCAGCCGTAATTGTAGAAGGCCATTTCTGTGCCGGTGGCATCCTGCTTAATGCGATCGAAATACCATTGGTAATGGCCATTGCCGGTCACACCAGCAAACTGGCGCACATTGTAACCAACCTTCAGACCGGGCAGATCGCCCATGGTGGAATCGTCACCAAAATTGGCGCGACGTGTTCCGGGCGCCTTGGTGTAGAGAGGGAACCGGCCGGTGTTCTGGAAGAAGGGGCGCTGATAGAGATCGTAACCGATATAGGACCGGATCAGGTTGGCCGCTTCAATCAGATAGGCCATGCCAGTCATCCAGTAGTGCGGACCTTCGGCCCAACCACCATCGGTGCCAGCCCATGGAGAATAAAGTGTCGACAGGAACTCAACCGTATAGTCGAGCCATTCGCCGCCTTCGTCGCTTTCACCCAGCAATGAAATGCAGGCAGGTGTCAGCACGGCAGACAGGGAGCGTACGGCGTGGCTGTCATAGGGGAAGACGTGGATACGCGCATGCGAGATCACATGGTCAGCGACCTCACGCGTACGGCGCAGCAGAACGGCTTTGACCGTTTCGCGCTCTTTCGCACTCAGATGGTCGTAAAGCCAGTCATATCCCCAGGCCAGTGCAACAACGACACGAAAGGCGGCTTCATCATTATAGGCGCGGGAGGTCGGGCCAGACGGATCCCAGCCCGCCACGGCCAGCAGCCAGTCACGCGACCTGTCGAGCAGGTCTTCCCGCCCCAGAACACGTCCCGCAATCGCCAGATGGCGAATGGCATAAATCATTTCCTGGCAATCAATATACATTTGCCGCCACAAGGTCGCGACGCGGACATTGTTGGGGTAGGGTTTCGGTTCCAGGATGATCGGCCGGTCCAGCCAGGGCTGGACAGATTTTTCGAAAAAGTCAGACCACCCGCAATGATCGGCATCCTTAGCAACAGCAGCCGAGAAAGCTTTCAACTGGTCGCCATTCAGCCAGAGCCTTGGATGGCTCGTATGGGCGGCGGCACGTCGCGCCGCCCGGCCGGGTAACGGGGTTTTTGGCAATGCGGCAGTGATTTCGAAGCCCCGCGCCTTGCTCCAGTTGGAAAGAGGTTGCCGTGCATTCTGGTCCCAGAGCGCGTAGCTCCAGTGATAGTGGCCATCCTCCAGCGCCACGTCTGGGGTGAAGAAATTCCAAGCCAGATCTTCAAACACAGTTGTCTGTGCGTCAGGGAAATTGGGGTCAGTCGAGATGCGCAGCACATAGCGCGCACCATCATCAATATCGGGAAGCCAGGAAAAACGTGGGGGATTTTCGGTAGGCGGTAATTGCTCACTCGGCATGTAGCCAATGGTCAGGGAACCTGGGCGCGGTTCATCGAGATGAGCTTGTCTGGCAATCGCCGAGGCAGAGGGACGCATTGCGCTCTAACTCCTATAAGAACAAAGAGAGGAGATGGCGGCGACAGGGCCGCCATCACAATAGCCTGATTTATTGGGCCGATTTGTACTGACGGTCGTAGGCTGACTGCATCATCTTGATGACCTCATCGTAACCGAGTGCCGTCAGCCTTTTCTTGTAGGCATCCCAACCGGCATCGACGTCCTGCGCACCAAGGATCCAGGTTTGCTGCATCTCGGTCATGTATGTGAGAATGCTCGGCCAATAGCGGTCGAAGGTTGCCTTTTCCTCGGCGTTCAGCGACACGCCCATGAACTCGTCCTTAAGGCAATTGCACTTGTCGTACATATCGATACCTTCAAGCGCGATTTTGTTGGTCCACTGGCGTTCATATTCGTAGTCCATCCAGTAGCCGCGCGGTACCTGCGCACCCACAGCCCACAGCTGGGCATTAACCGGGTCCTTGTTTTCAAGAACTTCCTTTTTGAACTGCGGTTTGCCGTCGACCATCTCATAGGTCAGGCCTTCGACACCGAAGTTCGACAGGACACGGCCTTGCTGGGAGAACCAGAAATCGAAGTATTTTATCGTCTCAATCGGATGTTCATTGGCGGCCGAGATCGCCCAGCCAACCGGCTGAACACGCAATCTGCGGGCATCTTCGAAACGTTGACCGGAGACGGTCTTCGGCGGCAACATTGGCTTCAGCGCGAAACCTTCGATCTTTGGCGACAGCGCGTCGTTATAGGTCGAGGTGCTGGCGAACCAGTCATGTGTCATGCCGCCGATATTGTTGCCTAGAAGATATTCACGCGACCGGGCGCCGCGCGTGAAGATTTCTTTGTCGATCAGGCCTTCCTTGTACCACTTGGCGACGTTCGAGATGCCGGTCCTATAGTTTTCTTCAGCCCATGGATGGCGCAACTCGCCGTCATAGACGGCAAAGTCACCATAGCGTTCAGAACCTGAAACCCGGGCATCCCAGAGATTGATAAGGCGAACCGCGTCGATCTCTTCACGGGCAAAATACGGTACTTCGTCCTTCATGCCGTTACCATTCGGGTCGTTGTCGCGGAAGGCTTTCAGGACCTCATAGACTTCGTCAGGCGTTTCCGGCTGTTTCAGTCCCAGTTTGTCCAGCCAGTCCTGGCGGATGAACCAGCCGCGCGAGTATTTTCCGTCCGGCACGTAAGGAATGAAATAGAGCTTGCCATCCGGTCCGGAAATCGCGTTGCGGATATCCTTGTGGCTGTCAAAGAATGCCTTGAGGTTGGGGGCGTGTTCCTCGATCA
>JAEWOP010000274.1 GCA_023399635.1 Pseudomonadota bacterium
GTGAACACCAGCTTCCAGAAGCTGGCGCATGCTGAAATCAGGCAATGCCATGCCTTTTTCTCCTTTTCCGGTTGAACCTCCGCAAGGCGAACAGCACCCCATTCAGGAATGCCACCGGTCGGAACAGCCGGATTTCTCCCGGACAATCCCATGCCTTACGTGTGGAATGGTGGTGCGCATACAGCTGATCTCGCCGAAACGCAAGGGGACGGGCTAAAATAGCACGTTCTCGCTTGGGCCAGGGCTAGTTGGTTTCGGTGGCGAGCTGCTGCATCTCCGCCAGAACAGAATCCTGGCTTCCTTCACTGATCCGGTGAATATCGTCGATGACGAAGCGATTGCCTTCGGTCACCACATCGAACTGCACCTCGTTGACGCTCTCGCGCAATTCCGGCTGATCAAGGCAGCGCCAGAGCTTGAAGGTGACCTTTACCTTCGTCAGGCCATTCTGCTCCGGGGCCGCATCCACGGCGACATCTTCCAAGGGACACCCGTCCTGGGACGCTGTCACGACGTCATAGCCGAAGGGATCTCCCGGGCCACCGTCGTCGGTTTCGTAGGCCGGCTTCTTCGAAGCTTCGGCGTAAGCCGCCTGAAACCGTCGGCTGAACAGTTGCTGCAGCGGCGCCGGGTCGAAGATATAGCTCCACTCGCTTTCGGCACTTCCCCAGTTGGCCATGGTGACATCCATCACCTTGCGTACGGGATCAGTGGGATCAGCGGCCGACGCGAGGCTTGCGACCAGACCGAAGGCGGCGGTGAGAACGGTGATCCGCATGAAGACATGTTCCGGGGTGATTGTGTTCGAACATTATCCCAGTGCGCAGGATTGGCAATCCTCAAAACCGCGTCTCCCTTGGGACAAATGGCGCTTGTCGACCTGGGTATGGCTTTGCGTTGCGGGCAGTGGATGCTATAGCGCAGCCCATTCGTGTTTAACCCGTCGGAACAGCCGTTCCAGCCAGCGTCCAAAGAGGAATTCATGCAAAAGATCAAGGTAGCCAATCCGGTCGTCGACCTCGACGGCGACGAGATGACCCGCATCATCTGGCAGTTCATCAAGGACAAGCTGATCCTGCCCTACCTGGATCTGGACATCGAATACTACGACCTGTCGGTCGAGAACCGCGACGCAACAAATGACCAGGTGACGGTCGATGCGGCGCATGCCATCAAGAAGCACGGCGTCGGCATCAAGTGCGCGACCATTACGCCTGACGAGCAGCGTGTCGAAGAGTTCGGCCTGAAGCAGATGTGGAAGAGCCCGAACGGCACGATCCGCAACATCCTGGGCGGCGTCATCTTTCGTGAGCCGATCATCTGCAAGAACGTGCCGCGCCTCGTTCCCGGCTGGACTCAGCCGATCGTTGTCGGCCGCCACGCGTTTGGCGACCAGTACCGCGCAACCGACTTCAAGTTCCCTGGCAAGGGTAAGCTGACCATCAAGTTCGTCGGTGAAGATGGCGAAGTGATCGAACGCGAAGTGTTCGACGCACCCGGCGCCGGTGTTGCCATGGCGATGTACAACCTCGACGAATCGATCCGCGAGTTTGCCCGCGCGTCGATGTTGTACGGCCTGATGCGCAAGTGGCCCGTTTATCTGTCGACGAAGAACACGATCCTGAAGGCCTATGACGGACGCTTCAAGGACATCTTCCAGGAAGTCTACGAGACCGAGTTCAAGGCCCAGTTCGACGAAGCCGGCATCACCTACGAGCACCGCCTGATCGACGACATGGTCGCATCTGCCCTGAAGTGGTCCGGCGGCTATGTCTGGGCCTGCAAGAACTATGACGGCGACGTGCAGTCGGATACGGTTGCACAGGGCTTCGGTTCGCTTGGCCTGATGACGTCCGTTCTTCTGACGCCAGACGGCAAGACCGTGGAGGCAGAAGCTGCCCACGGCACCGTGACCCGCCACTACCGCCAGCACCAGAAGGGCCAGGAAACCTCGACCAACTCGATCGCCTCCATCTTCGCCTGGACTCGCGGGCTCGCCCATCGCGCAAAGCTGGACGAAAACGCGGAACTGGCAAACTTCGCCGCCACACTCGAGAAAGTCTGCATCGATACCGTCGAGTCCGGTTACATGACCAAGGACCTGGCCCTGCTGATCGGTCCTGACCAGCCTTGGCTTTCGACAACCGCCTTCCTCGACAAGGTGGATGAAAACCTCAAGAAGGCGATGGCCGCCTAAGGCTATCGATCACGATCATCCGATAGACCGGCGGGAAGCGATTCCCGCCGGTCTTGTTTTGGGCGATGTTGCGCCAGACGAGAACGGGGGACTTGATCTTTAAGCTGGATCGTCTAGAACATATCAAGAACGGAACTCGGGAGGAGTTGATGGAAGACCTGATCCTTTACACAAACCCGATGTCTCGCGGTCGTATCGCCCGCTGGATGCTTGAAGAGGTTGGCGTGCCCTATCGGCGCCAAATCCTCACCTTCGGCGGAACAATGAAGAACGACGACTACCGCCGCACCAACCCGATGGGCAAGGTCCCTACTCTTGTACACGGGGACAAGGTGGTGACCGAGTGTGCTGCTGTCTGCGCCTACCTTGCCGATACGTTTCCTGATGCCGGTCTTGCGCCGCCGCTTTCGCAGCGCGCTGATTACTACCGTTGGCTTTTTTTCGCGGCGGGCCCGTTGGAGGCGGCGGTGGCCAACCGCGCTCTCGGTGTCGAGGTGCCGGACGATAAGCGTGTCATGGTCGGCTATGGCAGCTATGATGACGTGATGAACACGCTGGAGACGGCAGTGTCAGGCAAAGCCTTCATAGCCGGGGACAGCTTCACGGCAGCAGACGTTTATGTCGGCTCGCACCTGATGTGGGGCATGCAATTCGGTACGATCGAAAAGCGTCCCGCATTCGAGGCTTATGTGGCGCATCTCTACCAGCGTCCGGCGCATCTGCGTGCGACCGAGCTTGACGATGCAGACATGAAGGAACTGCAGGCGAGCTGACGCGGTGTTGTCCACTTGCGCTGAACGATGGTTCAGGCCCTCAGGCCGCGAGGCCAGGCGCCTCGTAGCCAGTCCGCTCTACATATTCCCGGTAGCCGCCATCGTAACGCTGCACGCCATCTGCCGAGACCTCCAGCACCCGGTTAGAGAGTTCAGACAGGAAATGACGGTCGTGGCTGACAAAGAGCATGGTGCCCTCATAGTCCGACAGCGCCTTGATCAACATCTCCTTGGTGTCGAGGTCTAGGTGGTTGGTGGGCTCATCGAGAACCAGGAAGTTCGGTGGATCGAACAGCATTGCGGCCATGACAAGACGAGCTTTCTCGCCGCCTGAAAGAACCCGGCACTTCTTCTCCACATCATCGCCTGAAAAGCCAAAGCAGCCGGCGAGCGTGCGAAGCGCGCCCTGCCCGGCTCTCGGAAACTCCGATTCCAGCCATTCGAACACCGTCTGCTCGCCATCCAGCAGATCCATGGCGTGCTGGGCGAAATAGCCCATCTTGACGCTGGCGCCGATCGTGACCGCACCCTGATCCGGATCCGCCGAGCCTGCAATGAGCTTCAGCAGCGTGGATTTGCCGGCGCCATTGACGCCCATGATGCACCAGCGTTCCTTGCGGCGGATCATGAAGTCCAGTCCGTCATAGATGGTGCGGCTACCATAGGCTTTGTGCACGCCCTTGAGGCTCGCCACATCCTCGCCCGATCGCGGCGCCGGCTGGAACTCAAATGCCACCGACTGGCGCCGGCGCGGCGGCTCGACCCGCTCGATCTTGTCGAGTTTCTTCACCCGGCTTTGCACCTGCGCCGCATGGGATGCGCGCGCCTTGAAGCGCTCGATGAACTTGATCTCCTTGGCGAGCATCGCCTGCTGGCGCTCGAACTGCGCCTGCTGCTGCTTTTCGTTCTGCGCGCGCTGCTGCTCATAGAAGCCGTAATCGCCGGCATAGGTGTTGAGCGAGCCGGCATCGATCTCGATGATCTTGTTGACGATGCGGTTCATGAACTCCCGGTCGTGGGAGGTCATCAACAGCGCCCCGTCATATACCTTGAGGAACTGCTCCAG
>JAEWOP010000277.1 GCA_023399635.1 Pseudomonadota bacterium
CGCCATCTTCTCGGTCGCCAATCCCATTTGCGCCACGCGTGCGCGGACCTTCGCTTCAGGCGCTTCAGGCATCAAGCGCCGAACATGCTCGACCGGCGTGTCGGCCGGGACGAGGTCGTCGAGCTGATGCTGGGCGAAGAAGCCCACCTGCAGGCTCGGCGCGAGCTTCATCTCTCCCGCCTGAAGCTGGAGCCGTCCAGCTAGCAGCTTGGCGAAGGTGGACTTGCCGTTGCCGTTTGAGCCAAGCAGCGCGATGCGATCGTCATTGTCGATCCTGAGGTTGATGTTCTTCAGGATCGGCTTGTTTGGCTCATAGCCAACCGCGCCGCCGCTGATCGCAACGATCGGCGAGGCCGGCTGCTTCTCCGGTTCGGGAAAGGTGATTGGCTGGACATGATCCTCGATCACCGAGGCTACGGTACCCATCCGCTCCAGCGCCTTGACACGGCTCTGCGCCTGTTTGGCCTTTGAGGCCTTCGCCTTGAACCGGTCGATGAAGCTCTGCAGGTGTTTGCGAGCGGCCTCGTTCTTCGCCTTCGCCTTCATCTGCAATTCGTCTGCCTCGGCCTTCTGCCGCTCGAACTGGTCGTAGCCGCCGCGATAGAAGGTGAGCTTCTTCTGATCGAGATGCACGATGGAATTAACGGCATTATTCAGCATGTCGCGGTCATGGCTGATGACGATAACCGTGTAGGGGTAGCGCCGGACATAATCTTCCAGCCACATCGTGCCCTCGAGGTCGAGATAGTTGGTCGGCTCGTCGAGCAACAATAGGTCCGGCTCGGAAAATAGCACGGCAGCCAGTGCCACGCGCATGCGCCATCCGCCGGAAAAAGACGATGCCGGCCGTTGCTGCGCCTCATGGTTAAACCCAAGACCTGCCAGGATGCTGGACGCGCGCGCTTCGGCCGAATGGGCATTGATGTCGACGAGCCGCATCTGGATCTCGGCAATACGGTGCGGATCGGTTGCCGACTCCGCTTCCGCCATCAGTGCTGTGCGTTCCTTGTCGGCGGCGAGCACGATCTCGATCAAGGGATCTTCCGTTCCCGGTGCCTCCTGCGCCACCTGGCCGATGCGAGCATTCTTGGGTATCGAAACGGACCCGCTTTCCGATGCGAGGTCCCCGGTGATAATGCGGAAAAGGGTCGACTTGCCGGCGCCATTGCGCCCGACAAGCCCCACCTTCACGCCAGCGGGAAGCGACACACTCGCATGGTCGAGGAGAAGACGTCCGGCAATGCGGGCGGAAAGGTCATTGATCGTGATCATGCCGGGGTTTTGGCCGAAGTTGACGATCCTTGCAACCCGCTGGCCTCCCCGCATGAACATGTGACGGCTCCACCGTACACCTCACGAACTTGGCAAACACAAATGCCTGATTGATCGTTTTTGTTGATGCCCGCTAGCATGATCTTGGAATTAGGTGGCCCGCCTGTGGAGAAAACAGGAGCCCCTTGGAGAGTGTCTGATGCTGGCCGGTCGACGATTCATCGCGCTGAACGCGGGGGTCGTGGCCGCGCGGGCAGGGGTTTTGCCGTCGTTGCCCAGGAAGTGCGGTTCAGGCCCGAGGCGGCGGCGCTGGAGGAGCTTATAGTCCGCTTCCGGTTGGCGCCTCCGTCCCACACGTAAAGGGCCTGCGGGCGGCGTGACGCTACGTTACGTTACGTTACGTCCATCTGCTTCCCTCGCCACGAAGGAAGTAGATGAGGTCGAGCACGACAGATGGCTTGCCCAGCGAGGTCAGGATCATATGAACCTGCCCGCGATGGTGCGTCTGGTGGTTGAACACGTGTGAGAGGACAGGCCCCAGACGCTGTGTGACCGCCACAGGATTGGTGATGGGAGTATAGGTGAAGGTCTGCGCGCACCGTTCATCGTCGAGCGTCTCGATAAAGTCGATGATCCGGCGGTCCTCCGCTTGGCGCGCCGCCCATAATGCCTCGAAGCTTTGGAAAAGGATTGTATCGAGCGCAGTCGGAGCCTCCCCGCTACCGGTGATGCGCCTCATCCAGATCCGGTCGGCGGCAAGCAGGTGGTTGAGCGTTCGGTGCGCCGAGCCGAAGAAAGCGCCTTTATCGGCGCGGTATTCTTCGTCGGTCAGCGCTGCACACGCTTCATAGAGGTGTTGATTGGCCCACCGGTTGTAGTCTGCCAACATCTGGAAATGGTGCTGCATGATGATCTCTCCGTTCGGCGCTCCACCTTACCTCCAAGAGCCGCCAACCGAACGTGATAGGATCCATGAAATTTGGTGATTGGATTGTGGACCCGTTGCCGGCCAGAGTGGCAGACCAGGCCGGCAACAGGAGCTGATCATGACCCGTGTTCTCTATTCGCTGTGCGGCAAGGATGAGAGCCGCCCTTTCTCTCCCCATTGCTGGAAGATTTCCATGGCACTTGCGCACAAGGGGCTTGATTATGTGGAGCGTCCTTACCCCTTCACCGTGATCCCGACGCTCGAGGAAGGGTTCTCCAAGACCGTGCCGATCCTGCGCGACGGTGACCGGCTCGTGCGCGACAGCTTCGAGATCGCGCTTTACCTGGATGAGGCCTACCCGAACCGTCCCACGCTCTTCGGCGGGGAAGGCGGCAAGGCCCTGTCGCGGTTCGTGGAAAGCTTCTCGCAGATGATCATCCACATGCCGGTGACCAGGATGGCAATCCTGCATATCCACGATATGCTGGATGATAGCGATCAGGCCTACTTCCGCCAGAGCCGGCTGGAGCGCCTCGGCAAGCCGATCGAGGATGTCGCGGCAGAAGGCGAAGCTGAGCGAGCCGCGTTCGCGGCGCGGCTGGAGCCTGTCCGCCGCACGCTGCACTTCCAGCCTTATCTCGGTGGGGAGACGCCGCTCTTTGCCGACTACATTCTGTTTGGAGCGCTCCAATGGATGCGCGTGACAGCCGGCCCGCCGCCGCTTGCGCAGGACGACACCGTCATGCAGTGGTTCGAGCGCTGCCTCGATCTCCATGGCGGTCTTGGGCGGAGTGTGACGGCCGCGTGAAATCGGCCAAAACCCCCTTGTTTCCAACGTCGCGGGCGGGTAAACACCGCCCACTTTCTCAAAAACAAGGAACTGAATGATGGCGATTGAACGCACGTTTTCGATGATCAAGCCGGACGCCACCAAGCGCAACCTGACGGGCGCCATCACCAAGG
>JAEWOP010000040.1 GCA_023399635.1 Pseudomonadota bacterium
CATCTATCCCGGCTTCTCGCACGGCATGCTCACGGTCAATGCTGATGTAGTCAATGCTGATTTGTTGAGTTTTGTTCGCGGATAATCAATGCGCGCGCCGGGGCCTGTCCGGCGCGCGTCTCAAACATTACCCAATGAACGCTCGAGTCCCTAGACGCTGGGCTTCTTTAGCCAGGGTAGGGGTCCAAGCCACCTCAGCACTAATTAGCAGGCCGCCAGGGCAGACGGTTTGTAGCAGATTTGGACGGCCTGTCCTTGCCTTGGGCGGGAACGTGATAGGGGATATTCTCCTTCATCAGCTTCACTCATCGCATCTGACGTCAGGGGCGCAATTGATGCCGACTGCAGGCACTTCATCCCAGACCAGCACCCGACGCTCTTGCTTGAGCATTCTGCACTTCGATTTTTCTCATCGCTTCAGCGCCGTAGCTCACCGTCCGTCAGGATTTGCAGCACGTCCTCTTCATCCATCGCCTGGGCCTCGAACAGCGCCTTTGCCAAGGCATTGAAGGTCGACCTGCGTTTTCTGAGGATTGTCGCAGCCCGGTCGAGTGCGACTTCCAGCCGAGCGTGAACACGAGTCGCCAGCTCGGCGTCACAGTCGAACACCGCAGCCGGATCGCGATGCGGTCGATAGAGCAGCGGAAGCTCGGTTCCGAATCCAAGGGTGCGCTCCATGTCAAAGGCAAGTCGCGTGGCCCGCGCCAGATCGCTGTCGTCGGTGCCCCCGGAGCCGCTCGAGACCCATTTCAGCACCAGTTGCTCGGCAGCCCGCCCGGCCATCAGCATGGTCAGCATGTTTTCGTACCAGTCGCGGGTGTCGGTGGCCCAGACGTGGAAGCTGACGAGATTGTAGCCGCCCTCGCCGGAATCGATGTTGAGACCGCGAACAGGTCCGAGATCAAGCGCATGATGGACAACTGCATGCCCTGCCTCGTGGAAGGCGAAGCGCCAACGGAGATTATGGGGCACGAGCGGGCGATGACCGCGGATGCCGTCTTCGATGTCCTCATAGCGGATCGCCCGCTTGCCGCGCCGCGCCTTCAATCGCGCTTCCCGGACGATGCGCTCGATATCCGCGCCCGTCAGCCCCATCGCCCGCGTGGCGAGACGCCTGAGGATAGCATCGGCAGAATTGGCGTGTTGCGCGGCTGCCGACAATTCCGACGCGTTGGTCTTCTGTGGCTCAGTCATCGGCTGGCTCCCTTCCGTTCACTTTCTGCGTCTTCCTCCAGATAGTCGGCAACGATCCTGTTCAGCGAGAATCCGTCTTCGGCTCCCGACCGGGTTTCCGGTACCGGCTCCCGGATCAGCGACATGACATCGTCGCCGAGATGGTGCGCTAAAATTTCGGCCAGCGTCGGCACATCCGGCCTGGGGATTTCGATATAGGTCTCCAATCGTCCGGAGCGCTTGATGGCCTCGTCGATATGATCGGGCCGGTTGGTCGCGCCGACGACGATCAGCCCTTCGTTTTTGACGGCGCCATCGAGCAGTTCCAGCGCCTTGTTGACGACGGTATTCCAGTAGTCGGCGTATTCCCGCTCGGCCGGCTGCCTTTTGCCGATGCCGTCGATCTCGTCGATGAACAGGATCGCCGGCGCCATGGCCCGCGCCTCGACAAACGTCTTGCTCATCCTGTCGATCACGTCGTTCAAATGACCGCCCTGCAGCCAAGTCGATACTGATGTAACGACCAGCGGGATTTGCAGGCTGTTGCACAGCGCCCGGGCAAAGGTGGTCTTGCCGGTTCCGGGCGGGCCGGACAGCAGCAGCTTGGTACTCATCTCCGCCCAAGCGAGGATGCTTGCCCGGTAATCGTCCAGATCTGCCTTGAGATCGAGCGCCCAGTCTTTCGCCTTGCCATATCCGGAGAGGGTTTCGACGGTCATTGGCGGCTTGTGGCCGATCTCACCCACCGTCGGCAAAGGCTCCGGCTGGATCATTTCGGCGCCGGACGGCTTGTCCTTCTTCCAGCGACCGTTGCTATCAGTGTCGTTCGATTTCGGCTTTTCGTGCGAGCCTTGGGGTTTCTCGGTTGATGTGCTGGAGGATGCCGAATCGGATGCCTTGTCATCGCTCCCGCCACCATCGCCGTCCTCTTCCTCGAAGTCGGCGCGATTGCGCTCAATGAGCACTGCAAGAACATGCAGCACGTCACGGACATGCCGTCCAGGGCGAAACGCAAGGACCAGATCCTCCAGCGACAGCCAGCGCGCATCGGAATCCGACGGCAAGCCCGGCGTCTCGATTGCCTCGTCCGGGTAAAGCACCTCGACCAGATCGGCAACAAACCTGCGGTCGAGCTTTCCCGTTTCCAGTGAGAGGTCGGCGGCGATCTGCAGCAACGAGGGAATGTCCGACCGTTTTTCCGCGATGGCGAGGACGGACAGGTCGCGGGACAGCGCGCTGAGCATCCGCCGGCGCAGGGCATTGCCTGTGACACGATGCACGCCGGCACCCGAGAAGGTCATCAGGCGCCTGCGTGTCTCACCTTCGAGGACATCGAAGTGATCGTCGTTGAACATGTGGTCCGCATCGACGATCGCAAACGGGCCGCCCGGCACCAGCTGGGTTTTCTCCAGGAGCCGCAGCACTTGCCCCTCGAAGCCCGCAAGTGGCGCATGGAGGGTGACGACCGGTGTCGCACGGGTCAGCGTATAAACGACCTCCCGAAGCGACCGTCCGCTCCTTTGCACCGCACGCGCCAGAACCAGGCTTGCAACGATGTGACTGACCAGCGGCTGAGCGGCTGCCCGATCCACAAGACCGACGGCGTAAGCGCGCCGATCAACTCCATTACCCAGCACTCCGTGATGCGCGATTGTGCCGCGACGCGCCCGAGGGAGGGCCACGAGTTGCGAGGCGAACGGCGGATGAATGATCCCGCCGGTCACGACACCATCGCCACCAGAGCCGGCCGTAGGATTGCCGGTCTCCTTCGGTGCGATAAGCCAGTCACCAAAATTGCGCCGGAACCAGATATCGTCACGGATCGGATCGCCGGTCAGTCGTGTCGTGTCGAAAGCCGGACTGTAGCGGCTGGTGAGATGACCATCGACATCGACGATCTTGCTTTCCAGCAGACCATTGCGCAGAGCGATCCGGCGTGCCTCGCGGCGGGCAAGATGACGGAGGCGGCGGATAAACAGTCGGGCGAGCTTATCCATCAGTCCGACCTCCCGTCTCCGCGGCAATAATTGCCGTTTGGACGTTCTGCACCGGATCGCGCCGACGCGTCCGACCACGCCATCGCCCGTTAATGGCACCTGGCTTCGGGATCCGCGCCAACACACGCTCGCGCGGCGAACGACGTGGCAGATGCGCGTCAGCCGGCGAACCGGTCGAGCCAGACAGGCTCAGGTGTTCGTTCCGGGACCGATCGAGATCCCGGTTGCGGCTCCGCAGCCAGTCGAGCAACAGGCGGCATGCTGCGCTGTCACCATCGGCAAGTGCACGCAACCGAAGCATCAGTGGCTCCGGCACAAGGCCATCCAGCAAAGGACCTTGCCGGACGCAGGCAAGCGCTAACCCGATCAGAATGGCGGGATCGTCGCGGTTGGTCGAACCGTGGCTAAGGTCGGCGGATTGAATATGAGGGAGACTCGCAGACTTGATGCGAAGGCAAGGCGACGCAATGGTATCGGTCGTGACCGCTTCGCAGAGGAAGCCGGTCACAGTCGGGCTATGGGTATCGGTGGACATGAGTGTCTCCTCGCCGGAGCGCATCGCATCCGGCGTTCATGGAATGGAAGGACAAGGGAAGCCGGCCACGCACCCGGCGCGGCCGCAATCGGTGACGCTAGGCCAACGGCCCGTCAGTGCCCGCGCGGACGGCGGGCAAAGCCAACCCGGATACGGACCGGTTCCGGTTCGTCGTCCTGATCCTCGTCGAAGCAGCCGAGATCGTAATGGCCATCATCCTCGTCCGGCGCGCCCATCGCCTGCTCTTCTTCGTAAGTGCGAGACGAACCATTCAGCGCAATCAGCGGCTTGCCCGGCATAACCGAAGCAGAACCGGCATCTGGCACGACCGCCGCCACCACACCCAGTGCCTTGCGGGCCTCAGTCTCAAGAAGCTGCTGAACACGGCGGCCGAAGCGCAGGCGCAGTCCAGCCATGCAGGCGGCGACACCGTCGATCTCCAGCAAATCGTCGATCTCGGAAAGCGCCCAGATCCCGGTCGCATGGTCGCTCGGGCGGCTGGCGCCATCGACAATCGCGACCTCGACCGTGTCGACCATCATCCGCTTGTGGTGCTTGTAGAGCCAGTCGGGCAGCACCATGGCGCCGGCCATCATCTTGAACTTCAGCTCTTCGAGGCGGCTGGTGTCACCGTACGAGGCGAGCGAACGCTTGACGTCGAGGATGTAGGCAGTGTGCCGGGCGCGATTTACGAGGATCAGGTCCGGCGTATAGCTGCCCTTCGCGGGTGCTTCACAATCGAGCTTGACCCCATCAAGACTCTGCCAGTCGTTTCCGGACACGGCTTCGAGTGCCGCCTTGACCAAAGGAAGCTTCAACGACTGGGTCAAGACAACAATGTTGGGATTAGCCTTCGCCAGACGCTCGACCGCCTGCTCGAGCAGCTTACCTTCGCGGAACGAGACGGCGCGGACGAGCGAGGCGATATGAACGTAATGGCCAAGGATTTCGTCCTCGACCGGTTCGCCCTCGGCGATGGCAGCAATGGCATGATCGATCAGCAGATCGAGATCGGCTTCGACGTCACGGAAGCGAACGATGTGCGGATGGCGGCGCAACGCGGGCGGCTCGCCCAGGCCACTCAGGGCGCCGGGACCGGACAAACGGTGGGAGAAGACAGATGCCGCTGCTGCGGTCGAACGGAGAACTTTCCCTGTGGGGGTCATAGAGGTAAACGTGGTCATAGCCCGATTCCTTTCGCAAGAAGGCTGAGGGTCAGGCCCTTGGTAGCGTTGGCGCGCTGCCTTGGGCCGCTTTGTGTCCGGTCTTCCGAACGGCCTTACCCTGGCAGGACCGGGAGCCGGGCTCAAGGACCCGGGAGAGCAAAAAGGAACAAAGCCGGTACATAGTTAACGGCGGGCTCATGAAGCCCGAGCCGGTCAACGCTTCCGGTGATCGCAACGGTCGGCCTGCGCGTTTCCGCTCGTCATCATCATTCAAAAGGAAAAGGGCCGACATGCGGCCCTTTCGAGTTTGGCGGGAAGGCCGGTCGCCTGCCCCTCGTGCAACTTGCATCTTACCGCGCGACGGCTGGCGCGAGTTCAACATCGGCGACGCTGTCGTCGGCAAGCGCCGGCACCTTGGCAAACTGCCTGCGGTTTCGCGGCGCCTCCCGGCTGACCGTCATGAAGCCGCCGGTCGCCTCCTCCAGCGCAGCACCGAACCGGTCGATCACCTCATCCGGGACATCGGCGTCATCAGAGACCTCGTCCGACATTACCGGCTCGGCATCGTGATGATCGCCGACGCTGTCCGCCTCTGCCGGAACCGCCGGTTCGGAAGCCGGAGCAGTTGGCGCCGCGAGCGGCCATTCCGGCTTCCGCTCTTTGGACACCGCCCAGCCAAGCACCGGGAGCACATGCAGCGCAAGCCAGTCACGCATGTCTTTCGACTTCGGCCAGCCATCGACACCCCCCAATGTGTAGAGCGTGTCGTTGACCTCCGCCCAGCCGGTCTTTTTGGGGAACTTCGTTGGCTTGGTGTTGCGGCCATAATCGAGCTCCGGCTCGAGGAACAAGGCCAGGCTTTCGAGTTCCTGACGCGCGACGCGGGCGATGTCCTGGATTTCCTTCGCCAGCGCCTCCTTGATCACACGGCTTCTGCTGAGCGCAGCCTCGACCGCCTTGCAGATCGTGACCACGTGCTCGATGAACGCCTTCACCCCATCGCGGATCTTGGCCGCAATCAACACTTTCAGCCCGCCAACACCGCCCATCCAGAACTGATCGTCCTTCTCGGCCTTTTCACCGCCCTCCTCACCACCGGAAAGAATTGTCTTTACGTCGATGACCTGCAGACGCCCGTTCTCCTCGGCAAAGGCAATGGCCGCCGTGATCTGGTCGGTCGTTGCGGAACTCAGATGGAACAGCGCTGTTGCCCCGACCGAGAGATCGACCAGTTCGTCGCGAACATGGCCGAGGTTGCGGAACACCGCCATATAATTGCGACCGCTGCGCGCTGAGAGGCCGCAGCGCATCTTTACCCATTTGTCGAACCGGCCGTCGGCCAACAGGTCGGCAGCACGGCTCAAGTGGTCGCCGAGCTCGAAAGTCTGCTCGGTGGTGCGGCGCCCGAGGTCGAAGATATGGGCCGCGCTGCTTTCGAGCAGATCGCGCGTCGTGTGCCCGATCCCCTCTTCTTCATAGTTATAGGAGAAGGCGGCGGTCGCAGTGGTCTTGGTATTTCTGGTGCGCATGGAAGTCTCCGTGTGACGCGTTTACAATGTATCCGACGAAAAACGCATCGGATGACTACATGATCGCGCCAATACGGATTTAATGCAAATCCAAGTAATGCATAGTAATAGTATATTTTGGGTTATAATCTTCATTTTTCCGTGGATTGCAGCAA
This sequence comes from Pseudomonadota bacterium, assembly GCA_023399635.1. Taxonomy (GTDB): domain Bacteria; phylum Pseudomonadota; class Alphaproteobacteria; order Rhizobiales; family Rhizobiaceae; genus Neorhizobium. The sequence goes on from JAEWOP010000040.1 coordinate 6,556, forward strand.
TTGTATTTGAACATAAACGATGTATTAATCAATTAATATCGATTTATACGGTATTCGTAAAAATATTTCACTTCATATTTGATCGGCATTATTTCACCGCAAAATCCAGAATCCGGAGCCGGATAGCCGACCTCCCACATTTAAGGCCTTCACGAAGTAGTTTTTCCGTCACGGGAACACGCGACGAAGTAAACACGAAGCCAGCGTCTCGCCGCCTGAGAGCGATGCTCGATTTCCACCCGAAGATGGCACGTTCCGCGCTAACGGCTCGGACATATGGACATGCGACTTCGCGGATGAACCAAACCGGAAGATTTCGGTTCGCCGCCTCATGCTTCAGAATGGAGATGGGTCTGCAGGCGCAAGCGCGACAGGAAGCCGTCGGCGATTTCTGTCAGCTTGCCCACAGTTCGTTTCAACGTGTCCGCACGTCGAGACAAATTGCGATCATCTGATTCAAGGTCCGATATTTTTGATTCCAAACGCTGGTCGTTTGATTCACGGCCGCCGTTTGCCCCTCGCCAACTTATCTCGACCTGTTTCAACGTGTCGGCAATTGATCTCAAATTGCGATCATTTGATTCAGAACCCCAAAAAAACGATTCATAATCCGGGATTTCCGATTCCATGCAAACGGCGTTGCCGTGGCAACAACGGTCTGGCATCCGTAGCCCAAGACCTGACGGGGAAGAGTGCATGCCAGCGAAGTCCGAGGAGATCCGCAACACCAAACAGCGCGAGCGACAGCAGAAGCTGCGTGATGCCGACAGAAAGGCCAAGCGCCCCGGACGCGACGATGTGGCCCGCACGGCGCTGTTCATGTCGATTTCGAGCATGGTGGCGAAGGGGAGCCACGATGCGCTGGAAGCCTTTCGGTCTCTCGTCATCGAGATGCTTGTTCGTCAGGGTTTCGATGAACGCGCATCCCGCACCGTCGTCGATGAGCTCGTCGAGAAGTACGCAGACGGCGACTGGCCCTTCCGCCGCAAGCCCCATCTGCTTTATCCTGACGGTGCCGACGAGGGCGACTGAGCGGTTTCGTTCGACCTGCCAACTGCGGTTCCGGCCGCTGGTCATCCCAACGCTGCCATGGGAACGCCTAACGGCGTTTGCAATCTCTGCGACACCTCCCCCCATTACTCGGTTAAACGCCGTTTATCCTGAATCGAATGTTTCGAGCATTTTCACGGGGGACGTGGGCCGACACTCGATCCACGATTAACGGACAGGCCCCGGCAACAAGTGCGTTGCACATCCGCAACAGTTTTCATAACTCTATACTTAACAATGGCTTACAGCCGTTTGGGTCGCTGATGGCGTTCCCCGCCGATGAACGGTTTCGGCCGTGCCATTTCGGGAATTCCGGCAATTTTCGGCAAACTGGCATCGAAAGCCATGCGGATAAGGACACTTGAGAAGTGTCGGGCTTTGTGCGCTATTGGCACCGACAAGTGTTCAACAGGCCAGCCCGCAACGGAAAGGAGGCGCCCATGGTTCACGTTTTCCATGTCGACGGCGCCACGATCCAGCCGTCCCGGGACATCGAGTGCAAGGATGATTCCGGTCTCGGAATCTGCACCGGCCGCATGCGCGAGGAAGTTCTCCGCGTGGTTCGCCGTCGAAAGCGACGACGATCCACGACTATAAGGAGATTCCATGTCGAATATCATCCAGTATCCGTCTGCCATCGTTGCGGTTAAAACCCATCACCTCAACGATGTCGACAATGACACCAAATGCCGGCTGCATTCCGGCACGGCAGCCATGGCGTCCATCACGGGTGAACCGATGTCGCGCGTCCGCGATGCCGTGCGCCTCCACCGTCATGGCGCAGGCTGGGTAGACCGCCGCCGTGCTCCCGCGATCACAAAGACAAGCGACGACGAGATCGAGAGCACCTTGCGATTGCTGGGCTATGCAGGAGAATGGCACGACATCAAAGGTCGCCCGACCCTTGCGGCATACCTCAAAGCCCGCACGGGCATCCAGCAAAGCCACCCTTGCGTCGTTTTTCTGAGCAACCATCGCGTTGCGATCAGTGGTGAGCTGTTTTGCGATGTGACCAATAACGGCATTATGGTCGATATCGACCGGGCACCCTGGCG
>JAEWOP010000055.1 GCA_023399635.1 Pseudomonadota bacterium
CGGACTGGACCTGCGGCGTGCCGGCGGCGGCCTGCTTCAGCGCCCGGACGATGGCCTTGCGGGCCATGGGGATCTTGAAGTCGTTGTCGCCCTGGCCTTCGGCGCCGGCGAGCAGCCGGTCGGCGAGTGCGGCAAAGGTTTCCTCCGTTGCCGGCTGGCCGGCAAATTCGGCTTCCGCCAGGCTGTCGCGCCACGGCTTGTGGGCGACGCCGCCGAGCGCGACGCGGATGTCGACGATCATCCCGTCCTTGACGTCCAGTGCTGCAGCGACCGAAACGAGTGCGAAGGCATAGGAGAGCCGGTCGCGGAGCTTCAGGTAGCTGTGGTGGCCGGCAAAGTGGTTGCCCTCCAGCCGGACGGCCGTGATGATCTCGCCGTGTCGCATGGTGTTGTCGCGCTCCGGATGATCTCCGGGGAGGCGGTGGAAATCGGCGAAGGGAATGTCGCGGCGGCCGTCCGGTCCTTCGACTTCAACGATAGCCGCGAGGGCCGCGAGTGCCACGCACATGTCGGACGGGTGGGTGGCGATGCAGTGTTCGCTGGCGCCGAGGATGGCATGGATGCGGTTGACGCCGCCGATCGCGCCGCAGCCGGAGCCGGGCTCGCGCTTGTTGCAGGGCGTGGACGGGTCGTAGAAATAATAGCAGCGGGTGCGCTGCAGGAGGTTTCCGCCGGTCGTGGCGGCGTTGCGAAGCTGCGGCGAAGCACCGGCAAGGATGGCGCTGGCGAGCAGCGGATAGCGCTCCGTAACCACGGGATGATAGGCAAGCGCGGCATTGGAGACGAGCGCACCGATGCGTAAAGCGCCATCCGGCAGCTCCTCGATCTCCTTCAGCGGCAGGCGGTTGATGTCGACAATCGCGGCCGGGCGCTCGACGTCGTATTTCATCAGGTCGATGAGGTTGGTGCCGCCGGCAAGTACGCGGGCCGAGGGGTTGGCGGCAAGGACGGCCATGGCATCGCTGAGCGTTTCGGCGCGAGTATAGGAAAAGGGCCTCATTCCGCAGCCTCCCGCATGCCGACTTTCACCTCCTGGTCCATGACGTCCTGGATCGCATCGGCGATGTTGGTATAGGCGCCGCAGCGACAGAGATTGCCGCTCATCATTTCGCGGATTTCCTCGCGGCTTCGGGCGTGGCCCTCCCTGAGAAGGGCGACGGCGGAACAGATCTGGCCGGGCGTGCAATAGCCGCACTGATAGGCGTCATGCTCCACGAAGGCCTTCTGCACGGGGTGCATCTCGTCTGGCGTGCCGAGACCTTCAATGGTCGTCACGTTGGTGCCGTCGAGGGTGACGGCGAGCTTGAGGCAGGAATTGATGCGCTCGCCGTCAATCAGCACCGTGCAGGCGCCGCACTGGCCATGATCGCAGCCCTTCTTCGTGCCGCTGAGCTGCATGGGGCCGCGAAGAAGGTCGAGCAGCGTGACCCACGGGTGGATTTCGAGATCGTGGCGGTGGCCGTTGATGGTCAGCGCGACCCGCGTCTTCGGCTGCGCATGTGCCGTGGCGATATCCATGGAAAGCCCTTTCCGGAAATGGTGCCGTGCTAACGGGAGGGCATTGCGATTGTTCCGGCGCAGGCTTGACAGACGGCAAGACGGGCGGCATTCACGGCGGGTCGAAAAGATTGCGAGGCCGGTTGGGTTATTCCGGCCCCCGCTTGAGCGGGATCCAGTCGCGGCCAGACCCGCGAACCCACGGCACCACCCTTGAACAGGGGGAATGGTGCTTTGATGGGTGCTTCGACGCCATCATTCTCCGTTTCCCGACCCCTGGAGAATTTCATGGCCGACAAGAAAACCATCCTCATTGCCCAGTTCCTCATTTCCATGACCATGGCCTTCCTGATGACGGGCATCTTCAGCCTTCTGGAACTGGGCCCGACTATGGAATGGCTGCAGCTCTGGATGAAGAATTTCATCACCGCCTGGCCGATCGCCTTCGTGCTGTCGATCATCGTCAGCAAGCCTGCCTTCGACGTCGCCTTCCGCATCCGGAGGCTCGGACGCAAGACCGCCTGAGGGCAAGGGAAAACGGGAGCCGGGATCCTGCGATCCCGGCGCCTACCTCGTTTGCAGAACTTTTCGGGGAACCTAGACTTTAGTATAGTGTTTCTGCCGCATCACCCACTGCGAACAGGTGACCGACATGCTGCGACTAGGACAAATCGGATTCTGCGCGCTGGCCTTCATCGCGCTTCAGCTTGCCATCGGCACCGGCCTTCGCGTCGGTGGCTGGACCGGCTTCTGGATGGCTGCCGTATCCATCTATCTTCTTTATCTGCTGGTGATCGACGACCTTGCCGGCATCGACCTGAAGAAGGCGCTCACGCCTCCACCCATGCCTCGCGAGGATGAACAACGCAGGCGCCAGCGCGACCGCGACGGCTGGTAACCGGTATCCTGTCGGATCAATGCCTTGCGCGACCGAAGACCGACCAATCGGTCTTCTTCGACAGGAGCTCCAAGCCTAGCGTCCCAAGCCAGCTATTGCCCATCGGATCGAGCGCCGGCGACCAGGCGGCAATAGAGGCCCGATGCGGTGCGATCGCCAGGATGCCGCCGCCGACGCCCGACTTGGCGGGAAGCCCGACGCGGTAAGCAAAGTCTCCCGAGCCGTCATACTGGCCGCACAGCATCATCACCGCCAGGATGCGCCGTGCCCGGCGGGCGGCGGCGACCGTCACCTCCTCTCCGTCGTCCACATCGTCCAGCATCAGGAAGCAGCCGGCCTTGGCGAGCCCGCGGCAATCAAGCGTGATGGCGCATTGGTGGATATAGGCGTCCAGCACCTTTTCCACCGGATGCTCCAGATTGCCGAAATGGCGGGCCATGAACATCATCGAGCGGTTGAGATCGCCGCCGGTGCGGTCGCTCTCCAGCACCGTCTTGTCGAGATCGATCGTCTGGTCCTCAAGCAGGTTCTCGAGGAGTTTCACCACGTGGCGGTTCGGCCCGGCATTGCCGCCGATGCCGACGAGGATGTCGCAGACCACCAGCGCGCCGGCATTGATGAAGGGATTGCGTGGAATGCCGCGGTCGCGCTCCAGGTCGATGATCGAGTTGAAGGGATCGCCGGAGGGCTCGCGGCCCATGCGCTTCCAGAGCTTTTCGCCGACCGCCTCCAGCGCCACTTCCAGTGCGAACACCTTGGAGATCGACTGGATGGGAAAGCCGACGCCCGCATTGCCGGCCGAGACAAGCTCGCCCATGCGGGTATGGACGGCAATGCCGAATTTCTCGAAGTCCGCCTTCTTCGGCGGCGGCTTGTCGTTCTCCTCCGCTTGCCTGACCGCCTTCTCGTAAATGCCGGGGGCGGCCTTGCGGACATCCTCCACAACCTCCTCGAGGATCGCCTTCAGCGCTTGGGTGTCCTGCAAGGGGTTGTTC
>JAEWOP010000077.1 GCA_023399635.1 Pseudomonadota bacterium
CCGCGACTATGGCGAGAACATCAGCCGGAAAGTGGCTTGTGGCTATGTCGGGATTGCCGGGCATGATGTCTATGTCAACACCTATGGGCGGTCAAACAAGAACCTCCAGCAAGTGTTCGTGTTCTCGGATTATCCATGCGATGGGCTATCTCGCATATGGGTCGGCGGCAAGGAGCTTGCGTTATCGCTCACGGCGGATGATGGAGTGGTGCAGCGGTTCGCTATCTCGTCTGGAGATTATGCGGGACGCATCACGTTTGCTTTCTATCGAGGGACACAGGGCGCTGCCGATGGCGGTCTGGTCGGGAATGCTAACCCCGGCACGCGTTGGACGGCAGAGCACCTCGGCAGCGGTATCTGCTACCTTATTGCGGAATTGGCTTACGATCAGGAGCGTCTGAATAGCTTCCCAGACTTCTTCTTCGAGATCCGGGGCGCTCGTCTCTACGACATGCGCAAGGATGTCTCGTTCGGCGGCTCTCATGTATGGGGCAACTACGCCACCTACGAGTTCACCGAAAACCCAGTCGTCATGGACTATAACTATCGGCGCGGTTTTTCGTGGAACGGCGACATGTTCTGCGGCATGGGCATGGCGCCGGAAGACCTGCCGATCGACAAGTACGCGACGGCTGCCAACATCTGCGACGAACTGGTGTCCGGAGAGCGCCGCTATCGTTGCTCCGTCCTTCTCGATTGCGACGTTGACCACGGCGACAACATTGACGGCATGATGCAGGCTTGTGGCGGGATGGTTATCGACAGCGTTGACGGCTCATGGCCGCTCATTGGCACGTCTCAACCGATTGTTGCGACCTTCACCGATGATGACTTGATCGTGGGTGAGAACGTCCGGTTCCAGCGTCGGCGCTCCATGGCGGATCTGGTCAACTCTGTTGGCGGCACCTATCCAGAGCCTTCCAATATGTGGAGCCCGGCAGGCTACGACACGCAGACGAACAGCAGCCAGGTTGCGCTTGATCGGCGCACGAGAGACCTACCAATTGACTTCCCCACAGTGCCGTCGAAGCGACAGGCCAATCAGCTTGCATCGATTTACTACAAGGAGAACCGTTTCGAGGCGACGGCTGACATCGTGCTGCGGCCATACTTCCAAGATATCCGTGTGGGTGACTGGGTGCAGTGGAACTCGGAACGCTATGGGAACCGTGTCTACATCGTCCAGAGCCGGTCTATCCGTGCCTTGACCAGCGACGGGCCGCGCAACGTGTCTCTCTCGCTTCAGGAGCGTGACGGCTCGATCTACGTCGGCACAGGTGTTCTTCCGCCTGTCGTGCCGATCCCAAGTGGAGAGCCTGTCTATCTGAACGAGCTTCCTGACTGGACGCCTATCCCGATCCTTGCGCAGGCGGACGACGGTCGCACCATTGCAGCCTTCCGCATGTCGTGGTCGCCGTTCGATGATGTGTCTGTCACAGGCATCCAGTTCGAGTGGTGGCCGACCGCAGAGCCGAACAACCGCTTCACGAAGAACGTCCAGCCGGACGTGACGATCACGCTCATCCAGGAAGGCATCGTCAGCGAGACGGAATACAGTTTCCGCCATCGCCTGATTGCCAGTCGGCCGACGAACTGGTCTGCGGTGAAGACTGCAACCTCGCTGGCAAGCGGTAACGCGGATCTGGAAGTATACCTCGGCAACCTCAACAAGGAGGTGAAGGAGCAGTTCGAGAAGCTGTTTCAGAGCCTGGACGATCTTCGGCCGTTGGTGGAACGCCTGCTGACGAACACGCAGCTCTCCGACGCCACGTTCGAAACGATGCGCCGCCGGATCGAAGCAGCGCAGGGCGCAAGTCAGGCGTACTTCGAAGAAAACATCGCTGTCATCGCGTCCGAGCTCGAAGCCGTCGCGGCGCAGATCACCGATGTCTATGCGGCGATCGATGAAGGCTTCGCGCAGGGGCGTATCGAGTTCCGTGCTGCCGCCAACCAATCAGGCGTTGATGCTCGGTTCGCCGTTGCGCTTCGGGGATCCACCTCAGATGCCTTCAAGGAAAGCGGGTTCTTCCTCGAACTCTACACGAGCGGCGGCGTGCAGCGGTCGCGGTTCGCCGTCATGGCCGATCAGTTCGTTGTCACCAATGGCACGACATCAACCCTGCCAATGGTCTTCGAAGGCGGCGTACTGAAGCTTCAGATCGCGAACATTGGCACCGTTACGGCGGGCCTCCTGCAAAGCCCGAACGGCAAGATGATGATCAATCTGTCGTCCGGCTATATCTCGATTTCGGACTGATACATGGCATCACGCTTTTACTCGGAAGCCGGGCGCATCATCATGAGCAAGCCCGGCTTCGACGCATCGCCAAGCACTCCAGACACGATGAAGCTCTTCGATAGCAACTGGCAGGCGGGCTACATCATCATCGCGTCTGGAACGGTGACGTTCAATGGCTCGGTTACGGTGAATTTTCCGCCCCAGCACTTCGTGCCATTGGTGGAGTATTTTGTGACGAGGCCAGGCGGCACCCATTTCTTTCCTGGCACAATTCGCGGCACGAATAGCTCTTTCACTCTGACGATCTCGGACACGATGGTTCTTCGCTATATCGTTTGGGCATTCTAATGGTTGAACGGACAAGGATTGGAAACAGCGCCTTCGGCGTCCCCGGTCTCTACGTCTCACAGCCGGGCGATAATGTTGCAGCACCGACGCAGCCCCTGCTCTTCGACAGTCGGTATGACGCGCTGGAACTGCACTATACGGCAAGGGTGAACTTCCCTGAGATCGACAATACGGCGGGTTACAGAGCGTATCAGGCGCAGGTGAACTTCCCCGACCTTGGTTACGTGCCGCACATCACCTTTGGGGTGGCGCACAAAGTGTACAACGAGATCTACTATCCTCCAGGGATGGTTAGGATCAACGATAATGAGTATCCTTATTATGCGTTCGGCGGGGATGTCAGTTTACAGGTCACCAGTAACTACGTCAGGCACATGATCAGAATACCGGGTGTGTTTCGCGCACTCGACTTCGTTGTTGCTGTCTACCGGAATCCTCTGACGCCAACCGTTCTTCCGCCGTCGGGAACGGAGCGTGTCTTCATCGGCAATGACGCAGGCACATTCAAGATGCGCGTGTCAAAGCCCGGATACTGGGCACGTTCTGCCAGCCGAGACCAGTGTCTTGTCCATGAGGACAAGCGGCCACTGATACCCATAGCGGCTGGGACTGTGAACGTGCCGGCTGGAGTGGATGCGGTGGTGGGAACGGGGCGAAGCTACGCCTTTCCACCGAAGATACTCACCAACGGCGTCGTAGGTCTCAACCTCGGCAACGGGAACATCACCTTCTATGGCGGCGACAACGCCTACACCGCAAAATACGTTGTTTATCACGTAGATTAAGGACATCTCCTCAATGGCAACCTCCTACTACTCGACGGGGACAGTCTCCCTGACGAACGGCAGCGCCGTGGTTACTGGCAATGGTACACTGTGGCAAGCGGCATTGATCACGAATGGCTTGATTGCGGTTGAAGCTGCCGGCAATCTGTTGCTCATCGCTTCGGTAGACAGCGACAGCCAGATCACGGCAGAGCAAGAGTGGGTTGGCGCAAGTGGCACCTACTCCTATGGCATCTTGCGCAACACCGACCAGATGGAGGACAATGCCGAGAACAGCCGTGCTTTGTCTTACCTGATTTCCGAGCTGCGCAACGGTACGCTGTTCAAGTATGACGGCGCAGGTGATTTCGCCAACCGCGCGATCCACGACAGCAAGCCGAAGGGCTACAGCTATCTTGTTTTGGAAGGGGACGCGGCTCAGCTTTACGTGAAGGCAAGCAACGCCGAAGGTGATTGGGCTGGGCCATTCGCTTATGGCGTTGGTCCCGTTGGCCCGCAAGGTCCGGTTGGCTTCCTGGACTTCAAGGGCGAATATGACCCGGCCACTGAATACGTCGCTAACGACGGCGTGCTCTACAATGGTTCATCCTGGGTGGCACTGCAGGATACGACTGGCAACGCGCCTCCCAACTTACCGACGACAGAGAACGCTTACTGGTCTCTGCTGGCGGTCAAGGGGCAGGACGGAACCGGCATCGGCGACATGCTGGCGTCCGTTTATGATCCGCAGAATCTGCAAAAGGATGCGTTTGATCGGGGGAACCATACTGGTGAGCAGCCGATCTCGTCTGTCGCCAACCTGGCACCTTCACTTGCCGGAAAGCAAGCCGCTCTCGGATGGGTACCTATCCAGAACATAGACATAACTTCTCCGGTTTCTGCGATTGTGATCTCGTTTCCCGCAGGCGTTCGGTCGATCCGATTGACGGGGTCTGTGGTCGCCAGCAACAGACTGACAGGGATCACGAGGGGTAGGTTTAGTTTCGATGGGGGTGCAACGTATGTAGCTGGGGGCTCAAGCTATAGAACCGCGATTTGGCAAGTTGCGAACGGCACCCCAGCTTACAATGCCGGAACTCCTAATGACTCTCTACTGATAGCGACAGAAGCCGGTGATGCCGCGCTTATTTCAGGGTTTAACTGCATAATTGATATGGGCGGCGCTTCGGACTGGACTTCTGTATATACCCAACAGGCATCCTACGACACAGCACCGAGACTTGTTTTCACCCGCGGCTACACTATCAGCCCAGGCATGCCCACCCACCTTCAGCTTTTTCTTACGACCGGGACGTTCAATCCCGGAACGCGGCTTCTTGTGGAGGGTTTCTGATGAGCACTATTGACGTCTGGGAAGGTGGCGAGGTTGTAAAGAAGCCGTTCGATTTCATCGCTCCCGTTAGTGAGCCGGCCCCTGTCCCGCTTGCTGCGCTTACGGCTCGGCAACTTCGCCTTGGTCTTGTTCTGAATGGCTTTTCTCTCGAACAGGTCGCGGCGACCATCGAAGGCATCCCGGTGGAGCAGGACCGTGCTATGGCAAGGGTTGAATGGGAATACGCCTCACAGTTTGAGCGCGGTCACCCGCTGATTGCCCACGTTGGTGCTGAGCTAGGTCTGACGGAAGCGCAGATCGACGCAATGTGGGGGCAGGCCCTGACGCTTTAGTAGGCGTTTGTTCGTTCTTTCGGTGATTTGCCATGGTAGGAAATCAACGATAGAAGCGAGCCACCTATAGCTGCGTCGATGAGAATGATATCATGACCAATGCAACTCTTTATCCGACAGCAAGCTTGTCGGAAGCCGCAGAACGATGGGCGGCGGTTGTATCAGCTTCGGGACTCTTCCTCATCCTGCATTGGCATTACGACATTGTCGTCTTTTACTATGACGCTGGATTCTACTGGAATCTGGCGTCGCCTCCGATTTTCTTCAATTACCCCGAAGTAATTCGAGGCTATCTTTATCCCGCGATCTTGCTGCCGTTCAGGTATCTCGGCGAAATCACTGGGTCCGCACTGTGGCCGTTTCGGCTGGCCTCTTCCATAGTTTATGGTTGGCTCCTAGCCGGAGTTTTGCCTGATTTTTTTGGGAAGCATCTTCGGGGAAGAGTTGATCTGGTCCGCCGCCTGGTTCCCGCAATTCTACTTGCCTCTTTGATGCCAGGAGTACTCCTTTACCCTTTGAGCGATCTGGCCGCATTGGCGATGGCGTTTGGATCTCTTGTCTGCATATCACATAGCTTTAGAGCGCAAGGCTTCAGGCGTTTTGCCTTCACAGTCGCGGCCGGGTTCTTGGCTTACGGCGCCTATAATACGAGAACCATCTATGCTTTCGCAGCTGTTGCGATCTTTGCTGTTCTATTCACGCAAACCGGTAGGCGGAGTAGGATTGCAGCATTCGTAGTGGGTTTTACGTTGGCCGGCCTGCCTCAAAGCCTGATAAATGTGCATCGGCATGACCGCTGGCTTCCGGTAGTCGTCGTGGACGTTGGCCAAAAGAAGATTGGTGAAAAGAGACCTTCACTTTCTGCTGTCCAAACGCTTTGGGGGATGGAGATACAGCGTTATGAAACGAACGTAAATCCTAGCGCAGCGCCAAGCGCTGGTTTGTACTACATGGATCCAGCAGGAAAGAGGTTGCTGGATGAGCACGTATCCGACTTTAAGAAGTTTAGTGTGGCTGAATACTTGGGTATTATGTTGCGCAATCCCTTCGACTTTGTCGGGATGTTGGGGAGGCACTTCGTCAACGGGCTCGACGTGCGAGATGGAGAAGTCTACACGCAGAGCCTGTCCTCAAGCAGAAATGGAGTGTCCTTCATTAATTTCTGCGTGGTGTTCGTGGGGTTCGCTATCTGGGCCAGGTCTGCTTCACGCGCCAGCAAGCGGGACGTCACAGCTTTCGGAACATGGGCGATGCCTCTACTGCTTCCGGTCCTCGCGATCTTGCCAGGCGCCATCGAAACGCGGTTTTTCTTGCCGCTGCACATGATGCTCTACGCCGGGATAGCCTTCCTCCCCACCCGCTCGGATATAACAAGTCTTATCAAGAGGCATTGGGCACTGACATTGATCTCCTTCCTTGCTGCCGCTTCGATTTTTTATGCAATTACCACATCAACCATGGCTTCGCTTCAGTTCGAGACCCCGGACACCATAGAGGCATTCAAGCGCAAGAAGTCATAATCGGGTCAAATCAACCGGGAAGTGACGGGCAAGCCGATAGCGGTGGTGACGCGGATTTTCCGCCGCCTACTGCACCTTCTTGTCCCTAACCGCCAACACAGACTTCAACACCCGCGACACATCCGGCTTCTCGCCATCCCCGTTGCAGATGATGCAGGGAATGCCGGCGGCACCGCAGCCACACGCCTTCGGGCCGTTCCAGCTTCGGTTCGGATGCCGCTCGCATACCCAGCCGGTGTTGTCGCAGGTCTCGCACTCCACCGCCCACCGATAGCCGAAGACTGATCAACCGAACATCAGGAGATATCCATGAACCGACGCATCGGAGCGGCGGGGCTTTCGCTCGTCAATGGAGCCGCGCAATGAACAACCTCGACCGCTGGAATAAGGCCAAGTTCACCAGGTCAACGCAGATCAACGCGCAGGCCGCGAAGATTGAGGCTAACCGCGCCCGCTATGAGGCCGTATCGGCAAAGACAGGCGTTCCTTGGGATGTGATCGGCGTTATTCACTACCGGGAGTCCTCCGGTTCCTTCGCTGGCGTCCTCCATAACGGCCAGAAGATCATCGGCACGGGCAAGAAAACGACCATTGTCCCAAAGGGGCGTGGGCCATTCTCAACATGGGAGGAAGCCGCCGTTGACGCGCTGATGAACTGCCATCCATTTGCCGGCAAGAACAAGGATTGGTCTATCGCCGGGACGCTGGACATCCTGGAGCGATACAACGGCCTCGGCTACCGGAACAAGGGGCTGCCGTCTCCCTACCTCTGGGCAGGGACGGATCAATACGTAAAGGGCAAATATGTTGCCGACGGCAAGTATGACCCGAACCATGTCGATAAGCAGCTAGGCGTTGCGTCGATCCTGATGAAGATCCGCGGAGGCAAGGCGACTGCTCCCGCTACTGAGGCTCCTGTGGGCCGTACAGACGCCATTACCATCCGTGTCGTGCAGGAACGCCTTAAAGAACTCGGCTACTCCGAGGTTGGCACCCCTGACGGCAAGATGGGCAAGCTCACCCGCACTGCCATTCTCGCCTTCAAGAACGAGAACGACATCATGCCGATCAATGACGTTATCGACCAGGCGTTCCTTGATGCTCTCGATACTGCCAAGCCGCGCAACCTGCCGCGGGAGGATGTGACGCCTGAAGTGGTGCGGAAGAACGCTCCAGAGGTCCGCACCAACTGGCTGATCAAGGTTGGCGCTCTTGCAGCCGGCATCCCTGCTGCGATCGGCGGTGTGGTTGATGGTGTGCTCGACAACCTCGGCTTTGCCCGCGAGACTATCAAGCCGATGAAGGAGATGTTCACGGACATTCCGTCCGAGGTCTGGTTGGTCGGCGTGGCTGTCATTGCAGGCGGCGCCTACCTCGTTGCCCGTCAGGGTGAGCAGAAGGGGATTGAGGCTTTCCGTGCAGGGGAGCGCAGGTGATGTTGGCCTTCTTCCTCTCCCCCATCGGCAAGGCGCTAGGGGCTGCTGTGGTAGCCGTTGGCGTTGTCGTTGGTGCATTCACCTACGGCAAGAGCGTTGGCCGTCAGGGCGCCGCTGTGGAGGCTCTGGAGAAGCAAGTTCAAGCCTACAAGGATAGGAACGATGAAAACGCTGCTGTGGAAGCTCTCGATCCTCTCGCTCTTTGCCTTGAGCTTGGGGGCGTGCTCGAAGACTGCCGCGCCGAGTTGCGCCGGCTGGGAGAAGATCAACCTGAAGCCGTCGACGGCGGTCTACCTCGCCGGCAATGACGTGACTGCTGGGCAGGGCATCGCCTCCCATAACCGGCACGGCTCCAATCAAGGCTGCTGGAAATAGCGGCCCGACGCTCCGTCCCACGGGGCGCCGAGCCCAGGCATTCGCAACTACGGGATTGCGACGGCCTGCAGGCGTAGTGCCAGCAGGAGGTTGACGGTTTCTTACCTTGCAGGATGTCTGGACGCGGGACCAGTGTGCAGCGCATGGCCGCCACCGCTGAGACGAAAAGAACCCGGTTCGGCTGGCGGGCCGGACCGGGTTCTTTCTCACGTCGAGCCTGCAGACTCGATGCAGACTGAAATTCGCAGTCCGCGCTTGCGCCTGGCTTACGGACGCCAAGGCCTTGCCATCTCAATGATCATTGCATGAAAGCGGCAGCATGGCGGGATCGAATGACGATATCCTCAGGGTACTCGGGCGCCTCGAGGAGAAGGTGGATGGTGTGGGCAAGCGCCTGGACAGGTTCGAAAGGGAATTTACGGAGGAGCGCAGGAGCAGCTCCGAAAGCAGGCACAGGCTTCACGAGCGGATCGACGAACAATCAAGCCGGATCACGGAAGCCGAGAAAACAGTGGTTGCGGCCGGCGCCATTGCCGCGCAACAAAGGGACATCATCGCCGGCCTCACTGCGACGATCGACCAGGAGATCAAGCCGACGATCAACCAGGTGAAGGACATCACGCGCCTCGGGAAGACTGCGTCGCTGATCTTCGCCAGCCTCGGTTTCACGGCGGGCGGCATGTTCATCTATTTTTCGGAGACGATCGTGCCGCCGCTGCGCAAGTGGTTACGGATCGACTAGAGCCATCCCATCAATTGCGCTGTGTGGCCCACGACCGAAGCGACGGCCAAGATGCCCGCCAGCGCAAGGATCGTATAGACAAGCCAATCCGGCATCATGTCCTCTCCGCGGTCCAATCCCCCGCCATGATCCTCGCATTCTTCTCCCCGCACAAGGTGCAGCGGAAGCGGGGAGACAACTCCTTCAGGCTGCTGTAGGCGCCTGCCTGCTCAAGATACTCCCTCGCGATGTCCTTCACCACGCGGCAGCTGAGGCACTCGATCGCGAAGTAGGCGTGGTGCGGGATCTGGTAGAGGGCGTATGTCTGGAGCAGGGGTGCTGGAATGAAGCGGCGCTCGTGCATGGCGGTTTGTCTCGCGTGGAGACCGCCGCATCGGTCAGAGGTTTGCCCGAGCCGCCATCGGGTGCTGATGAGATGGCGCGAGACGTGACGTCGGTCAAGCCGGATTTTTGCCTGCCGGTAACCGGCTTGTGGAAGATCAGGGGCTTGGCGCTAAGGGGGGGGTAAATCTGAAGCCATGGTTAAATAGGATCCTCATCAACCATCGCGTTGAGGAATGACCTAATGTAACCACTCTTGAGGACATAGATGTCGGTCTGGCCCGCTCTCACTACGATGCCCGCGAAAAATGCAGTAGGCTGCCCAGCCACCATCTGAACGGTGTAAGCAGATCCTCCGCTCAGGCCATCAGGATCAAACTGGAGCGGTTCAAATGGGCGCAATCTGACGAGTGCGTCATCCGCAGGGGGAGGCGCAAGCTCACATAGTATGCGCCGTTTTACGGAACCCAGATGGTTTTTCTCTCCAAGCTCGTACTTTTGATCGTCCGAGGGGAAGCCTGTGACTTGCACGAAGATCGTGTCACTGTTCACTCCGTCGGGTGGGATTTCGCGAAACCTGAAAAACCGATCGCGCAGTTCCGGACGATCTCTGCACGGCTCCGTGAAATCAAAGACGATCAGGTCTGAGAAATCGGATTCTGTTCGTAGAAGATGGTGTCTTACGCCGGCAGATGTAAACAGTGAGCTTCCCTCTGCGGAGAGAAGCCCAACCCTTTCGAAATCCACACCTTTCAGCTGATGCCGACAGCAGACGAGAAAATAGGATCCACGATACTGCAACAGAGATGCGGACCCCGGAATGGATACCCGGTACACTGGGTCGTCTTGCTTAACAACGAGGTTGGTAACATAGCGCGCAAGCGAGTCGCCGATCGCTGACATCGGAATGAGGACGCCGTTTAGAAGGGTGCTCCCTTTTAGAAGCCGCTCTTGAATCGTCAGACGCATTGCGTGCTTTTGCTGTGCCCGTAGCTTTGTGAGACATCTTACAGAGAAAATGAAGGTAGATCAGCAAGGCCGATTTTGTCCCACATTTTTGGAAGTGGTTGACGCTGCAGCCTTTCCAGAATTCCTCCGGGCCCACCATTTACGTTTTCTTCCAAGGCGTTTGGTGCCGGTTAGCCAATGAGGTTAGCCATCAGGTTAGCCTACGTCAGTATCTCATTGAAAACAGTTTTTGTTGATCTGACCGCAATTGCTCCTCGCTCGGCGTCCACCCAAAGGGCTCGAACATCTCGCGAATAGCTGGCCTCGATGCTTCACCTGAGTCGGTGCTGAGCTGGCTCGGCGTCAGCTGACGTTCAACGGTAACGCTTTCCGCGATCGTTCGTCTTGGGAAAGAGAAACCCATCCGCATTGGATCCTCTATCCAGAGCTCCCGATTTGCGGTCCCCCCTAAAGTAATGTTTATCAACAATCCATCCTCATATAGTCCCCCCCGGAACATTCTGAACGTGAACTCGAACATCTCTGTTATTGTATAGATCAAGCTGCCTACCGCGATTGCGCGCCCTTGGATTTCCTCAGGAACGCCTTCTCGCAAATCTTCTCGAAGCGCCTTAAGGTGCAAGAACTGCCCCCTTCTAAACATGCGCCACATCTCTTTGTGGTAGGACCAGTCGCACCATCCCTGCACGAACTCTGAGGACAGTTCGATTGAACCACGCTCGTTGTTGTTGCGGCTGATGTGCGGGAGGTCCCAGCCGCGGAAGTTGACGCTTGAGTGTTCTACCTGACGCCGGCAAGTTTCGAGCGTCAGCTGTAACGGCCTCCCGGCCGGGCGGATATTCAGTCTGGTGTAACCGTGAGCGCGAATTTCGTCTGGGAATCCTGATCGCATTATAGCCCACCTAACTCGCCATTATAGTCATAAGCCGTGGGTCTAGGCGCTTCTAAGCCCAGCTCGTTCAATCGGCGCATCCTTCTGACTGCTGCCAACTCAATTAAGTCCCGCATGTCAACACTGCTGTCGATACGTGCGCTCCGTGGCCGTCGAGCCGGGCTGCGATAGTAGATATCTCCGGCGCGAAGTTCATTATTGCGACCTCCATCTTTGCGGCAGATAACGGGGTTCTCTCTAAAGGTTGCCACTTGGATCACCACATATTGCCGACCACCCCTGTCAAACGGTCTAAAGCATGTAAGCTCGACGAAGGGATCTGCATAGGTTGCTACCCGGTCGCGAATGATGTCGGTGTCGTAGGTCTGTAGCTGGTCTTCACTCAGGCCTTGCCTCAGAAAAGTGGCGTCTTCTACGCCGATGACGATTCTGCCACCGTCCTGAAGGTTTGCCATCGCGAGAATATCCTTAATCAAGCCCGGCTCCCAATCCATGGCACGCTTGAACTCAAGAGAAGGAGTTTCCTGAGCGCCCTCAAGTAGTTCTTCAAGCTCATCGGTAGTCACTTACGACCGCTCCTCTGTTTCAACATGCGTCCTACCTCCTTCGTCAGTCTCGACATAGCGTCCTTTGCGAGGCGCTCTTGCTCGGCGGCGCGGCTGTAGAGTTCTGCGTGCTGGATATCGTCGTGGCCGAGCGTTTCCATCAGCTGCCTGGTCGATGCGCCAGTTTCGGCCAACATCTTCCCCAGTGTCTTCCTGAGGCCATGCATGGTGCAGCCCTTTGGCATGTCGGCACTCTTGGTCCAATCGGCCATGCGGCCGGTGAGGGACTTTTCCGAGAACGGTTTCCCATAGGCTGTCATCAGGACGAACTCCTTCGTCCGATCGAGAGGATCAAGGATCTCTCTAAGCATGGGCGTCAGCGGCAGGACGAGCTTCTTCTCGCCCTTCTTCGTCTCGAAGGTCACTGTGTTGCGCTTGAAATCGAACCACGACCATTTCACCCGCGCGACGTCGGATCGGCGATTGCCGAGCCATAGGGCGAGGCCGTAGGCGGTTCGTGGCGTGGTGCCGATCGGCCACCTCGATTCGAACATCTCCCTCTCGGCGTCCGTCCAGGCGCGCCAGCCGACATACTCCGGGCGATAGCTCAGCTTCCACGTCGGATCGGTTTCGATCCACTCCTCGTCCAGAGCAACAACGATCATCTTGCGGATCGTCACCAACAGGTGCTTTGCCTTGTGAGGAGTGGCGCTGAAGCGGGCCAAGATATCCTTCACGTGCCGACGCTTCAGGTCCTTCACTCTCATGTCACCCCACACGTCCGGTTCATCATCGATGACCTTCAGGTGTAGAAATTCCTCTGCCAGCCTGATGTTCTTGGCATGGGTGGCGGGATCATGTGCGAGCCATTCGGGGCTCCGGATAACCTTGCGCCATGCTGCCTTGAAGCTTTCTGGCACTGCCGCGCCTGGCATGCTGACGACAGCGGCCTTGCGAGGCTCGCGACCTTCAATCGCCGCCTGGTATCGCTCTTCGAATTCCTCTTCGCCGGGGTTGCCGGGGATGGAAATAGTCTTGCCGGAACGGCGAAACCGCCAACGGATCGTTCCGTGGCGGTCTTTGAAGCTGGAAAGGTAAGGGCGCTTGTCGAAGTCGTCGGTCATGGCGCAGTTTATGCGCGGCGATCGCGGCGTGACAAGAGTTCGTCGATTCTGTTGCCGCCCTCGTCGGGTAGGTCGGAAAAGGCCGCGTCCAAGGCGATCCGATCCCATAGCGAAGCTGGTGGCGAAGCCGCCGCATGGGGACGAGTGGTCCTACGAGTTGAAGTGGGACGGCTATCGTCTTGCAGTCCACATCGAGACCAACGGCGTGCGCATCATAACCCGGGGCGGGCATGACTGGACGCACCGCTTTCCGGGCATCGAAGCGGCGGCACGACGGTTCATGCCAAACACCATGATCTTAGACGGCGAGGCGGTGGTTCTCAACGAGCAGGGGATCCCCGATTTCGGCCGGCTGCAGAACTCACTTGGCGGTCGGGGAGGGAAGTTGCCGGCTGGCAATGCCATCCTCTTTGCCTTCGATCTGCTCTACCTCGGCGGCCACGACCTGACCAAGATGGAATATGCGGCGCGGCGGCAGATTCTCGAGGACGTGCTTGCCGACAGCCAAGGCGGCATCCGCCTTTCGGAGGAGTTCCACGAGGATCCAGACGAGCTACTCCGGCACGCCTGCGCGCACGAACTCGAAGGCATCATCGCGAAGCACCGCGAGCGGCCGTACAGACCGGGACGGACCGGCGACTGGCTGAAGATCAAGTGCGTGCAGAGCGACACCTTCGCCATCGTCGGCTACGAGCCTTCGACAGCGCTGCCCGGAGCGATCGCCAGTCTGCTGCTGGCCGCCCGTTACCGCGATGGCTGGAAGTATGTCGGCAGTGTCGGGACCGGCTTCAAGCACGACGAGGCGCGCCGGCTGAAGAAGCAGCGACAAGATCAAGACCAGTGTTCCGGTCGTGAGTGTGCCGGGAAAGAGCCTGGTGATGACGGGTCCATCATTCGCGGCCGAGATCGAGTATCGGACCTGGACACATACGGGCACCCTCCGACATCCATCATTCAAAGGTCTGCGAGAGGCCGAAGACTGGGCGGAGATCTACCGGCTGGCGGATTAGTTTCTCCGTTGAACCCGAGGCTTGGAAGGGACAGCAACCCGGTATCGCTTGCGAAGATTGCAGCTCCGAAAGCTGCCACGGCCGCGATGCCTATTACAAGTAGCGCCGTCATTATCCTGCTCACTCGGCGCGTCTCCTCAATTCCTTGAGGAGAGCTGCAAGCTCGTCGGTGGCTGCCTTACTCAGCGCCAGGTGGTCGCAGACATCGTTGATCGCAACTAGAACCTCTTCTTCCTTCCACCCGGCCGCTACGGCGTTCGCCACCACGTCCTGAACCGCAAGCTCGACCGCATGCTGGCAAAGCAGGTGCCGGTCCTCGGGATCACAGTCAGCCGGTGGAAGCGGGATGATCATGTGGTTGAGGTAGAGTCGCCGCGGCTGTCAGCAAGATCCCGTGGCTCCACGGCCCGGAAGGTCACCGACCAGATCGAACCCTTGTAGTAGCCCTCCGCCATCCGATCGATCTCCAGGAAGGATAGAGCATCATCCAGTTCCCGCGCCGGTATGTGCTTCGCGAGTAGTGCGAGAGCGTCATCTACGGTCATCGTCCGATCGAGTGCAGTCGCTGGTGAGGTGAAGTTGATATGGACGAAACGGCTGGGCATCGCAGCGACTTAGGGGCGGCCGTGGGATCGACAAGGCTGCCCAAGCGGGACCGCTGATCTTTCGCTTCACCGGCTTAAGTCAGGGAAGCCGTATCGCTGAACCATGTTGCTAATGCACGAGTCATTCCCGCCGACGTGGATATTGTGCGTGCGAAGGTTTGATCCCTGACTGTCAGGCCACTCCATCAGGCGCCTTCGGCCTCCGATCCGGTGAGCCGTGTGACCCTTCATCCGCCACATCCAGTAGAGCCAGACGTCGTCAGCGGTTGAGCAGATATCCATGAACAGCTCGCGCTTGCAGACATCCTCGTGGAACACATCCGGAGGATACAGGACACCCATCACTCCAGTAGGGAAAACGAGGGGGGAGCACTCCTCCGCTTGCCTTATCTTGTCCCATTGGGCGTAGGGAAGAGGCTTTCCCTCGGGCGTGAGTGTGACCTTATGGGCGCGGCGGCATACAACCTTGGGAGAACCGTGGTCGTAGGCCTCAACGAGATCAGCGATTAGATTCTGATCGTAATAAACATCGTCGTCGACCGTGATAATGAAGCTATCTGGGTGTGCGTCAAGCGTCGGTATGATTTTTGTAAAGGACCGCATGTTGTCACACCGGCCGATCTCTAACCCTTTTTCTTGCAGGGCGAGAACATCTTTGGGTAAGGCAGTGAAGTCCCCGTTAGACACCCAAAGGATCGTACGGTCGGCTCCCACCGTTTGATGAAGGATACCCGTGAGCGTGCGAGCCAACGTGGGGAAGCGTGTGGCGTAGCTGGTTAACGAAACGATCAACGGCGCAGGCAGGCCGTGGGGCTTTGCCATGTTCGATCGCGCCGCTCGGTTGGATAGCTCCTTCAGTGCTCGCCTCATGCGCAGCTTCAGCTTCAGTCTCTGGAACAAGGTGGATTCGTTGGGCACGTAGTTCATCCCCTTCAGGGCGTCCCGTCAGCACGCCTAGATAGTGTATGCTGTCATCTTGTGCGGACTGCCTTCGCATCTTGCAGCGAGCGGCGCAAGTAATGAGAAAGCCTCCTCAAGACGAACCGTTACACCAGTCTATTTTGTTCCCCTTTTGGCTACTCTCTCGCGAATCCTTCTCGGATCAGTTCCTTTCCTACCTCGCCCCCGTTCGGCAGGTACACGTTCGGCAACGGCCGACCAAAGCCGTCCTTGCCCTTGGCCTCGATCCAGAGCTTCTCCCCCTCGATCATCTCCTGCAGTCGGAACGTGTCTCCGTCGACCACAGACAGTGCTGCGCAGACGATCAGTGCTGAAAGCATATTCCCTTCCGAAGTCACCAGAACCACTGCGCCGCATGTCCCACGAGACTGGCGATTGTCGTCAGTATGAAGAAGACTATCAGTGCTATCGGCATCCGGTCTGTCATGCGCTCGACACAGCTGACCAACCTCCGGCCATAATCCTCGCGTTCTTCTCCCCGCACAAGGTACAGCGGAAGCGCGGCGATAGCTCCTTCAGGCTTGCCATCTGCGGGAGCTTGTCGAGAGCCGCTCGATCAATCTCCTTCATCGCCTTGCAGCTCCGGCACTCCACCACGAAGGTTCGCCCGTGCGGGATCTGATAGAGCGCATATGTCTCTAGAAGGCTTGCGGGGATGAAGTGGCGCTCTGGCATGCACGGGTCTCGTGCTGAGACCGCCGCACCGGTCGGGTTTTGCCCGCCGCCACTCGGGTGGAGGAGACATGGCGCTGAAGACCGATACCGTCAACAGCTACATTAGAGCTTCCACAGAAGAGGAACGGTGCGTGAACATTCTGCACGGATTTTGCACGCGCTTGCACGTCATTTCGCGCTTTGTTCTGCTAGGTCGCACAGGTCTGTGCCAAGCCTCTAATGAAGCTCTGACAGCGGGAGGCCTAGAAAATAAGGGAAGTGATGGTGCTGCTAGAGAGATTTGAACTCTCGGCCTCTCCCTTACCAAGGGAGAGGCCGGATTGTTTCTTTAGCTCTAGCCGAGGGCGCGAGGATGTTGCGTTCTCGGTTGTCCTTCTACGTAGATGTAGCAGAGACTACATCCCGCATGGGCATCTCGATGCTCAAAGTGAGCGGGCGGCTGACCTGAGGGCCCGGCGTTGTGCGCTCGTACCGCCCCATGACACTCAACGCATCTCAATTTCCGTGCTGTCCACTTGACTAGGACGTCATCTATAGTGACGACCTGCCAACGTCCGTTCGCCCAAAGTTCGCATCTATCCGCGGTAACCGCCATGACTGCGCTTCCTTAGCCATCCAAAGAATTCAGATAGCGGGTGTAATTGTCGATGAGCCGATAATGCATTTGTTTCTGTTCATCCATCAGTTCCTCGTCAGTGCGATGGTCGTCTTGTGACCGGATGACGAAGCGATACTTGTCGATGAACTCTATCATTTTTTCGGCGTGATCTATTTCCGCTTGATATCGCCTCCGGATCAGATCTTTCGTGTTTTCGTCCAAACTACCTCTCCCATGCTCGTGAATCTTCGCATTCCCAAGATTGGCTCAAATCCAAAGGACAGTGAAGGGGAAGGTTGTGCTCGGGCGCTGATTTACGGTTAGCCCATGAATTGGAACGACACAGAAACCGGAGTGGCTAACCCTGCGCATAACGCTATAGGTTCTTTATCTATTTTGGGTCCCTCCGGGCCCACCATTTCCATCCGCGTCTTTTAAGAGCCGTCAATATCTGCAAACCAGCACAGCCGCTGGCGATCAGCAGCGACGTCATCGCGTCGTGCTTCCATTGGGCCCGGCTTATGATACACCGCCCGAATGGCTGTCTCCACCGATGCTCACCCGGTCTATCATCCGCCGATGGATCCCTATCTGTCGCTTCTTTACCGCGACGATGATCTTCTTGTGTTTGATAAGCCGAGCGGTCTGCTTTCAGTGCCGGGGCGTCATCCGGCTCTTCAGGACAGCCTCCTGACACGCGTGCAGAAGGAGTTTCCGCAGGCGCTGATCGTTCATCGGCTGGACAAGGATACCTCCGGTCTCGTGTTGATGTCACTCAATCGGAAGGCTCATGCCTTCGTTGCCGGCCAGTTCGAGGCGCGAAGCACCAGAAAATCCTATGTGGCCGAAGTTTGGGGGAGGGTCGACGCTGAAGAGGGGTTCGTTGATTTGCCTTTGGCCATCGATCCCGAACGAAAGCCTCGCCATCGTGTCGATCATGATCATGGCAAGCCCGCGCAGACGCGCTGGCGGGTCATTGGTTATGGGCAAGACAGGACCCGTCTTCGCTTGTTTCCGTTGACCGGCCGGACTCACCAGTTGCGCGTGCACATGAAGGCGATCGGCCATGTCATTCTCGGCGATGAGTTCTATGCTGATGGCGCTGCGCTTTCTGCGGCCACGCGGTTGCTTCTTCACGCCGAGGAGCTAGGGTTTACGCATCCGGATGGCTCAGATGTCAGCTTCACGGCGCCCGTGCCCTTTTAAGACAGGATTGCCGTGCAGCCACCTGAAAAACCGCCTTTGTTCGTGGACTTTGTTGGCGGCGCCGTTGGCCACCGGTTCCGCTCGGGTGAGGGGCGTCGCCAGGACCTTGCGAGGGCCGCCGGTTTTTCCAGCGGTGTCACACCGGAGATCGTAGACGCCACCGCGGGCTTGGGCCGGGACGCCTTTTTGCTCGCCTCCCTTGGCGCGCGGGTCACGCTGATCGAACGATCGCAGACCATGCATGCCCTCCTCACCGAAGGGTTGGAGCGAGCACGCGCGGAAGGTGGACGCTATGCCGAAACGGTGTCCCGGATGACGCTGATCTGTGGAGATTCGCGCAAGCTCCTTTCGCAACTGCAGCCGCAGGTCATCCTGATCGACCCCATGCATCCACCGCGCGACAAGTCGGCGCTCGTCAAAAAGGAGATGCGGCTCATTCGCGACATCGTCGGGACGGACTCCGATTCGGTAGAGCTGATGCAGGTTGCCTTGGAGGCGGCACGAAACCGTGTGGTGCTGAAATGGCCCTTGCGCGCAGAGCCCATGCCTGGTGTGCGGGCACCATCCCATCAGATTCTCGGCAAGAGCACGCGCTACGACGTTTTCGTCAAAGCGCGGATCCGAGGTGAGTGATCGGAAGATTTCCTGCTCGCTTCTTGGAAAGGGAATCTTGGGTGTCGCTAGCCGAAGGGAGACACACAGGCGCGACGTGGGCCGTTGTAGGGCTGATAGGTGTTGGTGGACGGCTGATAGGAGCGATAACGGTCAAGGCACCACGACGCGTGGGCATTGGCTGCACCTGACGCGGTCTGTTCTGCCACTGGGGTATAAGCGGCTGTTTCCGGCGCGGTGAGATAGGGCGACTCGCATTGACGGCGGGAGCCACCATAGGGCTGATAGCTGTTGTCCTCTATACGGTAGGAGCGGTACCGTTCCGCGCACCAGACGGCATGCGGCGTCCCTGCCAGATTGACCATGGGATCTGCTTCCACGGCTGCCGTGGTGGTCATGTCGAGGCCAGGATTGGCTCGTTGTGCGGTTTCGGTGTGGCTCCGGCCGTGATCCTTCGTCACCACAACCGCCATGGCCTGGAACACCGGCGGTACAGGGGCCGCAGCGATCCGTTCGAAGCTCTGCGTCTTCCGATCAACAGCCACAGGCTCGTCTGTCCATAAAGGCTGCTCGTCCAGATGCGCAAACTGGTGCGGTGCCGGTTCCTGTATCACCCAGGATGAAGCGGCCACGCCGCCGGCAAAGAGCACCGCGGCTAGCGTCAGCCCGAAGACCAAGGACATCAAGGATTTCATCGGTCTGCTCCGTATTCCACCATTGCGGCTGGGAAATGCGGGCTGGCGGAAGGAGTTCCGCTCTTCGTGCAACAGCTCGCCCCTTGTGTCGTAGGAGACGAGAAGGATGCCGGCGGTACGCTTATTCCGGTTCGCCGATCCAGGCGTTTTCAAGCAACCAGCCAAACAGCCAGGCTTCCGCCTTCTGCCGCCAATCGGCGACGGGCTCGCCCGTCGTTTGCGGCACGTGTTCTCGCGCGAGAAACGGGTTCGCCTGATGGCTCAGGCCCCGGGACCTGGCACGCATTCCTTCGTCCTGATATGAAAGTAGCGCTTCTAAGGACACGGCTTAACTTGCTGGAGTTTAATTTTTATTAGTTGATTCTAAGTCCTCCGAACCATGGCAGAGCCGGCGATTCACGACAAGAGTCGTCTGCCACCAAAGTCTAAAGTTTTGCCGCCTGTCTGTGGCGTATCGTGATGGCGACAAGAAATCTGTTTCGATGATCTATTTCACCAGCGACACCCATTTCAGCGACAGCCGCGTGTTGCGGATCGACAGGCGGCCTTTCGCCACCATGATCGAGCATGACGAGGCGTTGATCGCGAACTGGAATGCGACCATCTCGGCGCAAGACGAGGTCTGGCATCTGGGCGACGTGATGTCGTCTCGTAGCTCTGCCGAGGCGGACAGGTTGCTTGACCGTCTGAACGGTCGAAAGAACCTGGTGATCGGCAACAACGATCCTCATGCCGTGACGGCGGCCAGCGGCTGGGCGAGCGTCCAGCATTATGCGGAACTCGACGTGGCGGGCCAGCGCCTCGTCCTTTGCCACTACGCCTTTCGAACATGGAACCAGATGGGCAAGAAGTCGATCAACCTGCACGGACACTCCCACGGTCGGCTGAAGCCTATGCCGCGGCAGTTCGATGTGGGCGTCGATGCGCGAGGCCTGCGTCCCGTCACTCTTGACGAACTTCTCGTCCGTTAAGGATCGGTCCTCAGGAGACGCTAGCGGCCGGGCGTTCGACGGATTGGGTCGTGACCGGTATCGTCGGCGCGGCTGCAATGGAGGAGCGGATGCGGCTTTTTCCAACGTCAATGACGTGGCGCATTGCCTGAATCGCCTTGTCGGGATCCCTCGAGGCGATGGCATGGGCAATACGAAGGTGATTGGTGGCAACCTCATCGATCTTCTCCGGCGAAGCGGCCGGCGATGAAAGCTGGAAGGAAATCGCAAGTGCGGCCTCAACGATCGCGCTCGCCGATCGCATGAACGGGTTCCCGGACATTCGCGCGATCGCCAGGTGAAATTCGAGGTCAACCTTAGCGATGGTCTCAGGCGTATGGCTGTTGTCGTCGAACCGGGCAGCGATGGCATAGAGCTGGACGATGTCGTCGTTTGATGCGCGCCGCGCTGCGGCTGCTGCGGCCGCCGGTTCCAAAGCCATACGCATTTCCGCAAGATGCTCGATGAACTCGAAGTCGAGACCCGACTGGCAACGCCAGCCAAGGACGTCGGCATCGAAGAAGTTCCAGACCGATCGATCGAGCACCCGTGTTCCGACCTTTGCCTTAGGCTCGACAAGACGCTTGGCAGCCAGCGTTTTCATTGCCTCACGTAAGACAGTGCGTGACACGCCAAAGCGAGCGGACAGTTCTGCATCCCCCGGTAGAAGCGAGCCCTCGGGAAGGCGCCCCGCCACGATGGCACTGCCAAGCTCCGCGACCACGTGCGCATGGCTGCTACGGCCCTTGCGTCCGGTGATCGTCGATTCAAGCAGTCCCAATCAAGCCTCCTTCAGCCGTCCTTCGGCCAGTCTACGATCGGAATACCACACGATGCCGCGCTGCAGAACTATGAAGGTAAACAGCAGTATGCCGATCACGATCTTGGTCCACCACGACGACAACGACCCATCGAAAACAATATAGGTCTGGATCAGCCCCTGTATCAGGATGCCGACGAAGGTTCCGGCGACAAGACCGGCTCCGCCGGTAAGGAGCGTGCCCCCAATGACGACCGCTGCGATGGCGTCGAGTTCGACGCCGACAGTCGCCAGGGAGTATCCGGAGGAAGTGTAGAGGGTGTAGGCGATCCCTGCGAGGCCGGACAAAAAACCGGACAGCGCGTAGATTCCGATGGTCGTGCGGCCCACCGGTACGCCCATCAGTTCAGCCGATTGAGGATTGCCGCCAAGCGCATAGACGTTTGAGCCAAAGCGGGTTCGTGCTGCGATGAACGCGCCGACGACGAAGACCAGCAGCATCAGCATGGCCATGGCCGTCAGCCGCCCGCCGCCGGGCACGCGCAGATAAAAGCCCTGGATGGCATCGATCACCGGGTGCGAAATCGGAACCGACTGGGTGGAGATCAGGTAGGCTGCGCCTCGAGCCAGGAACATGCCGGCAAGCGTGGCAACGAAAGGCGGGATGCCCAGGAAACGGATCATCATTCCCATCATCGCGCCGAACGTCGTGGATATCGCGAGAACGGCGGCGAATGCGACGAGCGGATTGACACCGGCCGAACCGACCATGACGGCCACGAAGACACTCGTGAAGGCGATAACGGAGCCGATGGAAAGGTCGATCCCGCCGGAAAGGATGACGAATGTCATTCCGACAGCGGCGATACCCAAGAACGCGTTGTCCGTGAGCAGATTGCCGAGCACTCTGGTCGAGAGCATGTTCGGGAACTGCATCACACAGGCTGCATAGGCCAGCAGGAATATCGCCAAGGCCGCCAGGAAGGGGAGGTTGCGCGTGCTGATCACTGTGCCGTCCTCTCGCTCTTCAAGGCTGCTTCAGAACTGCCGCGCGCTGGCTTCAAGAGCGCAAAGGCGGTTCCGATCGCCGGGGATTGGAGGGTCAGAACAAGGAGGATGATCCCGGCCTTGATGATCAGGTTGAACTCGGGCGGAAAGCCTGAGACGAGGATACCCGTGTTGATCGTCTGGATGATCATGGCGCCGATCAAGGAGGCAAGGATCGAGAAGCGGCCACCGTTCAACGAGGTGCCGCCAATCACCACCGCCAGGATCGCGTCGAGCTCCAGCCAAAGACCGGCGTTGTTGGCGTCGGCACCGCGGATGTCGGCAGTGATGATCAAACCTGCCACCGCAGCCATGAGACCGGAGACCGCATATACGAAGAACAACAGGAAGCGCGCGCGAATGCCTGCAAGCATTGCGGCACGACGGTTGATGCCAGTCGCCTCGATCAGGAAGCCCAACGCAGTACGGCGAACCAGAAGGCCAACGCCGAGGGCCGCGGCAAGCCACAAGAGGATGGGGATCGGTACGCTGCCCAGCGATCCCGAACCCAGAGCCGAGAAGCTCTCGTTGTTGAAGGTCAGGATCACGCCCTCGGTGATCAGTTGCGCAATGCCACGCCCGGCGACCATGAGAATGAGGGTCGCGATAATAGGCTGGATGTCGAGAACGGCCACCAACAGCCCATTCCACAGTCCGCAAAGGAGGCCGATGATCAGCGATGAGAGGATCACGACGGGGAGCGGGTAACCGCTGGTAATGAGCATAGCGGCGACAGCGCCGCAGATCGCAATCACTGCCCCGATGGAGAGGTCAATGCCGCGGGTCGCGATCACCAAAGTCATGCCGATGGCAAGGAGAGCAACCGGAGCACCGCGCACCAGAACATCGATCAGACTGCCGTAAAGGCGACCGTTCTGATAGGTGATGTTGAGGAAGCCGGGCGAGATGAAGCTGACCAATGTTATGATGATAGCGAGAGCCGCAAGCTGCGGCGCGATGCGCCGCAAACGGCGGGAAAGGGCGCTCTTCATGCTGCCTCCGTGCGCACCGGCTCGGCAATTGCCGCCATGATGTTGTCAGCAGTCACCTGACTTCCCTTCAGTTCCGCCACATGGCGGCGGTCGGCAAGGACGATGACGCGATGGGCGACCGCTGTCAGTTCCTCCAACTCCGACGAGATGACGATCAAAGACATACCATCCTGACATAGCTTCTCGATCATCCGCAGGATTTCTGCGTGAGCACCGATATCAATGCCGCGCGTCGGCTCATCGACAATCAAGAGCCGCGGGTCGGTAGCAAGCCACCTCGCAAGGATTGCCTTTTGCTGATTGCCACCAGACAGAAACTTGATCGGGCGGTCTGGATCCGGCGGGCGGATATCGAGCGAGCGGATGAACTGGTCGGCAAGCTCCGCCTTTTGACGAGACGACAAAGGCTTCGCCCAACCCTGGCGCGCCTGAAGGGCAAGGGCAATGTTCTCGCTCACCGAGAAATCTCCGATGATCCCGTCGCTTTTGCGCTCCTCGGGGCAAAAACCGAAGCCATGGGCAATGGCGCCTTCCGGGGAGGTGATCTTGACCACCTCGCCATCGATGCTGGCGGTGCCGGTGTCGGGTTTGTCGATCCCAAACAGGAGAAAGGCGGTTTCGGTGCGTCCGGAGCCGAGCAGACCGGCGATGCCCACGACCTCGCCGGGGCGGATCTCAAGGTCGAAGGGGGCGACGCTGCCGCGCTTGCCGTAGCCTTCAAAGCGAACAGGTGCTGCATCGCTTGCCACCGTCTCGTTCAAAGCGTGGTGCTCGCGCGTCACATGCTGCAACTCGCGCCCGAGCATCATGGAGATCAACTCCATGCGTTCCAGCGTTGCAAGCTCGCGCGTACCCACCATGCGCCCGTTCCGCAGCACGGTAACACGGTCAGCAATATCGTAGACCTGATTTAGGAAGTGGGTGATGATGATGATGCCGAGCCCCCTGTCACGCAGCTTGCGCAGGACGGTGAACACCATTTCCACTTCATGACTGTCGAGGCTCGCAGTCGGTTCGTCGAGAACCAGAACCTTGCCTGAAAGATCAACCGCCCGGGCAATTGCGATGATCTGTCGGATCGCGACGGAATAGGAAGAAAGCAGAGCGTCGACGTCGATGTTCAACCCGTAGTCCTGCAGCAGAGCCTGGGAGCGGCGGCGCATCTCGCTTCGATCGATAAATCCAAAGCGCCGTGGCTGGCGGCCGAGAAACAGGTTCTCCGCGACGGTGAGATTTTCCAGGAGATTGACCTCCTGATAAACGGTGCCGATCCCCAGCTCCTGTGCTTCTCCCACATCGCGGGGCTGAACCTCGCTGCCATCAAGGGTCATCGTTCCGCTATCGCGGCTATAAACACCGGTCAAAATCTTGATCAGGGTCGACTTGCCGGCACCATTCTCACCAAGGAGAGCGTGGATTTCGCCGCGCCGCAGCGAAAAGTCGACATTGTCGAGCGCGGTGATGCCAAGAAAGCTCTTGCCGATGCCGCGGGCTTCCAGGAGGGGAGCTTTATCATTCATGAGGGCGTCCTGGGACGGACGACCGGAGCAAGTGGTGGCGGCTTCGGTCGGTGCTTCAGGAAAAGGGGGAGGTGGCGAGACGTATCACCACCTCCTGACTGTGCGGCCTAGTAGCCGAGGTCCTTCTTGGACTCGTAGACCTTCATCGGGTCATCAGCAGCCGTGTAGAGCTTGGACTCCGTCTGGATCCACTTCGGCGGCTCTTTCTTGTCCTTCAGGTAGGCTTCCAGAACATCGAAGGCTGGTCCGGCCATGTTCGGTGTCAGTTCAACCGTGGCGTTGGCTTCACCATCCGCCATGGCTTTGAAGATGTCAGGAACCGCATCGATCGAGACGATCTTGATGTCGGAACCGGGCTTCAGGCCCGCTTCCTTGATCGCCTGGATGGCGCCGACGGCCATGTCATCGTTGTGGGCATAGACGGCGCAGATGTTCTGGCCGCCGCCTTCCGCCTTGATGAAGCTTTCCATAACTTCCTTGCCCTTGGTGCGGGTGAAGTCACCGGTCTGCGAGCGGGTGATCTTGATGTTGGCATGAGACGCGATGGCTTCCTCGAAACCCTTCTTCCGATTAATTGCCGGAGAAGAACCCGTGGTTCCCTGCAGCTCAACGACATTGCACTCCTTGTCGCCGACGTCCTTTACAAGCCAATCGCCGGCAACCTTGCCTTCGTGAACCTGATCGGAGGTAACGGCCGTGAGATAGAGATCATCAGGGGCTTCGATCTGGCGGTCGAGAAGAATTACAGGGATCTCCTCTTCCTTGGCTTCCTGCAGCACGGCTTCCCAGCCGGTCGCCACGACAGGAGCAACAAGAATGGCATCAACGCCTTGAGCAATGAAGCCGCGGATGGCCTTGATCTGGTTTTCCTGCTTTTGCTGTGCATCAGCAAACTTGAGATCGATGCCGCGCTTTTCAGCTTCTTGCCTGGTCACCGTTGTTTCGGCAGCGCGCCAACCGGACTCAGAGCCGATCTGCGAGAAGCCTACAGTAAGTGACTGTGCGGAGACGCCTGAAGCCAGGCATGCGGAAAGTGCGACTGTAAGCGCCGCGAGAGCCGTTTTCATCTTGAATCCTCCCAGGAGATGATGGCGTGGACGTGTTACACTTCCCATATTGTCATACTAATGCAAGGAGATTCTTTACGTTTGTCAGTGGAAATTTCTCCGGGGATCGCCGACCTACGGATTACTCCGTTGATTTTCATAGTGTTTTCCGATGAGGTCATTATGGTTGTCAGACAGCCTGATTTCTCTTCCTCGCCTTGACAATCTGCTGTCACCTCAAATAGTCGTATTAATGTTCCGTCGCCTGCAAAGGAGCGACAGGAGGAGGATGCTGCCGAGGAGCCGCATCGGAACAGTGCATAGGTAGAGGATCAATGCTTCGAATTCTTCAAGTGCGTGAGGGCGACAGCCTCAAGGTTGTTGCCTGGGATGGTATCGAGGCTGCTCGCGTTGTCTCCGGTGCGTCGTCGACCTATCAACTGGCCGTGGAGGCCATTGAAGCAGGCCAGACGCTGAGTGAGCGGATCGATGCGCTCGGCTTCGGCGAGGAGGTTGATCTTCATCGTGCGCAGGAAGAAGGCCGGCTTTTGATCCCTGTATCTCATCCGGATCCGGCGCACTTCTTTGTTGCAGGGACTGGTCTGACACATCTTGGCTCGGCCGATGGTCGCGACAAGATGCATAAAGCCGCACAGTCGACAGACAAGCCCACCGATTCCATGCGTATGTTCCAGATGGGGGTGGAAGGCGGCAAGCCAGCGCAGGGCGAGGAAGGCGTTCAGCCAGAATGGTTCTACAAAGGTGACGGTTCGCAGCTGCGGGCCACGGGTGAAGATCTCATCTCGCCAGCCTTTGCGTTGGATGGCGGCGAAGAACCCGAGCTTGCCGCGATCTACCTCATCAGCGCCAATGGCGTGCCGTATCGGCTAGGCTTCTGTCTCGCCAACGAGTTCTCCGACCACGTCACCGAGAAAGGCAACTACCTCTGGCTTGCCCATTCCAAGCTGCGTCAGGCGGCACTCGGTGCCGAGCTTATCGTCGGTGATCTTCCGGAGCATGTAGAAGGCACCTCCCGCGTGCGTCGCGGCAGTGAGGTGATCTTCGAGAAGCCATTCCTTTCCGGCGAGGCGAACATGTCCCACTCGTTCGCCAACCTCGAGCATCATAATTTCAAATATGATCTGTTCCGCCGCCCTGGCGACCTGCACGTCCACTTCTTCGGGACTGCGACCTTGTCCTTCTCCGAAGGCGTCAAGACGGAGCCAGGTGACGTCTTTGAGATCGCGGCCGAACCTTTCAAGCTGCCGCTCGTCAACAAGCTGACGGGCGCGGCCGCGACCTCTGTCTCAGTCCGCAAGCTCTGAGGCGCCTGATGACCATTCGCCTTGGCATCGTTGGGCTTGGAAAGATTGCCAGAGATCAGCACCTGGGTGCGATCGAGGCAACCAATGGTGTCGAGCTCGTTGCGGTGGCAAGCCGCAACGCCAGCCTCGATGGCATTGCCTCGTTCAACGATATCGATGATCTGTTGGCGGGTGACGTGCAGGTGGATGCCATCTCTCTGTGTACGCCTCCTCAAGGCCGGTTCGAGCAGGCAAGAGCAGCGCTCGAGGCAGGCAAGCACGTGATGCTGGAAAAGCCGCCGGGTGCGACACTTTCGGAGGTTCATGCGCTAGAGGCGCTGGCGAGGACCAAGGGTGTCACCCTCTTTTCCACCTGGCACTCGCGCGAAGCCGCGGCCGTTGAGCCGGCCCGTGCTCTTCTTGCTGAGCGCACGCTTCGCAGCGTTGCGGTTGAATGGAAGGAAGACGTACGCCACTGGCATCCGGGCCAGGACTGGATCTGGGAGCCTGGCGGGCTCGGTGTGTTCGATCCCGGTATCAACGCGTTGTCGATTGTGACGCGTATTCTGCCGGAGTCGTTTCATCTGTTGCGTTCCAATCTCTATTTCCCGCAGAACCGTTCGGCTCCGATCGCCGCCTCGCTCAGTTTCTCGACATCGAGTGGCGTGGCTGTCACCGCGGAGTTCGACTGGCGACAGACGGGTCCGCAGACATGGGACATCCGCGTTGAGACGGAAGAGGGGCCGGTCGTACTCACTCATGGCGGAAGCCGTCTGTCTGTCGATGGCGAGCAGCGGCTTGTCGAAGACGACCGGGAGTACCGGAACTTGTACAAGCATTTCGTTCGACTGGTAGGAGAAGGCCGTAGCGATGCCGACTTCTCCCCGCTCGTTCATGTCGCGGATGCCTTCATGCTCGGGCGCCGGCATACCGTGGAATCTTTCGAGGACTAGGATGCGGTTTTTAGCTTCTGTCCTCCTTACGCGTGAGAAGTAACATGACCAATTCTGAGAACATGCCCTCCACTGAGATCGTCGAAACCGACCACCGCCGGGGCGAGGTCCGTAAGCTGCGTTCGCGCGCCTGGTTCGACAATCCGGCCAATGCCGACATGACGGCGCTCTACCTGGAACGCTATATGAATTTCGGCCTCAGCCAGGCTGAACTGCAGTCCGACCGGCCGATCATCGGCATCGCCCAGACCGGATCGGATCTCTCGCC
Source organism: Pseudomonadota bacterium (assembly GCA_023399635.1). Classification (GTDB taxonomy): domain Bacteria; phylum Pseudomonadota; class Alphaproteobacteria; order Rhizobiales; family Rhizobiaceae; genus Neorhizobium. Next base: position 28,202 of record JAEWOP010000077.1, read on the forward strand.
TTGCAACCGCCACCATCTTGAACTTGCCAAGCGGCTGCGTGAAGGGATCCGTGAGGCAGGCGGTATCGCGATTGAGTTTCCGGTTCACCCGATCCAGGAAACGGGCAAGCGTCCGACAGCCGGCCTTGACCGAAACCTTGCCTATCTCGGCCTTGTGGAAGTGCTATACGGCTACCCGCTGGATGGCGTCGTGCTGACGATTGGTTGCGACAAGACCACGCCGGCCTGTCTTATGGCGGCCGCCACTGTCAATATTCCGTCGATCGCGCTGTCGGTTGGACCGATGCTGAACGGCTGGTTCCGTGGTGAACGGACCGGCTCCGGCACTATCGTGTGGAAGGCGCGTGAACTGCTGGCGAAGGGCGAAATCGACTATGCCGGCTTCGTCAAGCTGGTGGCATCGTCTGCGCCGTCCACCGGATACTGCAACACGATGGGCACTGCCACGACCATGAACTCGCTTGCCGAAGCGCTCGGCATGCAGCTTCCGGGTTCGGCCGCCATCCCGGCGCCTTATCGTGACCGGCAGGAAGTCTCCTACCTCACCGGTCTTCGCATCGTCGAAATGGTGAAGGAGGACCTGAAGCCGTCCGACATCATGACCAAGGATGCCTTCATCAACGCCATCCGCGTCAACTCCGCGATCGGAGGCTCCACCAATGCCCCGATCCACCTGAACGGCTTGGCTCGGCACATGGGCGTCGAGCTCTCTGTCGATGACTGGCAGACCTATGGGGAAGACGTGCCGCTGCTCGTCAACCTGCAGCCGGCAGGCGAGTACCTTGGAGAAGATTATTATCACGCTGGCGGCGTGCCGGCGGTGGTCAACCAGTTGATGAGCCAGGGCCTCATCAACGAGGATGCCATGACCGTTAACGGCAAGACGATCGGCGAAAACTGTCGTGGTGCTATCATCGAGGACGAGAAGGTTATCCGTCCATACGACCAGCCGCTGAAGGAGCGCGCCGGCTTCCGCGTGCTGCGCGGCAACCTGTTCTCATCGGCGATCATGAAGACGAGCGTGATTTCTCCGGAATTCCGCGACCGCTACCTGTCGAACCCGGACGATCCCGATGCCTTCGAAGGCCGTGCTGTCGTTTTTGACGGTCCGGAGGACTACCACAAGCGCATCGACGACCCGTCGCTTGAGATCGACGCCCATACCGTCCTCTTCATGCGCGGTGCCGGCCCGATCGGCTATCCGGGAGCGGCGGAAGTCGTCAACATGCGTGCGCCGGATTACCTGCTGAAGCAGGGCGTCACGTCGCTTCCCTGCATCGGTGACGGCCGCCAGTCAGGCACGTCCGGCAGCCCATCCATCCTCAACGCCTCGCCTGAGGCAGCCGCGGGCGGTGGTCTGGCGCTTCTGAAGACAGGCGACCGCGTCCGGATCGACGTCGGTCGCGGCACAGCCGACATCCTGATCTCGGATGAGGAGATGGCAGAACGTCGACGCCAGCTCGATGCCCAGGGTGGCTACCAATATCCGAAGCACCAGACGCCTTGGCAGGAAATCCAGCGGACCTTCGTTGGTCAAATGGAAACCGGTGCGGTTCTCGAACCGGCCGTGAAATACCAGCGGATCGCGCAAACGGAAGGCATTCCGCGCGACAACCACTGAGTTGACAAAGGGCGGGGGCAGGGGGCCACCGCTCGTTTCATCGACGGGTCGAGAGCCCGTTTTTTGGAGGAGCAGTCATGAACTTCATGAAGTATCTGACGACAGCTGCAATGCTGGCGTCCATGGCATTCGCCGCACCGGCGTCTGCACAGGAAAAGGGTCTCGTTGGCGTCGCAATGCCGACGAAGTCGTCTGCGCGCTGGATCGCCGACGGCGACAACATGATCAAGGTCCTGCAGGAGCGCGGCTACGAGACGGATCTGCAGTACGCGGAAGACGACGTGCCGAACCAGCTCTCGCAGATCGAGAACATGATCGTGAAGGGCGCCAAGGTGCTGGTTATCGCCTCGATCGACGGCACCACGTTGTCGGACGTGCTGCAGCAGGCCGCAGACCAGGGCATCAAGGTCATCGCCTATGACCGCCTGATCCGTGACAGCGCTAACGTCGACTACTATGCAACCTTCGACAACTTCCAGGTCGGCGTGCTGCAGGCGCAGTCGCTCGTCGACGGCCTCAAGGCAAGCGGCAAGGAAGGTCCGTGGAACATCGAGCGCTTCGGCGGCTCGCCGGACGACAACAATGCCTACTTCTTCTATGACGGCGCGATGAGCGTCCTGCAGCCGATGATCGACAGCGGCGAGCTTGTTGTCGGCAGCGGCCAGACCGGCATGGAGCAGGTTGCAACGCTTCGTTGGGATGGCGCAACGGCGCAGGCCCGCATGGACGCTCTTTTGAGCTCGACTTATGCTGACAAGCGTCTCGATGCGGTGCTGTCACCTTATGATGGCATCTCTATCGGCATCCTGTCCTCGCTGAAGGGTGTTGGTTACGGCAGCGGTGACATGCCGATGCCGATCGTCAGCGGCCAGGATGCTGAAGTGCCGTCCGTGAAGTCGATCCTTGCAGGCGAACAGTACTCGACGATCTTCAAGGACACGCGCGAACTCGCCAAGGTCACCGTCGATATGGTCGACGCCGTGATGACCGGCAAGGAGCCGGAGGTCAACGACACCAAGACCTACGACAACGGCGTCAAGGTCGTGCCGTCCTACCTGCTGAAGCCGGTCGTCGTGAACAAGGACAACTGGGAAGAGGTCCTGGTAGGCAGCGGTTATTACACCGCCGACCAGATCAAGTAAGCCACAATAGGGGCGCCTGCAGGTACGCGGCGCCCCTATTGCAATCGGAGTTTCTGCATGCTTGCACCCGCGGTTTCGGCCGAGCAATCACCTATTCTGGAGATGCGCAGCATCTCGAAGTCTTTTGGCGCCGTGAAGGCGCTTTCCGACGTTAGCTTCACTGTGCGTGAGGGTGAGATTCACGCACTGGTTGGCGAGAACGGTGCCGGCAAGTCTACCCTGATGAAGGTGCTGTCGGGCGTCTACCCGCATGGGAGCTACGAAGGCTCCATCCTTTTCGGTGGCGAAGAGCGTCAGTTCCGGGACATCAACGATTCCGAGAGCCTCGGCATTATCATCATTCACCAGGAGCTTGCGCTCATTCCGCTGATGTCGATCGCGGAAAACATCTTTCTGTCCAACCCGCCCTCCCGTTTCGGGGTCATTGACCGCTCTGCGGTTCATGAGCGCACCAAGGCGCTTCTCCAAAAGGTGGGACTAAGCGAGGCGCCGGACACGCTAATCACGAATATTGGGGTCGGCAAGCAGCAGCTGGTCGAGATAGCCAAGGCGCTATCCAAGGATGTGCGCCTTCTCATCCTCGACGAGCCGACGGCCAGCTTGAATGAAAACGACAGTGCCGCACTTCTTGAACTCCTCAAGGAGTTTCGCGCCCAGGGTATTACCTCGATCCTGATCTCCCACAAGCTGAACGAGATCTCTGCCGTCGCCGACCGCATCACAGTACTGCGCGATGGGCGCACCGTTGGCACACTGGACTGCCACGAGGGCGCTGTGGAAGAGGACGAGATCATCCGGCGGATGGTCGACCGGGACATGGACAGTCGGTACCCGAAGCGTGAGCCCAAGATCGGCGACGTGATCTTCGAGGTGAAGGACTGGTCAGTCCATCATCCGCAGCATTCCGAGCGCAAGGTCGTCAAGAATGTCTCGCTTGAGGTGAGAGCGGGCGAAATCGTCGGCATCGCGGGCCTGATGGGCGCCGGACGTACCGAATTTGCGATGAGTGTCTTTGGCCGCTCCTGGGGCCGCGATATCTCCGGCACGGTGCGCCTGCACGGCAAGCAAGTCGATGTCTCCGACGTTCATCGGGCGATCAAGGCGGGTCTCGCCTATGTCACGGAGGATCGCAAGCATCTCGGTCTCATCCTGCCGGAGGACATTCGCAAGAATGTTTCGCTTGCCCATCTTGGTGGTGTCTCGTCTCGCGGTGTGATCGATGACATCCAGGAAATGAAGGTGGCGCAGGAGTTTCGCAGACGCATGCGCATCCGCAGCCACAACGTCTACCAGGAAACGGGCAAGCTTTCGGGCGGCAACCAGCAGAAGGTGGTGCTGTCGAAATGGCTGTTCACGAACCCTGACGTGTTGATCCTCGACGAGCCGACCCGTGGCATCGATGTCGGGGCCAAGTATGAGATCTACTCGATCATCAATGAGCTGGCGGACGCTGGAAAGGCCGTCATCGTGATCTCGTCGGAGATGCCCGAACTGATCGGGATCTGCGACAGGATCATGGTGATGCACGAGGGCGATTTCGTCGGGGAAGTGGCCGGTGCGGAGGCCACTCAAGAAAACATCATGCGTGCCATCATGCGCCGCAAGGAGAAAGAAGTATGAGCAACGCGCCAAACACGATGGCTGCGCCGAAGCAAGGAGCGGGATTCTGGAAGGACAACCTTCGCGAATACGGGATGATGATCTCGTTGCTGGCGCTCGTCGTCTTCTTCTATTTCACCACCAACGGCGTCATCCTCAAGCCACTCAACCTGACCAACATCATCCTGCAAAACAGCTACATCGTCATCATGGCGCTCGGCATGCTGATGGTGATCGTCACCGGCCATATCGATCTGTCAGTGGGGTCAGTTGCCGGCTTCATCGGCGCTGTGGCCGCCATGCTGATGGTGCAGTACAACGTCAATTTCGTCGCCGCGGCCATGCTGTGCCTCGTGCTGGGGGGCTTGATCGGCGCGGTACACGGCTTCTTTGTTGCCTACTTCAAGATTCCATCGTTCATTGTCACGCTTGCGGGAATGCTCGTCTTCCGCGGGTTGATGATCGCGGTGCTGAGCGGTCGCTCCATTGGACCGTTTGACCCCACGTTCCAGAAGCTTTCTTCTGGGTATATCCCGGAATTGATCGGCTCAGAGAGCGGTCTTTACCTGACCTCGCTCGTCCTTGGTCTACTTTTGGCAGCACTTCTGGTGTGGCAAAATTTCAAGAGCCGCGCGCGGCGCGTGTCCCATGAGGTAGAGACGGAGCCGTTCGGCTTCTTCCTGATCAAGAACATCGTGATCTTTGGGATCATCGGCTACGTCGCCTACCTCATCGCGTCGCACCGCGGTATGCCAAACGTGCTGATCATCATGGCGCTGCTGATTGCAGGCTATGCCTTCTTTACCAACCGCACCATCCTCGGTCGCCAGATCTACGCTGTCGGCGGTAACGAGAAGGCCGCCGCACTGTCAGGCATCAAGACCGCGCGACTGACCTTCTTCACCTTCGTCAACATGGGGGTGCTGGCGGCGCTTGCTGGTCTTGTCTTTGCCGCGCGTCTGAATACCGCAACGCCAAAGGCCGGCCTCGGCTTCGAGCTCGACGTCATTGCTGCATGCTTCATTGGAGGCGCATCGGCCTATGGTGGCGTTGGGAAGGTCACCGGTGCGGTGATCGGCGCCTTCATCATGGGCGTGATGAACAACGGCATGTCGATCCTGGGTATCGGCATCGACTACCAGCAGGTCATCAAGGGGCTCGTGCTGCTCGGCGCAGTGTGCGTCGACGTTTATAACCAGCGTCGCTGATCTGAGACACTCCTCATACCCATAAATGGCCCGCTTTTTGGCGGGCCATTTCCTTTGGTGGAGCATCAGACGGAACCGGCTTGGTTCAGACGCGTTCGGCAATCTTTCACGGGAGACATGATGCCGGATCAAGTGAAGTTCGAGCATCTCGCGCGGTTCGGATACGCGGCGCGCGGGATTGTTTATGTTCTTGTTGGCGGGATGGCCTTGCTGTCCAGCGTCGGCGGAGGCCGGACGGATCAGGAGTCTGCGCTGAAGATGGTATTGGATCAGCCATTTGGCTGGATCTGGCTCGGGCTGATCGGCCTAGGGCTCATAGGCTTCATTGTTTGGCGTCTGGCTCAGGCGCTCCTGAATGCAGATGGTCATCCTGACGATGCCAAAGGCTATGTGATCCGGGGCGGCATGTTGATCAGCGCCATCACCTATACGGGGCTTGCTTCGTATGCGCTCCAGAACGCGCTTCAGCTTTCGTTGGGCGGCGGCTCTGACAACAGCAGGGAGACCTGGATCGCGTGGCTGATGCAGCAGCCTTTCGGCCGCTTCCTTATCGCGGCCATCGGCCTGGCAATCATCGGCGCGGGTGCAGCCCAGATCATTAAGGGCCTGCGGCGTCGCTATCTCAAATATGTCCCCATCTCACCGGCTCAAAACCGGGTGCTTGATCTCGCCTGTGTCTATGGCCTTGCTGCTCGCGGAGTCGTGTTTTTCATTATCGGCTCCTTTTTTATCTATGCCGGCTGGGCGTCCGATGCCGGACAAACGGGGAGTACGGCCGAGGCAATGGCGTGGGTGCGACAATTGCCCTTCGGTGGTCTCCTTTACGCGTTCATTGCCCTTGGTTTATTTGCCTTCGGCGCCTACGGATTGATCGAAGCGAGATACCGCATCGTGCGCTCGCCCGCGTCGTCGGAGGCCAAGCGCGGCTTGATGGCATAGACGAAGCAAACACGAGCGGGGGTGGCGATGGCATATTACCAAAGATTTGGCCGCAGGGTGGTGCAACGCATCAGCACCTTTGAGCCGATCAGTCTTGTTCTGGTGGCGCTCGCGGCAGGAGGCCTTTTCCTGTTTCTCAATCTAGCCGGCGAGGTCCTGGAGGGCGAAACATCCAGCTTCGACCAGAACCTGCTCCTGTTGCTGCGAATACCGGACGATCCGGGTACGCCGATCGGTCCTTATTGGCTCACGCACGCGGTCGATGATATCACTGCCTTGGGCGGCGTCACCGTTCTGTCTCTGATGACGATCATGATCCTCGGCTATCTCCTTCTGGCGAGACGGCTTCACATTGCCATCTTCACCCTTGCCGCCATCGCTGGTGGCTGGCTGCTGAGTGCTGCCTTGAAGCTCGGTATTGCCAGGCCAAGACCGGATATCGTTCCCCATCTTGTCGAGGTTAGCGACATGAGCTTTCCAAGCGGACATGCCATGTTGTCTGCCGTCACGTATCTAACCTTGGGTGCGCTTCTGTCTCGCGCCGAGCCGAGCCGCATGATCCGCCTCTACACGATGGGCGTGGCAATATTCCTGACGCTGATCGTCGGCTTGAGCCGGATCTATCTTGGAGTTCACTACCCCACGGACGTTCTGGGAGGATGGTGTGCCGGTGCAAGCTGGGCTTTGGTCTGCTGGGTCATCGCTCGCCGTTATATCGCCCCAACACCTGGCTAGGGTTCAGCTCAGGGCTGGAAAAGTGCCCTTTGAGCTTGAGAGAAGTGACATCAGCCACTAGACCTTGAGCCGAAGCAGAATTCAGGTGTACCGTTGATCGATCCCTACGAGACCCTCGGTGTCGCTCGCGACGCTGATGCCGCACAGATCAAGACCGCGTATCGCCGGCGCGCCAAAAATGCGCATCCGGACACGGGCGGTGATGTCGACGCCTTCGCCAAGCTAACAACCTCATACGAGCTCCTGTGCGATCCGGTCCGGCGCAAGGTTTTCGATGAGACCGGCTACGATCCCACCCTTGCCGACACCAAGGATCTCGAAGGGCTGGTCGTTCTTGAGGGGTTGATCAACGAATTCATCCTCGACGAACGGGAGCCCGGCAGCTTCGATCCGGTCGCTGCCATGCGCCGCAAGCTGACCGACAAGATTGTCAACGTCCGGTTCCACATCCTCGAGCTTGAACGGCACCGGGCCCGTGTGCGCAATCATCTGGATCGGATCGGTCGGCGTCCTGAGACGGATTTTCTCGGGAGCATGATGCGGGCGAGAGGCGATTCCATTACGGATGCGATCACCAAAGCCGAGGCCCAGATTGCCATCATCGAGCAGGCCTATCAGATGCTTGAAGGATATTCATACGAGCTCGAGATCGAGACAAGGAGCGCCGCCGAGTAAGCTTGGCCCTCTGGTCGAGTTGTTCGGCTCTCCTAGCTTTCTCGAAAGCACCAAGGAGGCGCCTCATGATAACCAAGCATTTTCTGTTGTCTGAAAACGACTGGGTTCCGAATAATCCCCGGCTGCCTGTCATCGTTTACAGCAGGTTCTCCGCTGAAGGCGGATCTTTGGCGCAAGCTTTCGAAGAGGCATTTGCCGCCAATGGCTGGCAGGGCATCTGGCGCAATGGCATTTTCGATTATCACCACTTCCATACCACTGCGCATGAGGTTCTGGGCATCGCAACGGGTGAAGCACACGTCGTGCTCGGCGGTCCAGGTGGACGCGAGCTTCAGGTAACGGCCGGCGACTGCCTTGTCCTGCCGGCCGGCACCGGCCACTGCCGGATCAGCGCCAGCGATGATTTTCTGGTGGTGGGCGCCTATCCCCCCGGCCAGGATCCCGACCTGCGGCGCAGTGATGCCGGTGAAAACGGGAAGCGCCACATCGCAACACTTCCCTTGCCGGAACGGGATCCTCTTGGGGCTGATGGTATACCGTCCCTCTGGGGGGACGGCTCTCAGGCCGTGCGGTCACTTGCTCCAGCGCAGGTAGATCGTTGAAAGCGGGGGCAGGGTGACCGAGATCGACTGCTGCTTGCCGTGGGACGGCTGGTCTTCGCTCCAAACCTCCGAATTGCCCAGGTTGGAGCCGCCATAAACGCCAGCATCGGTGTTGAGGACTTCTGACCAACGGCCGCCTTCGTAGACGCCGATGCGGTAGCCATGGCGCGGGATCGGCGTCATGTTTGAGACCGCGAGGACGCAGGAGGAGCGGTCCTGTGACCAGCGGAACATGCCGAAGATCGAGTTCTCGGCATCGTCGCCGATGGCCCATTCAAACCCCTGCGGATTGAGATCGCTGAACTGGAGGGCGGGCTCTGCGCCGTAAAGGCGGTTCAGGTCGCGCACAAGTCTTTGCACGCCTGAATGCTGAGGGTTGTCCAGAAGGTCCCAGACGATCGAGCCATTATGGTTCCACTCGGTGGTTTGGCCGATCTCGGATCCCATGAACAGCAGCTTCTTTCCAGGATGCGCCCACATGAACCCGTAATAGGCTCTCAGGTTGGCATGCTTCTGCCAGATGTCGCCTGGCATCTTGCCGAAGATTGAGCCTTTGCCATGCACGACTTCATCATGGGAGAGCGGCAGCATGAAGCGCTCTGAATAGGCGTAAACCATGCTGAAGGTCATCATGCCATGGTGATATTTCCGATGAACAGGATCTTCCTGCATGTAGTGCAGGCTGTCGTGCATCCAGCCCATGTTCCACTTGAAGTCGAAGCCAAGGCCGCCGTCCTCGGGACGATTGGTCACTCCTGGCCAGGCAGTTGATTCCTCTGCAACCGTGAAAGCATGGGGGCAGCGGTGGTGAACAATGCTGTTGAGGTGTTTGAAGAACTCGACAGACTCAAGGTTCTCTCTGCCCCCATATCTGTTGGGGATCCACTCGCCCTCGTTGCGGCTGTAGTCGCGATAGAGCATGGAGGCGACAGCATCTACCCGTAGCGCATCGATATGGTAATGCTCCAGCCATTCCAGGGCGCTGGCAATCAGGAAGCCTTTCACCTCGTTGCGGCCAAGGTTGTAGATCAGCGTGTTCCAGTCCTTGTGGAAGCCTTCGCGCGGATCCTCATGTTCATAGAGTGCCGTCCCGTCAAAGCGGGCAAGACCCCACACATCCGTCGGGAAGTGGGCTGGCACCCAGTCGAGGATGACACCGATGCCCGCAGCATGGCAGCGATCGATGAAGTAGGCAAAATCCTCAGGCGTTCCATAACGGCCGGTCGGCGCAAACAGGCCAAGGGGCTGATACCCCCAGGAGCCGCCGAACGGGTGCTCCATGATCGGCAAAAGCTCGATATGCGTGAAGCCGAGGTCCGCCACATAGGGAACGAGTCGCTGGCTCAGCTCGATCCAGTTGAGGTTGCGGTTGCCTTCTTCGGGCACGCGTAGCCACGATTCTAGATGCACCTCATAAACGGAGATCGCATCATCGCCGTCGCGCACGGTGCCGTGGCTGCGCATCCATTCATGATCGGTCCAGCGGAAGGGGGCGTTGGAGGCAACGATGGAGGCCGTAGAGGGTGCCGCCTCGCTGGCACGTGCGACGGGGTCCGCCTTCTGCGGCAGCGTGTGCCCATCGCGGTCGACGATCTCGAACTTGTAGCG
>JAEWOP010000056.1 GCA_023399635.1 Pseudomonadota bacterium
ACCTGTGCCTGATCTATAAATGCGGGCGGCTTTCGCTGCGGGCATTTCTTTATCTTTCGGTCGCTGGGTGATCAGAACTTCACGCCGAAACCAACCTTGACGCTGTGGTCGTCGTAACCGCTCGAGACGGACGTGCCACCGAGGTTGTAGGTGTCGCTGCCGAAATCGGTGTAGCGGTACTCGACACGTGTCGTGATGTTGTCGGTGACGAGAGCTTCGACACCCGCGCCGACCGTGTAGCCGACGGCGGTCTTGCTGTCGGAGTTACCTACCGCATCGGTCAACTCGTTGTCCTGCAGGGCAACACCACCGGTACCGTAGATCATGAACGGGTTGAGGTCGTAGCCGAGGCGTGCACGGAGCGAGCCGTTCCAGCCGGCCTTGCCTTCAACGCCTGCACCGAGATCCTGTTCTTCGCCGTTATAGCCGGCATCGGCTTCAACGCCATAGACGATCTGGCCGCTCTGCATATTGTAGCCACCGAAGAGGCCACCGCCGAAGGCACCTTCGCGGTCGCCACCGTCGAAACGGCCCCAGTCATAGGCGCCGTAGGCACCGACATAGGCACCACTCCAGTCGCTGACCGGCGCCGGCTGCTCGTAGGCAACTGGAGCTTCCGGGATCTGATCGACGGCATCAGCGGCTTGAGCGGCCGAGATGAATGTGAAGGTGGCAGCTGAAGCCACCAGAGTCGCGATAAGGGTACGCATACAAATTCTCCTGTTTTGCTGTGCCGGAATGTGCCGCGACGAGACTGCCGCATAGCCTTCTCCGGCCCGCTGAGAGGGAAAATGTCTGCCAATTGAGGACAAGAGAGAGCCGGAATGTGAATTGATTGTGGCTCTGAAACGGCAAAACAGCGATGTTGCCACGCGGCAACATGATGTTTCTTAACCATCTTTTTAAAGGACAAGCTCCGGCTATTCAGTATTCGGGCTCATCCACCTCGAGGCTTCGTCGTCTTCATCGAATCTTAACTTTCACCTTCCTGGGCAACAGACGCGGAGCGCCCGGCGGAGGACGCGTCCCGCCGTCGCAGCTATCGTCTTTTATTGAAGCGCTCGACGCACTACCTGTAGACCATCCACTCAGACGCGATTCGAGCCCGGCTCCAGGGAGACTGCACCCCTGCAAATGTGCCACCGGGCTAAGAGGACGAAATGAATTCAGCCAAGCTGCCCGATGGCGGCGTTCTCTACGACGGCAGCGAAGACGACGACGACGATGTAGCAGTCGTCGAGCCTGGGCTTGAGCGCACGCTCGGCATCGACTGGAACGAGGCGCTGAAGAACGAGAGCGGCCTCAAGGGTGCCGAACTGATCGCGGAGTTCGTCAAGCACCTGCCGAACGCGCCCGGCGTCTACCGCATGTTCAACGAGGCCGGCGACGTGATGTATGTCGGCAAGGCGCGCAGCCTGAAGAAGCGGGTCAGCAATTATGCCCAGTGGCGCGTCCATTCCAACCGTCTTTCGCGCATGGTGCGCGAGACGACGCATATGGAATTCGTCACGACGCGCACCGAGACCGAGGCGCTTCTGCTCGAGGCGAACCTCATCAAGCGGTTGCGCCCACGGTTCAACGTGCTTTTGCGTGACGACAAGTCGTTTCCCTATATCATGATCACCGGCGACCATAGGGCCCCTGCCATCTTCAAGCATCGCGGTGCGCGTGCCCGCAAAGGGGACTATTTCGGCCCCTTTGCCTCGGCAAGTGCGGTGGGGCGAACGATCAATTCGCTGCAGCGCGCCTTTCTTCTCAGAACCTGTACCGACAGCGTGTTCGAGAGCCGCACCCGTCCCTGCCTGCTCTACCAGATCAAACGCTGCTCGGGGCCTTGCACCCATGAGATCAGCGACGAAGGATATTCCGAACTCGTGCGCGAGGCGAAGGACTTCCTGTCGGGCAAGAGCCAGAACGTGAAGTCGGCGATTGCGCGCCAAATGGCCGAGGCTTCCGAGGACCTGGACTTCGAACGGGCAGCAATCTACCGCGACCGGCTCGCCGCTCTCTCCCACGTGCAGAGCCACCAGGGCATCAATCCAGCGGGTGTTGACGAGGCTGACGTCTTCGCTTTCCACCATGAGGGCGGGCTTACCTGCATCCAGGTGTTCTTCTTCCGCACCGGGCAGAACTGGGGCAACCGCGCCTATTTCCCCAAGGCCGACCCGCAAATGTCAGGCGCCGAAGTGCTCAATGCGTTCCTGGCACAGTTCTACGATGACAAGCCGGTGCCGAAGCAGATTCTTCTGTCAGAGCCTGTCGAGGAGCAGGACCTGCTCGCCCTCGCCTTCTGCGAGAAGGCCGGGCAGCGGGTAGCGATCTCCGTCCCCCAGCGAGGCGAGAAACGGGATCTCGTGGAACATGTGCTTGGAAACGCCCGAGAGGCACATGGGCGCAAGTTGGCAGAAACCTCTTCGCAGGCGCGACTCCTGAAGGGCTTTGCCGAAACCTTCAGCCTTGCCTATCCGCCAAGGCGCATCGAAATCTACGACAACTCCCACATCATGGGCACGAACGCCGTCGGCGGCATGGTGGTCGCGGGGCCGGAAGGCTTCGTGAAGAACCAGTATCGCAAGTTCAACATCAAATCGACGGACATCACCCCCGGCGACGATTTCGGCATGATGCGCGAGGTCATGACGCGTCGGTTCTCGCGGCTCATCAAGGAGGAAGGCATTCCCGACCGCTCGCAGGCCGGGACGGAAGACGCCGATGCCCCCTTCCCCGCATGGCCGGACGTGATCCTGATCGACGGGGGCCAGGGCCAGATGACGGCGGTGCGCGGGATCCTGGACGAGCTCGGCATCCGCGACGTCGTCACCGCAATCGGGGTCGCCAAGGGTGTCGACCGCGACGCCGGACGCGAGCGCTTCTTTGCCGACGGGCGCAGCGATTTTTCGCTGCCGCCGCGCGATCCCGTTCTCTATTTCATCCAGCGCATGCGCGACGAGGCCCACCGCTTCGCCATCGGCTCCCACCGGGCCCGGCGCAAGAAGGAGATGATCAAGAATCCGCTCGACGAGATCGCCGGGATCGGTCCGGGCCGCAAGCGCAAGCTGCTCCAGCATTTCGGCACGGCCAAGGCAGTATCGCGTGCGGGTCTCAATGACCTCATGGCAGTGGAAGGCATCTCGGAAACGGTCGCTCGAATGGTCTACCACCACTTCCATGAGAAGCAGCCGGGCTGATGTCGCGAAATGGCCCGGGAAGGCCGCCCCGGCTGTTGACGCCCGTCGCAGGAAGGGCCAACTAGAAGAAGACAAGCAGCAGGTTATGACATGGCATCGCGCGCGTATAATATTCCCAATCTCCTGACCTATGCGCGCATCCTTGCCGTGCCGATCATCGTCCTTTGCTTCTTCGTGGAAGGGCGTCTCGCAAGCTCGGACTTCGCCCGCTGGACGGCACTTACGCTTTTCGCCGTGGCCTCCATCACCGACTATCTTGACGGCTACCTCGCCCGGATCTGGAACCAGACCTCCAATATCGGCCGCATGCTCGATCCGATTGCCGACAAACTGCTCGTCGCCTCGGTGCTGCTTCTCATGGCTGCCGATGGAACCATTGCCGGCTGGTCGATCTGGGCGGCCATCGTCATCCTGTGCCGCGAGATCCTGGTTTCCGGACTGCGCGAATATCTTGCCGCGCTGAAGGTGGCGGTACCGGTGACCCGTATCGCCAAGTGGAAGACCACGATCCAGATGGTGGCAATCGCCTTCCTGCTGGCCGGTCCGGCGGGCGACAAGGTCCTTCCCTACACAACGGAGATGGGAATCGGCCTGCTGTGGGTGGCAGCTCTGCTGACGATGTACACCGGCTACGACTACTTCAAGGCTGGCTTGAAGCATATGGTGGACTGACGATGACCAAGCTCGTCTACTTTGCATGGGTGCGCGAACGGATCGGGAAGCCGGAGGAGGACATCGAGCTTCCGGAAGACGTCAAGACAGTGCGCCAGTTGCTCATGCACCTGAAGACGCTCGGTGAGGAATATGAAGCCGCCCTTCAATATCCGGAGGTCATCCGAGTTGCGCTCGATCAGGAGCATGTCGACCATCACGAGAAGATCGGCGGCGCGCGCGAGATCGGCATCTTTCCCCCTATGACCGGCGGCTGATCCCATGACCGTTGCGCCGTTGATCCGGGTCCAGGCGCAGGATTTCGATCTCCAGTCGGAGATCGAAGCGCTGACCGGAGGCCGGCGGGATGTTGGAGCCGTGGTGACCTTCACCGGCGTTTGCCGCGACGAACAGGGCGCACTTTCGACCCTGGAACTGGAGCATTATCCGGGAATGGCCGAGGCGGAGATGCGGCGGATTGCCGAACTTGCCATCAAGCGCTTCTCGCTTCTCGGCCTTACCGCGATCCACCGGTTCGGCAAGATTGCACCAGGCGAGAACATCGTGCTGGTGATCGCTGCCTCCCCGCACCGGCAGGCCGCCTTTGACGGGGCAAGCTTCATGATGGACTACCTGAAGACATCGGCCCCCTTCTGGAAGAAGGAGCACAAGGCGGATGGCTCAACCGGCGAATGGGTATCGGCCAAGGATGCCGACGACCGGGCGCGGGAGAAGTGGCGGTAGCGTCATCCAAGTCAACAAAAAAGCCGGCACGCTAGGCGGCCGGCTTCTTTGGAAGTCACAACGGCCGATCAGCCGACGATTTCGGTATCCGAGAACCAGTACTTGATTTCCTGGGCAGCAGTTTCCGGAGCGTCGGAACCGTGAACCGAGTTTTCACCGATGGAAAGGGCAAAGGTCTTGCGGATCGTGCCTTCGGCAGCCTGTTCCGGATTGGTTGCGCCCATGATTTCGCGGTTCTTCAGAATGGCGTTTTCGCCTTCCAGGACCTGCACGATGGTCGGCCCAGAGGTCATGCCTTCAACCAGTTCGCCGAAGAAGGGGCGTTCCTTGTGCACCGCGTAAAAGCCTTCGGCTTCGCGCTTGCTCATCCAGACGCGCTTGGAGGCGACGACGCGCAGGCCGTTGTCTTCAAATACCTTGGTGAT
>JAEWOP010000103.1 GCA_023399635.1 Pseudomonadota bacterium
CCCCTGTATCCGGGTATGCGTGAGCTGATCGATTGGATCGGGCCGCGCGAGGATCTTCTGATTGGAGCCGTGACCGGTAAATCGCGCCGCGGCTTGAACATGATCATGGAGACGCATGACTTCGGAAGGTACTTCGCGGTCTCCCGCACCGCCGACGACTGCCCCTCCAAGCCTCACCCGGCGATGGTGAACGAGTGTTGCGAAGAGACCGGCATGGTTCCAGGCGTCACCCTTGTGATCGGCGATGCCGTCTATGATATGCAGATGGCGAAGGCGGCCGGTGCCACGGCGATCGGCGTATCCTGGGGCTATGCCCCTGTGGAGGAGCTATGGAACGCTGGCGCCGATGCCGTTGTTGACCACCCGAAAGAGTTGCTTGAGCATATCGGCTGAGGTGTTAGATGCGTGAACTGTTCGAAATCCCCGAAGGCCTGAGCCATCCGGATCCCACCCGACGCGCACAGATCCAGATGAAGCGCCCTTTGCCGAAGCGTTTCTACAGCACTGTCACCGTGGTGGAGGACGACGGAGGTTATTCGATCCGTCTTGATGGACGACCGGTGCGTACGCCGGCCAAGAGCCCTCTTTCCGCGCCGACGCAGGTGCTCGCGGATCTGATGCGTGCGGAATGGGAGGCGCAGGGTGAGCACATCGACCCTGGCACCATGCCCATAACAAAGCTGGTCAATACCGCAATCGATGGCGTTGCAAGCGATCCGCAGGCTGTCTTCGATGACGTGGTGCGCTTCTCCTCCAGCGATCTCCTCTGCTATCGGGCGGATGCGCCCGAAGAGCTGGTGGCGCGTCAGTCGCAACGTTGGAATCCGATCATCGATTGGGCAGCTTCGGATATGGGCGCCCGGTTCATCCTGATCGAAGGCATCATGCCGCAAGACCAGCCGCGCGAGGCGACGGTTGCCTTTGCAGAGACATTGCGGAAATACGACACGCCAATCGAGCTCGCTTGCCTCCACACGATGACGACGTTGACAGGCTCTGCGATCTTGGCGCTCGCCTTCGCAGAAGGACGCGTGTCGGCCGAAGAGGCCTGGGCGCTTGCCCATCTCGATGAGGACTGGACGGACGAGCACTGGGGCATGGATCCGGAGGCCCAAATCCGCCGTGAGCGGCGACAGGAGGAGTTTCAGGCTGCCGCTGCTGCTTTCCTTAGCCTGAGGCAGGGCGCTTAAACCTTCTCTAACCGCAGCTGCGCATGATCCGGGAAACTGGTTCCGGATCGCCTGATGCTGCACCGTCTGCTCATTTTTGTTACCGTCGTAGCTATCCTGCCGCTCCTGATGTCGTTCAGGCTTGAGACGGCCGCTGCTGGACGGGAGGCATTGCTTTACGATGTGCGGGGGGCCTTTGTAGCAGCCGGTGACGACATTCCGGCAGTTCTCGTGACGGAAACGGATCGGCTGGTGAACGAGACAATCCTGTCCACCGTGCGCGAGCGCGTCCTGCCGCGGACCGTTCTGACGATCCGCATCAAACGCCTGGTCCAGACACCGGTGCTGGTGGGGGCGAGGCGGGAGGCGACGGTTTCAGTAGAGGCGGTGTCCGTCAGCAGTGGCGAAGCGATCGCCCAGGGGAATTTCGAAGTTTCCGTGTTCTCGCTCCGCCAGGATACTGTGAACCTTCTTCTGGCAGAGCGGATCACCAACCGTCTGGCGTCTGAATTCCGTCTCGCCGGAGAGCGCCGCTCGCCTCTCGCGACAGCGCTCTTCTCCGGACGCTAGCCGGCTGTCATCTTCAGCCCGACGATTCCGGCGATGATCATCGCTATGCAACCTAACCTCAATGCCGAGGCAGGCTCAGCAAACAGTATGATGCCAAGGATGACGGTTCCCACGGTACCGATGCCGGTCCATACCGCATAGGCCGTGCCGACGGGCAGGGTGCGAACGGCAAGACCCAGAAGAACCACGGAAGCAATCATTGCCGCGGCAGTGAGGGCGGTCGGCACGGGTCGGGTGAAGCCCTCGGTGTATTTCAGACCGATAGCCCAACCGATTTCGAACAGTCCGGCAAGTGCGAGGATGATCCAGGCCATGGCCTTACTCCTTTTCAAGGGAGCGAGGCCGTCCCCGCGATCGTGACCAGACGATGATGTCCGGCGGCAGCCGTCTGCCTAAGGAAAATATGGGCCACGCAAGCCGGTATGACAAGGTTGAAGCCGAGCAGGCCGCCGATGTGGATCAGCCCAGCCGCTCCGCATGCCACTTCAGATGATCGTCCATGAACGTGGAAATGAAGTAGTAGGAGTGGTCGTAGCGTTCGTGCATTCGAAGTGTCAGGCCGATGTCCGTACCCTTGATCGCCTCTTCGAACAGCCACGGCCTCAGTCCGTTGTCGAGAAAGCTGTCCGCCTTGCCCTGATCGATCAAAAATTCGGGAAAGCGGGCGCCGTCCTCCACCAATGCGCAGGCGTCGTAGGACCGCCATTTCGCGCGGTCGGCGCCGAGGTACTTCTCCAGTGCCGGTGCCGACCAATCCGCCGTGGAGGGCTGGACGATGGGGGCGAAGGCCGAACAGCTCTTGAAGCGATCAGGATGCTTGAGAGCGATGGTCATCGCCCCATGGCCGCCCATTGAGTGGCCGAAGATGCCTTGGCGGTTCATGTCGGCGCGAAACTGTTCACCGATGATTCTTGGTAGCTCATCGATGATGTAGGTGTACATCTGGTAGTGCTCGGCCCAAGGCTTCTCTGTCGCATCGACGTAGAAGCCGGCGCCTTTGCCCATCTGCCAGTTTGTGAGCTCGTCGGGCACGTCATTGCCGCGCGGACTGGTATCGGGACAGACAATGATCAGGCCGAGTTCTGAGGCCATTCGCCGATACTCGCCCTTCTCCATTACGTTGGCATGGCTGCAGGTAAGCCCGGAAAGGTACCAGAGGACCGGGCAAGGCTCTTCCGTCGCCTTTGGCGGTACATAAACAGCGAAGGTCATCTCGCACCGGCAGGCATCGGAGTCGTGTGCGAAAACGCCTTGCATCCCGCCGAAAGCGGTATTTTGGGACAGAACCTTCATGGAACACCTCCGGACTGGGTTAAGGTCTTGGCACGGCGGCAGAGCCGATCAAGCGTTTCGAGGAATTGGGATCGGTCGCGGGGGCTAAAGGCAGCATTGTAGCCCTTGCTTTCGCCGGTTTCGCGAAGATGTTGCCCCAGATCGCGCATGGCTGTGGCCATGCCGATGTTGGATTGATCGAAGACACGCCCGGTCGGGCCTGTCACGAACGCACCGGCCGCGACGCAACGACCGGCAAGGGGGACATCGGCGGTGATAACAACATCGCCCGCGCTGGCGCGCTCCGCGATCCAGTCATCCGCCGCGTCGAAGGCTCCTGACACGATGACATTGTGTACCATTGGATCGCGTGATGGACGCAAGCCGGAATTGGCAACGAAAGTTACCTCAAGGTCATGCCGCTCGGCCACTTTCAGGACCTCCGGCTTGACCGGGCATGCATCGGCATCGACGTAGATCATGAAGCGGTCCTCACCATATCGACATGCGGAATCCCGTCCTCCAGATATTCCTCCGATACCGGCTTGAACCCAAGCCTACCATAGAATGGTTGTAGATGGGCTTGGGCCGAGATCTCGATCGGATCACCCGGATATAGTCTTTCGCATTGGTGGATTGCTTCGCGCATCAGCGCCTCGCCGAGCCGCTTTCCCCGATGGGGCGCCGAGACGGCAACGCGACCGATGCGCGGATGGTGCTGCGGCGTCGGGCGCCAGAGCCGCGCGCAGCCCATAAGTTGCTCGTCGTCGAGGAGCCGCAGATGCAGGCACACCTTGTCGTTCCCGTCGAGCTCTGGGTAAGGACAGTGCTGCTCGACAACGAAGACGTCGACGCGCAGCTTCAGCATCTCATAAAGATCGACAGCGGAAAACTCCTCGAGTCTCCGCACGTCGACCGCATATTTGGGCTGGAGGCTCAATAAACCACGACGCCCCGGATGCTTTCTCCCTTGTGCATCATGTCGAAGCCCTTGTTGATGTCCTCGAGCGGCATTGTGTGGGTGATCATCGGATCGATCTGGATCTTGCCGTCCATGTACCAGTCGACGATCTTGGGCACGTCGGTTCGGCCGCGCGCGCCGCCAAACGCCGTTCCCATCCAGTTGCGGCCGGTGACGAGTTGGAAGGGACGAGACGAGATCTCCTGGCCGGCCCCCGCAACCCCGATGATGATCGACTTGCCCCAGCCGCGATGCGAGGCTTCCAGCGCCTGGCGCATGACCTTGGTATTGCCGGTGCAGTCGAAGGTGTAGTCGGCGCC
>JAEWOP010000125.1 GCA_023399635.1 Pseudomonadota bacterium
CATTCATGCCGGAGCGTTTCCTGCCCGAAAACCGTGACCGGATACATCGCTTCCAGTACCTGCCCTTCGGGGCCGGACCGCGCATCTGTATCGGTGCAACCTTTGCCATGCAGGAGGCGGTGATCGCACTTGCCGTATTGATGAGCCGGTACAGGTTTGATGTCACACCTGGAACCAGGCCATGGCCGGTTCAGAAGCTGACGACGCAGCCGCGCAACGGCCTGCCGATGCGGGTGAGCTTGCGAGGCGCAATGTCTTCCGCAGCGAATTGATCTTTGGGCATCTTGCGATATTGATCGTGGACAGCTCATCAGGAAGATCGCGTGTCCTCACCCTACCTTCTCGGCATCGACACCGGCGGTACCTACACGGATGCCGTGCTCTTCCGGGAGCCTGAAGGGGTCGTCGCCAAGGCCAAATCGCTGACGACGCGTCATGACCTTTCCATCGGGATCGCGGGCGCGGTCGAGAAAGTGATTGTGCTGAGCGGGATCACGCCAAAAGAGATCTCGCTTGTTTCCTTGTCGACAACGCTTGCGACCAATGCCCTCGTGGAGGGTCAGGGGGGCGCCACAGCGCTGGTTATGATCGGCTTTGGTCAGGAGGATCTGGCGCGCAACGGCCTCAAGGAGGCGCTGGGACGTGATCCGGTGGTCTTCATTCCGGGAGGTCATGACGTTCACGGTAATGAGGCTGCTCTGGATCTGGCCGCATTGGAAGAGGCGATAGTGCTCGCTCCCTCTGTGGCGGCCTATGCGGTGGCTGGGTATTTTGCCGTCCGCAATCCTTCTCACGAATTGCGCGTGCGTCAGCGCCTGCAGGAGGCGACGCGGCTGCCCGTGACATGCAGCCACGAATTGACCTCAAGACTCGGCGGACCCCGTCGGGCCTTGACGACGCTCCTCAATGCAAGGCTCGTCCCCATCATCGATCGCCTGATACTGGCTTGCGAGGGTTTCCTGCGCCGCAGCGCGATCGAAGCGCCTTTGATGGTTGTCCGAGGTGACGGCGCGCTGATCTCGGCAGAGCAGGCCCGGCTGCGGCCGATTGAAACAATCCTCTCCGGTCCGGCCGCCAGCCTCGTCGGCGCGCGCTACCTCACCGGACTGGACCAAGCCGTGGTGTCAGACATCGGCGGCACCACCACCGACGTGGCGGTGCTGGAGGATGGTCTTCCTCGACTGGCCGAAGAGGGCGCCATTGTCGGCGGGCATCAGACGATGGTCGAGGCGGTTGCCCTTCGGACTTTCGGCCTTGGCGGCGATTCGGAAGTCCACATCGATGACCGCGGGCTGAAGCCTGTCATCACGCTTGGTCCGCGCCGGGTTCTGCCCCTCAGCCTGCTCGGCCATCAACACGAACCGTCCTTTGTTTCCGTGTTGGAACGGCAACTGAAGGCGCCGCGCGCTCACCGCCATGATGGCCGCTTCGCTGTCGCGACAGGCATTGGCGGCGTGCCCTTGCAAAGCTTGAAGCCGAAGGAGCAGGCGCTGTTGCAACGGCTGGGGTCGGCTCCAGTTTCCCTCGAAGACTTGCTGAAGGTGGGGTCTCAACAGGCCGTTCTGGATGGGCTGGTGGCGCGGGGGCTGGTGCATCTGAGCGCTCTTACGCCTTCGGACGCACTGCATGTGCTCGGACGGCAGAACCATTGGAGCACACATGCCGCGAAACTGGGTTTCGCCCTGGCCGCCCGCCGTCGGGACGGTGCAGGTCGGCCAGTTGCCGAATCGGCCGAACTTCTTGCAGCCTCAGTGGTTTCGCGTCTCACCCGTCAGTCCGCGGATGCGATCTTGGCCACCTGTCTCGAGGAAGGGGATGGGGAGCGGCTTGATGTCGTCAGTGCCCGCCTTGTTGATAGGGCACTTGAGAAGTCTCGGGGCGTCGTGGGTTTTTCGGTCACCCTCGACCGGCCGCTGGTTGGCCTAGGGGCCTCGGCATCTATCTATTACCCCGCCGTGGCAGAGATGTTGGGAGCCTGCTCCGAGGTGCCGGCGCACGCGGACGTCGCCAACGCGGTTGGTGCGGTGGTCGGTCAGGTGCGGTCGGTGGTGACGGTGGTGGTCACGTTGGCGGGTGACGGCCAGTATCTCATCTCGGGAGCCGGAGATAACGCGGTTTGCCATGAGGAGGCAGATGCCCTTCAACTGGCGCGCGAGCGGGCGAGGATCGCGCGCTCGCAGATGCTGCGGATGCGGGAGCCGGCAACGCAACGGTGACGATCATCGAAGAGCTCGATCGCCCTGAGGTCGATGGTTCTGCGCGGTTCTTGGAAGCACGAATCGTTGCAACCGCGATCGGAAGACCACGCGCGGTCCTGCAGGAACGGGCACCCCTCAGCCGTTAGCCGCATTGACAGCGGCTGCTACCCGCGCAAATTGGCTTCAAACATAACAACGAAGAGGAGGAAGCCCCTTTGGCACGCATCAACAAGAACGGCTTGGCAATCGAGGCAGCGCTGCACGATTTCCTTGTGCAGGAGGCGCTTCCCGAGACGGGTGTGGACGCCGAGCGTTTCTTTTCGCAGTTCTCCCAGATTGTTCATGATCTGGCGCCAAAGAACCGGGCGCTTCTGGTCAAACGCGACGAGATGCAGGCGAAGCTGGATGACTGGTACCGCCGCAACGGTGCGCCGGTCGATCTGGCTGCCTACGAGACATTTCTGCGCGAGATCGGTTACCTGCTTCCAGAGGGGCCGAACTTCCACGTCTCGACCGAAAACGTCGATCCGGAGATCGCGGAGATTGCCGGCCCGCAACTCGTCGTTCCGGTGATGAACGCCCGCTATGCCCTGAACGCCGCCAACGCCCGCTGGGGATCGCTCTATGATGCCTTGTACGGCACGGATGCGATTCCGGAGCAAGATGGGGCAGAGAAAGGCAGCTCCTATAATCCCGCCCGCGGCGCGAAGGTTATCGCCTGGGCCCGGGAGTTTCTGGATCAGTCGGCACCGCTTTCAGGCGCGAGCTGGAGCGATGTCACCTCCTTTGTCGTTGCCGCGGGCCGTTTGACGGCAGCCGGTCCCGAAGGCCGCACCGTGGAGCTCGCGGATCCTACCCAGTTTACCGGCTATGTTGGCGAGGCGTCAGAGCCAACGGGGCTGATCCTCGCAAAGAATGGGCTGCATATCGTGGTCCAGATCGATGCTTCGACGCCGATTGGCGGAAGCGATCCTGCCAAGATCGCGGATGTGCGACTGGAGTCGGCCATTACGACGATCATGGACTGCGAGGATTCCGTGGCCGCAGTGGATGCCGCGGACAAGGTTCTGGTTTATCGCAACTGGCTCGGCCTGATGAAGGGCGATCTTCAGGAGGAAGTGGCCAAGGGCGGCAAGACGTTTATCCGCAAACTTGAACCCGATCTCGATTACCGGAGACCGGACGGCGCAGCGGGAAGCCTGAAGGGACGTTCGCTGATGCTGGTGCGCAATGTCGGCCACCTGATGACCAATCCCGCAGTGCTTGATCAGGATGGTCAAGAGGTGCCGGAAGGCATCATGGACGCGATGATCACGGCGCTTCTTGCCCTGCACGACATTGGCCCGAAAGGGCGACGCATGAACTCGCGGGCTGGCTCCATGTATGTCGTGAAGCCAAAGATGCACGGTCCGGAAGAAGTCGCCTTTGCCTGCGAAATCTTCGCCCGCGTCGAAGAGGCGCTCGGCATGCCGATGAACACCATGAAGATGGGCATCATGGACGAGGAACGGCGCACCACCGTCAACCTCAAGGAATGCATTCGCGCCGCACGCGAGCGGGTCGTGTTCATCAATACCGGCTTCCTGGGTCGCACCGGAGACGAGATCCATACGTCGATGGAAGCAGGGCCCATGATCCGCAAGGGCGACATGAAGCAGGCAGCCTGGATCTCCGCCTATGAGAACTGGAACGTCGATATCGGGTTGGAATGTGGACTTGCCGGCCATGCCCAGATCGGCAAGGGCATGTGGGCCATGCCGGACCTGATGGCAGCCATGCTGGAGCAGAAGATCGCTCATCCCAAGGCTGGCGCAAACACCGCCTGGGTTCCGTCACCCACGGCTGCGACACTCCATGCCACCCATTACCACAAGGTCAATGTTGCCGAAGTTCAGACGGCGCTGAAAAACCGAGAGCGTGCCAAGCTTGCGGATATCTTGTCCGTCCCTGTCGCCTCACGCCCCAACTGGACAGCCGACGAAATCCAGCGCGAGCTCGACAACAATGCGCAAGGGATTCTCGGCTATGTCGTGCGTTGGATTGACCAGGGTGTAGGCTGCTCGAAGGTGCCCGACATCAACAATATTGGTCTGATGGAGGACAGGGCGACCTTACGGATCTCTGCACAGCACATGGCCAACTGGTTACACCATAAGCTGATCAGCGAGGAGCAGGTCGTCGAGACGATGAAGCGGATGGCAGCGGTCGTTGACGGGCAGAATGCAAACGACCCGCTCTATCAGCCGATGGCACCGGAGTTCGAACGTTCGGTCGCATTTCAGGCAGCGCTCGACCTGGTGCTGAAGGGCAGGGAGCAGCCGAACGGCTATACCGAACCTGTCTTGCATCGCCGGCGTCTGGAGCTGAAGGCGCAGCAGGCGCACTCGTAAAGACAAGGCCGCCGGCTACCCCGGCGGCCTTACAAGGGCCCGAACTGAAGTCGTGTTTACTGGATCACGACAACCTTCGTGCTTCGGCCGGGACGGACGCGGCTGTAAAGGTCGATCACGTCCTGGTTCATCAGGCGGATGCAGCCGGAAGACGCAGCGGTGCCGATCGACGCCCATTCCGGCGTGCCGTGCAGGCGAAACAGTGTGTCCTGGCCCTTTTCGTTGAACAGATACATCGCCCGTGCACCGAGCGGGTTGTTGAGGCCAGGCCCCATGCCCTTCTCGACATAACGCGCTACGTCCGGCTTGCGCTCTGCCATCTCCTTTGGCGGATGCCAGGTTGGCCACGCCTGCTTCCAGGCGACATAGGCTTCGCCAGACCACGAGAACCCCTGCTTGCCAACGCCGATTCCGTAGCGCACGGCCTTGCCGTTCGGCAGCACGTAGTAAAGGAAGCGCTCGCGCGTGTTGACAACGATCGTGCCGGGACGTTCCTTGGTCGTGTAATCGACGATCTGCCGGTGGAACTTCTTGTCCAGGCGGCTGATCGGAATGGCCGGCAATGTGTAGCCGGCGTCGGTGACAGACCCATAGGAGTCACTAAAGATCCTGGTGGTCTCGACCCGTGTGACCGGTGAGGTTTCGGACGTGGTGGAGCATCCGGCCAGGGCGACGGACGCCAGAAGGCCGAAGGCAAGCATGCTTGTGCGAATGCGCATGAACTTCTCATCAAAAGGGATAAAGCGACGCAGGCGGTGCTCCCGCCTTTATGAGAGGGTTATTTTCCAATAGAAGATGGTTGGCAAGTCGCTGTACCGCAGCGTGGTCGGGCCGCCGCACGAATGAAACCGGCATTGCCTTTTTTGCAACAATCGATTGTGGATCAGCCTCGTTCATGACCCTCGTCAGTATCGTCAACACCAATCCGCTGATCGACGGTCGCCAGTCGGCGAGAGCCATGATGGTCAGGCGTGGCCTGCAGGTTCTTCTCAACGACATGCGCCACGCGGCGCTGCCGGAACTCGTGCTCGCCAACGGTCGGCGTGCCGACCTCATCAGCGTGTCGGAGAAGGGCGAGATCTGGATCATCGAGATCAAGACTTCGATCGAGGATTTTCGCGTGGACCGCAAATGGCCGGACTATCGCGCCTACTGTGACAGGCTTTTCTTCGCCGCGCACAAGGACGTGCCGCTGGACATATTTCCGGAGGATTGCGGGCTCTTGCTTTCCGATGGCTATGGCGCGCACGTGATGCGGGAGGCGCCGGAACACAAACTCCAGCCCGCGACGCGGAAATCGATCATGCTGACTTTCGCGCGGGTCGGGGCCCAGCGCCTGACGATGGCCGAATGGGCCACCGGCAAGAGCTTCGATGAGATGTAGGCGCTCTACTTCGGCGCCCGCTTGGCCAGAATCCGCTGCAGTGTCCGCCGGTGCATGTTGAGACGCCGAGCCGTTTCCGAAACATTGCGTTCGCACATTTCATACACCCGCTGGATATGTTCCCACCGCACCCGGTCGGCAGACATGGGGTTCTCGGGCACATCCGCCTTCTCGCCCGGACGCTGCGTCAGCGCGTGGAAGATGTCGTCTGCATCGGCCGGTTTGGCGAGATAATCAAGGGCGCCGAGCTTCACTGCCGTGACAGCGGTCGCGATGTTGCCGTAACCGGTCAACACGATCGCCTTGGTGTCTTGCCGAAGCTGCCTGATCGCCTCAATCACATCAAGACCATTGCCATCTCCAAGACGGAGATCAACAACCGCATATTTCGGCGGATTCACCCTGGATTTGGCGATGCCCTCAGCCACCGACTCCGCCACCTCGACGGCAAATCCGCGGCCCTCCATGGCACGCGCCAACCGCCGCAGAAACGGGGCATCGTCATCGACGATCAGCAAGGTCGGGTCAGGGCCAATGGCATTGTCTGCAGTCATCCCGGCAGCGGGCATTGTCGTTTCCATGTCTCTTCTCCAGAAGCGTCACGGGGCTGAGTGATATACGTCCCGCGGATCGTGTCAGACCACCTGAGGCTGGCTAGCTCTCCTCGAGCATTGCTCTGGGCCATTCGATGCGGATGCGAGCCCCGGCTTCACCGCCGTTCCTGTTTTCAAACCGCAGCCGCGCACCGGAACGCTCCAGCAGCGTTTTTGCAATGAACAGGCCCAACCCGAGCCCACCAG
Source organism: Pseudomonadota bacterium (assembly GCA_023399635.1). Taxonomy (GTDB): domain Bacteria; phylum Pseudomonadota; class Alphaproteobacteria; order Rhizobiales; family Rhizobiaceae; genus Neorhizobium. The sequence continues at coordinate 6,773 of JAEWOP010000125.1, forward strand.
CGCGCTCAACCTCTTTTGTTCTTCTCGTCATATAGGGTTCCCCAATGCGAGAAAGAATATCTGCAGAATAGCCTGCGCCATCATCTTCGATAATCACCACAATGCGTTCGCCATTATGCCTCGTCGTCACCGTCACCTGCTTTCTGGCATAGTCGACCGCATTCTCCACCAGGTTCCCCAATCCGTAGAGAATCCCGGCATTGCGAGTACAGATGGGCTCGCCGGAACGGTCGCTCTGTTCCACAAGGTTGATTTCGATGCCGAACTGGCGGTGCGGCGCAACCACCTCCTCGATCATGGAAGAAAGCGGAAGTCGCCGCATATGCTCTTCGTTTGCCACGGAAAGCGACGTTAGCCTTCGCAGGATGTCTCGGCAGCGCTCGCTTTGGCTGCGCAGGAGTTGAACATCCTCGCGCAGACGCTCGTCCTCGCCGAAGTCGCGCTGCATTTCCCGGGCAATGACGCTGATCGTGGCAAGCGGCGTCCCCAGTTCATGGGCGGCGGCGGCAGCCAGTCCATCGAGCTGCGACAGATGCTTCTCCCGCTCCAGCACCAGTTCGGTGGCCGCCAGTGCATCCGCCAGGAGCGTTGCTTCGTTGGAGACTTGATAGGCATAGAAGGCCGCAAAGCTCATCATCGACGCGATGGCAAACCAGATGCCAAGATGCATGACCGGCTGCAGCCTCAATGTTGCCTCGGGATACCAGGGCAGCGGAAAGGGAGAAAAGGCGAGCGCGGTGGTGCAGATCATCGCAAAGAGAATGAGTGCTATGGAGTGGCGTAGCGGCTGCGATGCAAAGGAGATGATCACCGGTACGCAGATCAATGGCGCGAAAGGATTGGCAAGTCCTCCTGTAATGAACAGAAGAGAAGCCATCTGCAGAAGGTCGAAACTCAGAAGCGCCAGCGCTGCCTTTGGCCCCAGTCGTTGCGTTGGCGGAAACCACAGCGACAACATGATGTTGGCCACGGCCAGCGCCGCAATCAGGACACCGGCCTCTAGCAGCGGCAGCGGAAAATCAAGAACGAGCGCCACGGCAAGCACTGTCGCTGTCTGGCCGGCAACGGCAAGCCAGCGGAGACGGACCAGTGTCTGCAGACGTAACCGTCGGCTCGGCGGCCCGAATTGCGCATGTCTGAGCGACGATGGCTCGATCTCGTGGAAGGGGCTGGCTTCTGCACTATGCATCTGACTCATACTTCGGTCCTTACAGCGCATTGCCCTCTTGCCCGAAGCGGCATTCTGTCACGTTCCGCGCGGCTTCGCACGCGCAGTGGGCGTGGCATCTGCCGGATTGTCTGGCCAAGGATGCTTGGGGTAGCGGCCTCGCATCTCTGCCCGCACCTCCTTCCAGGAGCCCGCCCAAAAACCCGGCAGGTCGCGTGTCGTCTGGATCGGCCGATGGGCAGGGGAGGTGAGCTCGAGAACGAGAGGCCAGCGCCCGCCGGCGATGGATGGATGAGCCTTCATGCCAAACAGTTCCTGCACGCGAATGGCCAGAACGGGTTCATCGCCATCATAGCGGATCGGATGACGCTGCCCTGTCGGCGCCACGAAGTGAACCGGCGCCAGTCGGTCCAGCTCCCGCAGAACGTCGGGCGCGATCAAGGATCGCAAGCCGTGCGAGAGCCCGTGGAAATCGACCGCATCAAGACTTGTCCTGCCTGACTGGAAGGGCACAAACCATTCATCAAGCCGCTCGAGCAAGGCCTCGTCGCTGATGTCGGGCCAAGGGTCCCCGAGCGTGCGATGCAGGAAGCCGATTCGCTGGCGCAGGTGAAGTGCCTCCTTGGAGAAGGGCAGGCTACCGATCCCCAATTCCTTCACCCCTTGCGCGAGCGCTCGGGCCGCCGCTTCCCCGCGGGGCTTGGGCAAAGGAGATTCATCCAGCACCAGTGCCCCAAGACGTGTGACGTTTCGCGCACGCACCTGGCGACGGGTGGTATCGAAGATGCACTCGTCCTCCTCCCGGAGGTTGTGGGTCAGCGAGTGTTCGACGTCAGCACGGCTCACCTCCGCCGCGGCGAGCACACGTGCCCGGGCGGCCGTGCCGGTAAGGTCAGCGATGACGAGCATGCGCGCGCTGGCCAGCCGCTCCGTTTCCGCAATCTCCGCGCCACGCCCGTTCGACATGACGAACCGGCCCCGACCGCCGCGCTGCAGCGCCACACGGTCGGGGAACGCGTAGAGGAGCAGCTGTCCTGCAGAAACCTGTCCCGTCCCGGCATCAGTCATGGGGAGGTTCTGGGCGATTTTGCCTGCGAGGCTTCGTGCCGCCTCCGCCCGACCACCCCGTTCCGATCGGAAGCGCCGAAGCCGATCATCGAGGTCCACATCGCCGCCGCCAAGCCCCTGCTCCGTCAAAAGCACCGCCAGCTGACAGGCCTCGCGCGAAAACCCTTCCTGCGCGGCGCAAAGCACCATGGCAGCCAATCGCGGCGGCAAGGAAAGGCGCCGCATCAGCCGACCCCGCTCCGTCAGCGCAAAGCTGCGGTCGAGGGCGCCAAGCTCGATCAGCAGGTTGCGCGCCTCGGCAAGGGCGGCCGGTGGCGGTTGGTCCAGGAACTTCATGCTTTGGGGGTCACGCACACCCCAATGCGCAAGATCGAGCGCCAGTTGCGCAAGATCGGACGATAGAATCTGCGGCGGGGTAAAGGCTGGGAGAGCCGATGTCTGCCCGCTATGCCAGAGACGAATGGCAATACCGGATTCGGTTCGGCCGGCGCGACCTGCCCGTTGATCGGCCGACGCGCGCGAGACCCGCACCGTCTCCAGCCGTGTTGTTCCGGTCGCGGGCTCGAAGACCGGCAGCCTCTGCAGACCGCTGTCGACGACGATGCGAACGCCATCGATGGTGATCGATGTTTCCGCGATCGATGTGGCGAGCACGATCTTGCGCTGGCCCTGCGGGGCTGGCTGGATTGCGAGATCCTGCGCCTTCTGGTCGAGATTGCCGTAAAGCGGCACAACGAGCGTGTCGGCATCGAACCTTACTTCGAGCCGCTCCAGTGTCCGCAGAACCTCGCCCTGTCCGGGGAGAAATGCCAGAATGGAGCCCCTTTCTGAAGCATGCGCGGCGGTGATGGCGTCCGCCACAGCATCCTCGATCCGATCACCCGCCGCCCGCGCGCGATGTTGGATGTCCACCGGGAAGCTGCGCCCTTGGCTGATGATGACGGGAGGTCCATCGAGCAATTGAGCTACCCGCTCTATGTCCAGCGTTGCCGACATCACAAGCAGGCGGAGATCCTCGCGCAGCCCGGACTGAACATCGAGCGCCAGCGCCAGCCCGAAGTCCGCATCAAGCGAGCGTTCGTGAAACTCGTCGAAGATCACGACCGAAACGCCTGCCAGCTCCGGCTCTTCAAGCACCATGCGGGCGAAAACGCCTTCCGTGACGACTTCAATTCGGGTGCGGCTGGAGATGCGGGTGTCCAGTCGCATTCTGTAGCCGACAGTTTCGCCCACGGTTTCGCCAAGCAAGGCCGCCATGCGACCGGCCGCGGCGCGTGCAGCGAGCCGGCGGGGTTCAAGCAGAATGATCCTGCCATCGCACCATGGCTCGTTCAGGAGCATGAGTGGCACCAGTGTCGTCTTGCCGGCACCAGGGGGTGCGGAAAGCACCGCTCTCGTACCGGCCTCCAGAGCGGCAGAGATTTCTGGTAGCACTGCCGAAACCGGAAGCTCCGTCAGATCGCGAATATCAAGGGAAGGTCGCTGCGACATCAACACATCTTCGGGTCGGCTATCTGTACAGGCAGACAGTTGGGCGTTCACGAGAAGGAGCAGCCTCCCGCCGTGCTTGGAGAACTCCGGCCAGACTGGCGGCTCGTTCCGCGTTGCGCATCGGGGGCATCTTGCTCTCAAGTCAAATCACCGGCCGGTACCGTAGCGATACCCGCTTGTTTGTTGAAGCGCCCTCGGCCGGTTCTTCTGTCTGGGGCGACCTATGGCGGGTTTCGTCGAACCGAAAGAAAAATGACAGATTTTTGAAATTGGCCGTTGACTTCGGCCGGAGCCTCCCCTTATAAGCACAGTCACCAACGAGGGCGGCGGCGCTGCTAGCGACGATGTTCTTCGTTTTAGGAAACTCCATTAGAATTAGCGCATGCTGATTTGGTTTCGGGCTTTATGGCTTGGACGAGGTGGTTTCGCGACGGTTTGTCTTTTTGTGAGACGGTATCGTCGGTTTTTTGACAATTGAATATGAGAAGAAAGAGAAAC
>JAEWOP010000175.1 GCA_023399635.1 Pseudomonadota bacterium
AGGGCTGTCCCCGCCTCCACCTGCCCCTTCTGAATGGATTCGATGCCGGCGCGGATGATCTCGGTGCCGTAGGCGCCGAAGTTGACGACGAGCGCCAGCAGAGCCGCACCATTCGGGGAAAGGCGTAGACCGAGCGATGGCAGACCGAAGAAGATGAAGAAGATCTGGACCAGGAATGGCGTGTTGCGGATGATCTCAATGTACGCATTGATGTCGAACCGGATCAGCGACGGGCCGGACGTCTTTCCCCAGGCACAGACGATCGAGACAATCAGACCGAGCAGCATGGCTGCGCAGGACAATCGAATTGTCAGCCAGGCCCCTACAAGCAACTGGTCAAACGAAGCAAATACCGGCGCGAAATTGAAATCGTACACGTAGCGCCTCCCGAGCCCGGCGCTCCTCACTGCGCCATTAGATCGATCTAAATTCCTGTTGTGGGTGAGTCAACTGCCAAGTGGCACGACGGTTTCACGAAGAAGACAGCGGACTGCAGGAATCTCGGATGTGGAGCCTCGTCGGGCTGATCCAGCAACGCGGGGGCAAAGAAGGCTGCGCGATACGTTCTAGCAGCAAGGAGACAGCGTTGTGACCGATCTCGCTTGGCGAGGTCGAGACGGACGTAAGGCGGGGCCGCATGGCTTCGGCGTCGGCCACATCGTCGAAGCCGACTAGTGAGATGTCGCGACCGATCTCCAAACCGCGATCATAGAAGCCGGCGGCCAGTCCATGCGCGACGAGGTCGTTGAAGCAGATCACTGCGGTAGGCACCCTGCCCTGCGCAAATAGCGCATCGGCTTCCTGAGCGATCTGGTCCACGCGGTCAGGAACACGAATGACAAGATCAGGCTTCAAGCCAAATCGCTTCATCGACTCCCGGAAGCCCTGGACGCGTTCATGGTAGGCCGAGTGAACCGGGCCATGAACTGCAAAGCAGATGCTTCTATGTCCAAGGGAGACGAGATACTCCACCGCTTCTTCCATACCCGCTGCGTAGTCCGCCCCGGCATAATCAATGTCCTCCGTCACATGTCGCAGTGCCTGAACGACCGGAAGCTTCCAGTCACTGGCCTTGCTTGCGAGATCGTTCGGAGTGCCGGCCGCAGGACACAGAATGATCCCGTCGACGCCATGTTCGCGCAAGCGCTGCAGGACCGTCTCCTGCCGAGGTGGCCCGTCTCCACTGTTGGCAATGATCATTACCAATCCGGCCGCGTCGACCGAGGCCTCCATTCCACCCAGCAGCTCCGCAAAGAATGGATTGGTGAGGTTGGGCACGACCACGCCGATAGTGTGGCTTCGTTCGGCGCGTAGCCTCGCAGCACCCATGTTGTAGACATAGCCGAGTTCACGCATCGCAGCTTCGACGCGCTCTCGCGTCTCAGCCCCCACCAGCGGGCTTTTTCGAACAACGAGCGACGCTGTCGCACGCGAAACATCGGCGTGTTTGGCGACGTCGAGCAGCGTTACCTTGTTCCGTTTCTGATCTTGCCTGGACATCTCATCGCACCCACAGGGTCGCCATCGTTAATGGGCATCACTTCAGTCAGCAAGAGCAGCAGCCGTGTTCGCTGAGCTCCAGCCTCAGCGTTGAGCCCCCGGATCGAAAATTATTGCCGATCGTTAGCCTGGGCATCTGCGGAGGCAATCCTCATCCGCAGGAGGTCGTCTGGCGTGAACAGGTCGGAGAATCCAGCGAACGTAGATCGATGGCACTGCATGGAGCGTCTCTTTCCTAAGGTGGAAAGTGTATCTCCGGATCATCAGAACCGGCGTGATAGCAGCCAGGCTAACCTCCCAAAGTCTCCTCTCCACTCACATCACGTGGGCGACGCAACGAGGTCCTTGGTGTCATCTGACGATCCACGTCCCAGGTTATGATCTGCCGAACAGGCTTGTAGGTCCCTTTCCGACAAATGGTGAAGGTTCTCGCACAGTTGATTTACCTTTGGTGTGCCTAATGGTTGTACAAGCGTCACCAATGCAAGCTGCGCAATACTAGGGACTTTTATGAGCGGAGCAACGTTCCTCCTCGCGGTAAACTTCATCGTGGCCGCATGCTTCAGTGCCGTCTTCGCTGTAGTGGCCACACATAGCCGTTCACGCGTTTCTGCACTCTGAATCGCCGCCGGGTTTGGCGTTGCCTCGCTCTCCGCGATTTGCGAAATCCTGGTGGCTTATACCAGCCTTGATAAGCTTTGGGCCATCAGTGCGTTTATGACGGTTCTGATTGGAATGGTCCTTCTACATGTGGGCATCAGTGGGCTTTATCATAGAAGGGTTGACTGGCGAATTGCCTCCAGCTTCACCGGCACCTCCGCTGTTCTCGCCTATGCAATCTACGATTTACCCCGAGGAACGCCGCTCCAGGCCTTTCTGTATCAGAGCCCATTCGCAGTCGTACTGCTGTCTGCTGGTTTTAATGTCCTGAAGGCACGAGCAGGTACCGGTATCGACCGCTTCCTCGGCGTTCTTCTGCTCTTTACCGGAATGCACTTCTTTGCGAAGGCGGAACTGGCTGTGATCTTTGGCTCTGGCACGACGGCCAAAGACTATGTTCAAACCAATTACGCTCTGATCTCTCAAAGCACGACTGCCGTGCTCGTGGTTGGAGTTGGGCTCACATTGCTGGCAACGCTCGTCCTGGGAATCATGGCGGACCAGCGAGACGAAGCCGAGAAGGATGCGCTCTCCGGGCTCCCCAACCGCCGGGCCTTTGAGCGGGCGGTTCGAAGGCTGCTGAAAACTTGGCCGGATGGCGAACATGCACTCATCCTCTGCGATCTCGATCACTTCAAGCGTATCAACGACAACTACGGGCATTTAGTCGGCGACCAGCGATCAAGAGCTTCGGGGATTTGCTGCTCAACAGCGTACCTTCCCACGTCTTGGTTGGTCGAATCGGCGGTGAAGAATTCGCGATTGTCCTACCAAACGTGGATGTTGAAACAGCCCTTCTCCTAGCTCAAGCTGTACGCGCAACCACGACCACCATGCCTTACGTACCAGATGATCTTCATATTACAGGAAGCTTTGGCATATCGCGTTTGACCTCTGCGGCGGGACTGACCGAGGCCTATAAGCAGGCAGATGCAGCTCTCTATAGTGCCAAGAAGGCTGGGCGGAACAGAGTGAAGATTGCTGTCTCTTCGCACGAAGATCGAGTGGACCAGCCGACTTCAGGACGCGCTGATATCTAGTTTCATCCAAATCAAGCTTCTTAGAAGACGCAGGGAGACAACTGTGGTGGCATCATCGCGGTGCACCGCCAACGTCTGCTATTGGCGCTGAGCGCCCATCCCCGGCAGTGATCTGCGTCGCGAAAGCGGAAATTATTGCCGCTCGACCGCCCAGTCCACTGATGCCCAAAGCCAGGGCACAAAGATGGTATCCACGGTCGCTCGCGATGGGAAAATAGAGGGAATTTCAAGGCTTTTCATCTAGGCTATTGAAATCATGGGAGAATTCTGTTCAACAGCATCGATTGAGTCGTAAGGAATGACATTGTTGGGGCCGAGAGCGGACGGTCCGCTTTGAGATTTCCAGCAGGAAAAGCGGGCAGTCGCGTGAGGTCGAGATATATTCTCATACGGTCAACGGGAGCGGCTGTGCGACCACGGCCAACTAGCCGCAGCCTTCAACGACAGGTACTAAGCCGTCACGATGATCGTCGATCCAGAGCGTACGCGATCGTGCAGGTCGATGATGTCCTGATGCAGGAGGCGGACGCATCCTGAAGAAATCGCTTTGCCGATTGTATGCACCTCACCTGTGCCATGGAGACGATAAAGCGTGTCACGGTTACCTTGGTGGATGTAGAGCGCCCTTGCGCCAAGCGGGTTAGAGATTCCTGGTGGCTGCCCATTCCGCCACCTTTCGAGTGTTGGCTGGCGGGCGATCATGTCGGACGGAGGTGTCCAGACCGGCCACTCGCGCTTGTAGGCAATATGCGCTCGACCCGACCAGTCGAAACCGCTCCTGCCAATGCCGACGCCGTAGCGCATGGCAGTCCCTCCATCCTGAACATGGTAGAGGTAACGCTCCGTCGTGTTGACGATCACAGTTCCCGGCTTCTCCGGCGTCGGGTAGTCAACGACCTGACGATAAAACCGCGGCTCCAGCTTGGTAAGATCTACCGCTGGAATGGGAAAGCGTTCTTCGGGCATGGCCCGGTACATCAGGAGAGCACTCTCCGAAATCGGTTGCATCGGAGGCTCTGCCGGCACGGAGGGCGGCGACGCGATGCCAGGCGCGGGAGACTGTGTGGCACAGCCTGTCGCCAATGCCGTCATCGCAAGGCCGAGGGAAGAGAGAAACGCGCGGCGGCAAAGGATCGGATCGGAAAATGTCATTGCTGGTCCTGTACAAGGCGTTTGTTTGCGAAGTGACGGAGCCCTGCGCTGGCAACGTCGTCGAGGCCCGGCCGTGTCATCGGCAACACCTCCCTCATGCTCCAGGCCGACGCAGTGAGGTCGCGTCACCTGTGAGCTTCAGTAATGTGAGATGATCAGAATAGTTGGTTCATGACAGGCCCTCAGAGTTGGCAGCACGCAAGACATGCCGGCCCCCTCTGTCATCGGCCTGAGAGTTTGATCACCACCTATACGCAGCAGTGACTTACACCTTCGGCGGGAGCGGTTGCTCCACTTTCCAGAGTTCCTCTCCAGCGAACGGTCCCTGTGCCTGAGAGTTTCCGGGGCGGTTGCTCCTTCGGCGGCCGCCAATGGCGACGCTCTCCCACTCGCTGTCTGCACCAGAAAGGTCTCACGGAGGTGTTCCCAGAGCACGACCCGGCGTCACTCCATTAAGCATTAAGTAAGCCATTATTGCAACAGAAATTGCATTAATGGCGCCGGATTATCCTAAGCTCGAATCTCGGGACGAGTTCCAAAGCGCCTCGGGACGCGAAAGGAGCAGCGAATGGCAACAATCTCTCACATCTTCATGCGAAGGAGCCGATCTCACCTGCGCATGGAAGTACGTGGTCGTCCTGAGCCTCCTAGTGTTCGTGGCAGTGCCAGCCAACGGGTTCGGATGGGCAAGCGTCGGCTTGGCCTGACCATGCTCTCGGTTGCCGTCGTCTATCTGGTGATAGGAGGACGACTGGTTCAGTACGGGCTGGCCGCTCCCGAAACCGCCAATTCCATCAATGCCATCCCGCCTCCTGCGGCTCGCCCTGACATCGTCGATCGCAACGGAGAGCTTCTTGCAACCGACCTCAACATGATGTCGCTCTATGCCGAGCCGATCAGGATCGTGGATGCCGACGAGGTGGTCGAGAAGCTCGCAACCGTGATTTCCGACCTCGACTGGGGCACCACCCACCGCAAGCTTCGCTCCAAGTCAGCTTTCCAATGGCTGAAACGCCAACTTACCCCTCGACAGCAGGCCGATATTCTCGCGCTCGGCATACCGGGGATAGGGTTCCGCCCCGAGAAGCGCCGCTTCTATCCAGGAGGCCCAACCGCGTCGCACATTCTCGGCCACGTCAACGTCGATAACCGCGGACTGGCAGGCATGGAGCGCTACATCGATCGCCAGGGGCTTGCCGACCTGATGGCGGTGGGCATGACTGCGGACACGCCGCTCGAACCCGTGCGTCTGTCCATAGATCTTCGCGTCCAGAGCATCGTTCGCAGCGTCATAGAAAAGGCAATGCACTCCTACCAAGCGGAAGCCGCCGGCGCGGTCGTCCTCGACGCCCATACAGGTGAGATCCTCGCAATGGCATCGGTCCCGGACTACGACCCCAACCAGCCATCCAGGACGCTGCCTGACGGCAGCATAGACAAGGAGTACGAAAAGGGCTGGTTCAACAGGATGAGCAATGCGACCTTCGAAATGGGGTCGACCATCAAGAGCTTCACGATCGCCATGGGCTTGGACAGTGGCAAAATCGACCTCAATTCCATCGTGGATGCGTCGCGCCCGATCCGAATGGGTGGCTTTACCATCAACGATTTCCACGGCCGTCACCGGCCCCTCACGATCCCGGAAGTATTCCGCTACTCTTCCAACATCGCTACGGTGAAGATCGCCGACATGGTCGGGATTGAGGGACACAAGGAGTTCCTGACCCGGTTGGGGCTACTGACACCACTGGAAACGGAACTGCCCGAGATCGCCACTCCGACGCAGCCTCGAGTATGGAAGAAGATCAATTCCGCGACCATCTCCTACGGTCATGGGATGGCGACGACACCATTGCAGACGGCCGTCGCCGCGGCCGCGCTGGTAAACGGCGGGAAGCTCATCCAGCCAACATTCCTGGCGCGGAACGATGAGGAAGCAGCCCCGGCTTCAGTTCAAGTGCTGGATGAGAATACCAGTGCACATATGCGCCACCTCTTCGACTGGAACGGCAAGACAGGATCTGGCCGGAGCGCCGATGTGCCCGGATTCCATGTGGGTGGCAAGACCGGGACGGCAGACAAGGTGGTCAACGGTCGTTACGCAACCGACCTGAACTTCAACGCCTTCCTCGGCAGCTTCCCCATGCATGATCCCCGTTATGCCGTGTTGTCGGTCATCGACGCTCCCCTGACCGGTGAAACGGGTCGTCGCCTGGCTGCCTATACGGCAGCCCCCATGATCAAGGAGATCGTCAGCCGCGCAGCACCATTGCTCGGGGTCAAGCCTTACTTCGGACCGGGCCAATCCAGTCTGCTGATTGGCTACTGAGCACCATCTTCGTAGATGACATAGTCCTTGATGGAGGCCTGAGCAGCGAAAGGCTTCATGATCATCGGCGACTGCAGCGCGTGGTGGACCAGTTCGGTCTGATACTGGCTCGAGATCGTTTGTCCTGCGAAGAATATCCGATAGATGACTGGGGCAACGAGTAGATCCATGAGGCGGTCGGGCATCGGCGGCGGCTCACCTCGGCTCTCGCATCGGCCGCACAGCAGGACCAGGTTCTGGAACGCGTAGCCCGCCGCGACCCGCGCCGCACGCACATCCGTCATCCGTTCACGCAGGAGAGCATTACCAGGCCCGGACGATAGATCGTCCACCAACTGCTCGAGCCAAACAATCAGATCTCTCTCGAGCGAACCCGTATCAAGCGGCAGCGTGTCCGGCAGAAATCGCTCACTGGCGACATCTGCAAGGAGTTGCTGGAGTGTCTGCCATCGCCGATAGATCGTCGAAGGGGGCACCTGCGCCCGCGCCGCGATCATCGCCACCGTAAGATGCTGATCGGGCAGTTCCTCCGTCAGTTCCTGGACGGCCTTGTGCACCGCAAGCTGTATCCGTTCGCTTCGACCGCCGGGCCGGATCAATGTTCGCGCCACCAGAATCCCCTTTCGTGCTGACGGGAACCAGCACAGGCTCAGGGCTCCCGAAAGAATAGGCCTTCCCAACTTCGGAAACAGCGCCCTCGCAGCTCAGTAGTCGGCGTCACCGTAGATGAACTTCGGCAGGCTCCAGTGGAAGCGGATGGCCGTCAGTCTCAGGGCGAGGCCGATAAACGTGGCCCCCGGTAGCGCGAAGCCTTCGCCAAGACCAAACGCCATAATTCCAAGATAAGCCAAGGCGACCAAGACGGAAACCGTGGCATAAAGCTCGGCGCGAAAGAGCAGCGGCACCTGGGCACAGAGTACGTCTCGCAAGACGCCGCCCACGCAACCCGTAATGACACCAGAGGCAACCACTACGACCAAAGGAAGCGCCAGGCCTTCGGCGATACGGCAGCCGATGATGGTAAATACCACGAGACCTATCGCATCGAGGAAGAGGAACAGGTGACGCAGTCGCGGCATCAGTTTGGCAAGGGCGATCGTGGCAAGTGCTGCTCCACCAGTGATGAAGAGGAGGTAAGGCCGCTCCACCCATGAGAGCGGATGATGATCAAGCAGGATGTCCCGCACCGAGCCACCGCCAAGCGCTGTAACGCTGCCGAGCACGCACACGCCCAGCCAGTCCATCTGCCTGCGACCGGCCGCGATAGCTGCAGTCATTGCTTCCACGACGATCGCGACGAGATAGAGCACACTGATGACCGTCTCGACAGAGATGCTGTACACATCAAACCCAACTGTTGGAGCGCACGTTCCTCCCCGCTGCGCGCCCATAGATTGATACATTAGGGTCCCGGATAGCAGTGAAGGACAGAAAGGGGAAGCTCCGTTGGCAGCGACAGTGAGCCGGGTGGACGCGCAGGCGCACAAACGCGCCTCAACTAAAGCAGCCATTCTATTGGTAGCAGGCCAAGCACCGTAAGAGAAAACCTCGAGAAAAAACTCGTTTCAGCTTCCTGCCCATGTCGCACGACCGATCCGTCTGCCGCTATTTCTTGCCAGACAATCTCGCCGCCGTTCAGTGCGGGGAGCCCCGAGCGCATTCACGGCCGAAGGCGACCGAACAGATCGTGGCTACGTACAGGCACGGGTCCACTTGCGCACTCCGTTGCCACCGATGCCAAAGAACTTACCCAGACTGTCGTGCCGTCGCTGCGGGTGGTGTCTGCTTTCAAGTGTACACTACGACGGCTTCTATGACTTAGATGGGGGCGCGAAGCGGCCATTCCTGGCACTGTAACCTTCTTCGCGAGAGCGGAAATTATTGCCGCTCTGGCGCGGCCCGAAGGAGAACATTGCCGATTCCGAGTGTCAATCGGCGCGGAAAGTTGACCCCATATCGGCGTCCAATGTTGACCCCCATGTAGACGATCAGCACCTGGATCGCCCGGCGCTGGCCGGGGTTGCAGAGGGCGAACCAGGTGCGGGTGATGGGGCTCTTCGGCTTCAGCTTTGAGAGCAGTTTTTGAAGCGCCAGGACTCGTTGCCGGTTTCGACGATCTCGCAGTGATGGGTGAGCCTGTCGAGCAGCGCGGTGGTCATCTTGGCGTCGCCGAAGACAGTTGGCCATTCGCCGAACGCGAGGTTGGTGGTGACGATGATTGATGTGCGCTCGTAAAGCCTGCTGATCAGGTGGAATAGAAGCTGGCCGCCGGCCTGAGCGAAAGGCAGATATCCGAGCTCGTCGAGAATGATGAAGTCGAGGCGGTTGAGATAATCCGCCGTGCGGCCTTGCTTGCCGCTGCGCGTCTCGGTCTCCAGCCGATTGACCAGATCGACGACATTGAAGAAGCGGCCGCGTGTGCCGTTGCGGATGAGTGCACGGGCGATCGCGATGGCCAGGTGGCTCTTGCCGGTGCCCGTGCCGCCGACGAGAACAACATTGCGCTGATCGGCAACGAAGGCTCCGGTCGTCAGGTCTCGGACAAGGCCTTCATTGACGGGCGTGCTGGCAAAGTCAAAGTCGTCGATGTCCTTTGCCAGCGGCAGTTTGGCGATGCTGAGCTGGTAGCGGATGGAGCGCGCCTGCTTCTCGGCGATCTCCGACTGCAGCAGGTCGCCAACGATGCGCGGCGGTTCATGTTGCCGTTTGATGCCGTTGCCCATGACCTCGTCATAGGCGCTGCGCATGCCGTAGAGCTTCAAGGTGCTCATCAATTCCAGAACCTGCGTGCGTTCCATCAGCTTGCCCTCCTGAGGCTGTCATAGCGTGCACAATCGGCGACCGGTTCGTGGGTCAGCCGCAGTGCATCAGGGATTTGTAAACGCGCGGCCGGAGCCGGATCGCGACGTCGCGCCAGGATGTTGAGGATGACCGCAGCCGAGCAGACGCCCTGATCAAGCGCTTCCTGACAGGCGGCCTCGACGGCGATGATCCCGTCGCCTGGCACGCATCCGAGAATGGTGACCATTTGCCGATCGCCGTCATCGGCTGCCTTCAATCGCTTGCGGACCTTCTCCATCGCCGCCGGCAGCACCCAGTCGCGGAACGGCGCGCCATTGCGAAGAGCGCCGGGTTTGCGGGCCAGAACAGGCACATAATGCCAGGGATCATAGACCGTCTCGCCTCTGCCAAAGCTGCGCCGATGTTCGGCAATGACCGTGCCATCCTGCTTGACGACAATCCGGTCGGCATAAGCGTGGACTTCGACCGGGCGACCGACAGCCGTTGAGAGGACCGAGTATTTGTTATTGTCGAAACGGACCGTGCAGGTCTTGGACACCGAGGCCGGAACGCAGTGAAAACCGTCGAACGGTCCGACATAGGAAACAAGGCTGCCGCGTTCAGCTTCGAACA
>JAEWOP010000184.1 GCA_023399635.1 Pseudomonadota bacterium
ATCCTCCATGATTTCGGCGTAGGAAAACTGGTACATTCATGTATCCTTTATCTGCCGCCACCCCTGTTCATCAGAGGTAGTTCACCAGACTCATTTTTTGCAGACGCGACGTGAGGCTGTATGCGATCTCAATCTGCTGCTGCAGCAGATCGAGACGGGTCTTCGCCTCGTAGGTATCGATCCCCTCGATATCCAACAGATGTGTTTCGATGATCTTCTTCTGGGCAGCCAGAGAGTCATTCGACTTTTTGACGCGCTCCTGCGAAAGGCCAAGACTGCTTGCCTGCTGGTTCAGCCCACTGATCGCCTTGCCGATAGTCGTCACCGACTGGGTGGCGACCGCCTCGCGGACCGTGCTCGAAACATTGTCCTTGAGGAAGGTCATCGCCGTGATTGCCGTCATCGCGAAGTAACGCATGCCCTGCGAATTACTGTTGGTTGACGTTTCGACCACCTCGTTCTGGCTGATCCGGCTCGTCATGTTGGTATCGCTGGCGTTGGAACCGAACCTCGTCCAGAAATCGACATTCTGTCCCACAGCGAGACTGCTGTGCGGCGGGTTGGTTACAGTCGTCGTACCGTTGAATACGCCTTCCATATGCGTCATGAAGGCGTTGACCTGATCTTTGGACAGGTCCGAGATACTCCCCACGGCCGGCGTCTGTGTCGCCATGAAATGGTTCAGTTCGGCGTCATAGGCGGCTTTCAACGGCGAACCGTCGGCGAAATAGTCCTGGACCGGCTTCACATCCGTATTCGTACCGGAAAACAGATACTCACCATCTACGGCCGTGTTAGCAAAGCTGGTGAAATTGTTGAAGGCGATCGTGATTTTTTGGTTGACGGTGGCAAGCGTGGGCTGCTCGCTGCTCGTATTCGGCACCAGAACATTGAGGATTTCCTGGGC
This sequence comes from Pseudomonadota bacterium, assembly GCA_023399635.1. GTDB lineage: Bacteria > Pseudomonadota > Alphaproteobacteria > Rhizobiales > Rhizobiaceae > Neorhizobium. Next base: position 908 of record JAEWOP010000184.1, read on the forward strand.
GGCCTTTGCCATGCCGTCCAACGCGGTCTGCGACGATTCAAGACGCTGTGTGGCGAAGGAGTTGACCGTGACGAGCGAGGAAATCCGCTCCACGTCCCTGTTGAGATCGAGGCTGCGGGCCGTATTGGCACCCAGCGTCACACCAAGATCCGCGTGCTTGCCCGTGGTCAGCTCGGTATTGAGATTCGTCATCTCAAGCTGAGCCTTGAGGATGGTGCTGCGCATGCTGTTCTGCATCGCCAGCGATGAAATGAATGACGTTTTCATCCTTTACCTCACCATGTCCATCAAGGACTTGAGCATTTCATCAACGGTCGTCACCAGTTTCGTGGCCGCCTTGTAAGACTGCTCGATATCCATGAGCAGCGACAGCTCCTCGTCCAGGCTAACCGCCGTATTGTTCGAATAGGATGTCGCAGAGCGCTCATAAAGCGCGCTTTTCGCTTCGTTTGCCGAAGTCGCACCGGACCGTTCCTGTTCGAGCCAACCCATCGAGTTGGTGCCGTATTTCAGGATGCTGGTATTCGTATCGATACGTGTCGACGCGGCGAAATTCATGGGCGCGTCGAATGCGGTCACATAGCTGTCGATCAGAGCGGAAAACCCGGTTCCGCCCGTAGCTGCGGGATTGACTATATAAGCGGTACCGTTGATGCCGCCGTCGCGCAACAATTCCGGATTGCCACCTTGCGAAATAATTAACGCGGAGTTGACGGTAATGGTCGCAGCGAGCCCCGGGACGACGACGCCGGCGGGAGGAATCTCGCTCGTTGCGGTTGCCGTCGACCAGGTGAAAAGGCCGGGCTTCGCCGTCAGAGGCGTCGCAGGCGGCGCCGGCTGGGTAATCGGCTTTTCCGCAAACATCGTGATCAGGCCGCGCGCGATTTCGTCGAGCTGGCTCTGCATGGTCGGCGCAAGTTCATCGCGAACCTGCATCAAACCCTGAAGCGATCCTTCCGCCGTCGTGTTGCTGCCGCTGCCGGCCTTGAGCGCCACACCGTCCACATAAATCGCGTTGCCGGTGGTCGTCGCGTCGTAGCCCGGCTGCGCCTTGAAGGTTACCGGACGCGGTACGATCTCGAACAGCGTGGCGCCGTCGGTCGTGTAAAGCGCGACGTCATTATTCGGGCGGTTGACGACATTGATGCCGATGATGGACGAGATGTCCTTCAGCAAGGTCTCGCGCTGATCGAGTGCGTCACTCGGATCGCCGCCGATCGCTGTCTGCGCCTTGACCTCGTTATTGGCTTCCTCGAATTTCGCGAGCAGGCCGTTCAGCTTGTCGACCTGAAGGGAGATTTCTTTGTCGGCACGCAGACGCATCGCCTGCAATTCGGCAGACGCCTTGTTCAATGAGCTGGCGACATCCGCGGCGGAAGTCACGGCCGTTGCGGCAAGAGCAGCATTGCTCGGCTTGGCGGCATAGCCGCTAAGGCTCTTGAGCAGTTCCTTCATGTAGGTGGACGGCGCGCTCTCGTAGTCGTTGCCGCCGAAAATGCTCTTCATCTCCTCGAGACCGGTCAGAACAGTGTTCTGCCCGGTGGCCAGCGAGGCGCTGGAAATCGTCTGCCTGAGAAGACTTTCATTCTGGGCACGGCCATTGGAGACGATACTCGCTCCGGCCATGGTCGTGCCGAGAATGGCGGTTCGCTTGACGTAGTTCGCATTGCCGACATTGGCAATGTTTTTCGAGGTAACGTCCGTCTGCTTACCTGTATTATTGAAAATCGACTGCGCAGTATTCATTGCTGACGTGAGCGACATTCATCTGTCCCCGTAGGAATTACTATCTCTTCAGATTGATCAGGACGTCCATCAAATCCGATCCAGTCTGGAAGACCTTCGAATTCGCGGTATAGATGCGCTGGGATTCAATCATGTCGGTGAGTTCGCTGGCGATATCGACGTTCGAGCCTTCCAGCGCGCCCTTCTGGACGTAACCAAAGCTGCCCGATTGCGGGAAGCCGATGGTAACGACACCGGACTCGTTGCTCGGAAGATAAACGTTGCCGTTCTGCGGGCTCAGGTTGTCGACGCTCGGCACGGTGGCCAGCGCCAGCTGGTAAATGTTGCGGCGGCCGCCATCCTGGTAAACTGCCGTCACTACGCCATCCTTGCCGATTTCGACATCCTTGATCTGGCTCGGACCGTTACCGTTCAGGATCGCCGTGCCGGGCGTGAACTTCGACGAAAACTGGGTCATGTCGGACAGGTCGATGTTGATCGCCTGCGCCACGCCGCTGTTGTTGTCGTCGATGGTGATGGATTTGGGAGACGTAGTCGTCAGCTTGTTGGTCGCAGGATCGAAGGTCAGCGTGACGCTTTCCTGCACAAGGGATGCCGGCGCAGTCGCCGTATAGGGGAAGCCACCATTGGTCGACTGATCCTGACGGTAGACCGCCACTTCCCAGGTGTTGTCACCAGTCTTGGTGTAATAGAAGTCGTAGAGCACCTTCGCGCCGCCGCTATCGAATGCGGTCAGCGAAGTCTTGTTGCCGAACTTCGCCGTTGCGGAGTTGGTGCTGGGGAGCGACGCCGCCGCTACGGCCGTATCGTCGCGATTGAGGTTGGCCGGGAAGCTGCCCTGCGTGGAGGGCGATGCCGTCAGGCCGAAATTGTTGACGTTAATGGCTTCAAGACCTGTGAAGCCGTTAACGACGGCAGCCGGCGGGTTGGAACCGTAGGGGTAACCCATCAGCTGGAAGCCAGCGGCGTTTTCCAGATAGCCTTCCGAGTTTTTCACGAAAGAGCCGGCACGGGTGAGATAAGGCGTGCCTGCACCATCCTGGACAACGAAGAAACCGTTGCCCTGAATGGCAAGGTCAGTACCCGAGGTGGTGTAGGAGAGGTTGCCCTGCTCCGAAATGCTGTAGCGAACGTTGGACTGCACACCGCCGGAAGCGTAGCTGCCCGACGAGGAGGGCAGAACGAGCGAGGAGAACGACGTCGATGCGCGCTTGTAGCCGGTGGTGCTTGCGTTGGCGATGTTGTCGCCCACGGTGCCCAGCTTGTTCGCCTGTGCATTCATGCCGGACACGCCGGTTCGCATAGTGCCGAAAATACTCATTCAAAAACCCTCGTGGTCATCTTTCAAGGAGAAGGTAAAGCGTTTGGCTTGCGTGAAGCTGTCTGAAATACCGCGTTTGAAAAAGACCACGCGGGTCAATGAAAATCATTGCCAATCAATGCTGTAGCCGAGGAACCGCTTGGAATCGACCGGGTCGTAGCCAAGTTTCTTGCGCAGCTTCTTGCGCAGCTTGCTGATGTGGCTTTCGACGACGTTTTCTTCGACGTCATCATCGAAGATGCCGTAGATGGCATTGAAAATCTGCGCCTTGGAAACGCGGCGTCCGCGATTGGCGATCAAATATTCAAGAATGCGGCGCTCGCGGCGCGGCAGGGGAAATACCTCGCCGCCCACTTCCGGGTCGCGTCCATCGGAGAAGACCCGGATCGGACCGGCGTCGGTGAAATTCGAAATGACCTGCAGCCGGCGGCGAATAGCCGCCGCACGTGCGAGGATTTCCCGAGGGTGAACGGGCTTGCGCACGACATCATCAACGCCACTGTCAAACAGCGCGAGTGTCGCTTCCAGCGAGGGCTGGTCGCTCACCGCGATGACAGGCGCCGTCGTGCGATCCCTGATCGCCTTTGGCAAGGAGAAGCTCCGGTCGCCCTGGCCGATCAGGAAGGCTTCCACAGCCGCAAGATCGCTTTCCGCCGCCGTCGAGACCCATTCCCCGAATTCGACCGGATCGAACCCGGTCGAGGGAATGCCCTCACGCCCAAATAGAGATGTATAGCCGTCTTTAACGAGCTCGCGCTCATCAACCACTACGATCATTCGTCCGCCTCCGAATCAGTGTGGTGTTTTCCAATGAGGCA
>JAEWOP010000270.1 GCA_023399635.1 Pseudomonadota bacterium
GTGCCGTTCCACATGTGGACCCCGGACGTGTACGAAGGTGCGCCCACCCCCGTCACAGCCTTCTTTGCCGCCGGCCCGAAGGTCGCCGCCATGGCAATCCTTGTGCGCGTGGTGTCTGAAGCCTTCATGCCTGTCTTTGCCGATTGGCAGCAGATCTTGGTGTTCGTGGCCATTGCGTCCATGCTGCTCGGCTCCTTTGCGGCCATCGGACAGCGCAACATCAAGCGGCTGATGGCCTACTCGTCGATCGGCCACATGGGTTTCGCACTCGTCGGTCTGGCAGCCGGCACGGAAACCGGCGTATCTGGCGTCATTCTCTACATGCTGATCTACATGGTCATGACGCTCGGCACGTTTGCCTGCATCATGGCGATGCGCCGCAAGGAAGGTGGCAACGTTGAGAATGTGGACGACCTCGCAGGGCTCGCATCGACCAAGCCATTCATGGCCGTGGTGCTGACCGCGCTGATGTTCTCCATGGCTGGCATTCCGCCGCTCGCGGGATTCTTCGCCAAGTACTTCGTTTTCGTCGCTGCGATCGAAGCCAAACTTTATGCGCTCGCCATCATCGGCGTCCTGAGCTCAGTGGTTGGCGCCTATTACTACCTGCGCATCGTCAAGCTGATGTGGTTCGATGAAGCAACGGGCGAGTTTGCGCGGATCGCAGGTGAACTGCGCCTGGTCTTCGGCCTTTCCGGCCTCTTTGTGACCGCCTATGTGATCTTCGGCGGTCCGGTTGGTGCCGCGGCGAACGCTGCCGCCAAGTCCTTCTTCTAGGGATGGCAGCCGAAAGCGGGCGCTTCTCGCTAGAGGCGTTCCGCCACGACGCACTGCAGGACGTTGCGTCGACCAATAGCGATTGCCTGGAGCGGGCGAGGGCTGGTGATCCCGGCAATCTTTGGATCACAGCCACGCGTCAAACTGATGGCCGCGGCAGACGCGGCCGTGCGTGGACCTCTGAGCCTGGCAATCTCTACGCCTCGTTGTTGCTGATCGACCCTGCTCCCATTCAGCGGATGGCATCGCTTCCGCTGGCAGTTGCGGTTGGTGTCCATGCTGCCATCCGGTCTGTCATGCCGCCTGGTTCGCAGCCAGTGCAGGTAAAATGGCCAAACGACATCCTGATCGGCCGCAAGAAGACCTGTGGGATCCTGATCGAAGGCGAGAGTCTTCGGGACGGGCGGCATGCGCTTGTAATTGGCATCGGCATCAATATCCGCCATAAGCCTGACGTTGCTTCCTATGAGGTCACCTGTCTACAAGATCACGGCTGCTCCATAGCGCCAGACGAGCTATTTGCGCATCTTTACAGAGAGATAGCTTTGGTTCTTGATGTTTGGAACGAGGGCCGCGGAATCTCTGAAATCAGCCGACGCTGGCTGGAGCTTGCCTGCGGCGTCGGCGAACAAATAACAGTCAACCTTCCCGATCGGTCGCTGACCGGGAAGTTTGGCGGCATCGCAGCAGACGGACTGCTTCTCCTCCACCTCGACGACGGGCATGTTTTGCCCATTGCCGCCGGTGATGTATTCTTCGCAAGAACGGACTAAGGACATAATGGCCAATCAAGAAGAACTGGTGTTTCTGCCGCTTGGCGGCGTAGGCGAAATTGGTATGAATCTCGCCCTCTACGGCTATGGAGCACCGGCCAAGCGGCAATGGATCATGGTTGACTGCGGTGTGACATTTCCCGGTCCTGACCTGCCAGGCGTGGACCTGGTTCTGCCGGACATCCGGTTCCTTGCCAACGAGCGCAAGAACCTCAAGGGCATCATCATTACCCACGCCCATGAGGATCATTACGGTGCCCTGAACGATTTGTGGCCTGGCTTGAATGTCCCGGTTTATGCGTCGGCCTTCACCGCTGGCATGCTGGAAGCAAAGCGCAACTATGAAGGCAACAGGCCGGAAATTCCAATCACGCCGTTCAAGGCCGGTGACCGGGTCAACATCGGTCCCTTCGAGGTGGAGGCCATTGGCGTCAACCATTCGATTCCCGAGCCGATGTCTCTGGTGATCCGCACTCCGCTCGGCAACATTGTCCATACGGGTGATTGGAAAATCGACGACGCGCCGTCGCTAGGTCCGTTCACCGACGAGGCAAGGTTCCGTGCCGTCGGTGAAGAGGGCGTGCTGGCGCTGATGTGCGATTCCACCAACGCCGAGCGGGACGGGGTTTCTCCTTCGGAAGAGGAAGTCTCCGAAGGCTTGCGCAAGATCATCGAGGATGCCAAGGGGAGGGTGGCGATTACCACCTTCTCCTCCAACGTTGGGCGTATCCGTTCCATCGCGCAGGCCGCACAAGCCGCTGGCCGCGAGACCCTGCTGCTGGGAAGCTCGATGAAACGAGTTGTGAATGTCGCTCGCGACGTTGGGTTGATGGAGGGTATCAGCCCATTCATCGCCGAAGACGAGTTCGGCTTCATCCCGCGCGACAAGGTTGTCGTCATCCTGACAGGTAGTCAGGGCGAGCCACGGGCTGCCTTGGCGAAGATCTCCCGCGACGAGATGCGCAACGTTGCCCTTGCGGCCGGAGATACAGTGGTGTTTTCCTCGCGAACGATCCCTGGGAATGAAAAACCGATCATCGAGATAAAGAACGCCTTGATCGAGCAGGGCATCCACATCGTGACCGACCGCGAGGCGCTTGTTCATGTGTCAGGCCACCCGCGCCGCAACGAGCTCCTGCGGATGTACGAGTGGACACGTCCGCAGATCCTCGTGCCGGTACACGGAGAGGCTGCTCACCTGACGGCGCAAGCTGAGCTTGGTGCACAAGCGGGCATCCCGTCGATCCCGAAGGTGCGCAATGGAAGCATCCTGCGCCTCGCACCGGGACCGACAGAAGTGATCGATGAGGCGCCCCATGGCCGAGTCTTCAAGGACGGCAAGCTCATCGGTGACTTGGATGAGATGGGTATCGGGGACCGCCGCAAGCTCTCCTATGTCGGCCATGTCTCGGTGAGCGTGCTGCTTGACAGCCGCTACGACTTCCTTGGCGATCCAGATATCGCCGCGGTCGGCTTGCCGGAACTTGATCATGAGGGCGAGGATATGGAAGACACGCTTTACGACTCCGTACTGAACGCGGTCGAAAGCATTCCTCGCGGACGACGCAAGGACCTCGAGATGTTGCGAGAGGCCGTGCGTCGCGCGGTACGATCTGCCGCAAACGAAGCCTGGGGCAAGAAGCCGGTCGTGACGGTGTTCGTCAACAAGGTTTAACGGAGGGAATCATGCTCGGTCGGGTCAACCATGTTGCGATTGCAGTGCCCGACCTTGCACAGGCGACGGCGGTCTATCGCGACGTTCTCGGCGCGCGGGTGTCACAGTCACAGGCCCTCCCGGAGCATGGCGTTACCGTGGTTTTCGTCGAACTCGACAATAGCAAGGTTGAGCTTCTGGAGCCGCTGGGAGAGGCATCGCCCATCCAAGCCTTTCTGGAGAAGAACCCCGCAGGCGGTATGCATCATATCTGTTACGAGGTGGCCGATATCGTCGCCGCGCGAGACCGGCTGCAACAGGCGGGACTGAGAGTTCTCGGCGACGGGAATCCTAAAACGGGCGCCCACGGAAAGCCGGTTCTGTTTCTCCACCCTAAGGACATGAGCGGGACGCTGGTCGAACTGGAAGAGGTGTGACACTGCGCCCCGTCCAGCGCATTTGAGCAGAGCGCCGGATACCGTTATAAGCGCGGCAGCCCAGCAGGAAGCATAAGATGTCGTTCCTATCGATCTTTGCCGTCTATTTCATCGTGTGGTGGATCACGCTTTTCGCGGTCCTGCCCATTGGCATGCGTTCACAGTATGACGAGGGTGACGTGCTGCCAGGGACAGTGGAAAGCGCGCCAGCCCGTTTCCGTCTTGGGCGCGTCCTGCTTCTCACAACGGTGATCTCGGCGGTCATCTACGGAAGCTGGTATGCGGCATCCACCTATTTCGGCTTCGGGATTGGAAACCTGCCCAGGATCGTTCCTGATTTTTGCTGATGCCTAACAGCGCTCGACAGAGCAAAAAAAAACAAGGCCTGCTGGCCTTGTTTGAAAGTTACGCGTGATCCTTAACCGTTGCCGGGGCTGCGACGAGCGCGCCTAAGATCTGATCCTCCCAAGACTTGACCGCGAACAAGCAAGGATTTGATCTCCTTGCCTCTTTTATGGGCTGAACCTAGCCTAAGTTTTGAGCCTTGTCACCTGCAATTTTGCAATTTTGCTACACTTCATGAGAATTTTGCGAGCCGTTGAAAATGTCGCAGCTCTGTTACGAAATCCGCCATGTTTGTCGGATCTGAAACCGCGTCTGCAACCTGTGCAGCGGCTGTTTGGCCCGTCGAACGCGGGTTCCAATCCCCTGGCGAAACCGCTATGACGCTGCCGAAGCCAGATTGACTAGAAGGCCGATTCCCCACGGGAAGCCTCTAAACCTCGGAAAACTCCATGCGTCTGTCCCGTTACTTTCTGCCCATCCTGAAGGAGAACCCGAAGGAAGCCGAGATCGTGTCCCACCGCTTGATGCTGCGGGCTGGTATGATCCGACAGCAGAGTCAAGGTATCTATTCCTGGTTGCCGCTCGGCAAGCGCGTTCTCGACAAGGTCAATGCGATCGTGCGCGAGGAGCAGAATCGTGCGGGTGCCATCGAGCTTCTGATGCCGACGCTTCAGTCGGCCGAGCTTTGGCAGGAAAGCGGCCGGTACGAGGCTTACGGCAAGGAGATGCTGCGCATCAAGGACCGGCAGGAGCGTCCCATGCTGTATGGGCCGACGAACGAGGAGATGGTCACCGATATCTTCCGCTCCTACGTGAAGTCCTACAAGAACCTGCCGCTCAATCTCTATCACATCCAGCTGAAGTTTCGCGACGAGATCCGCCCGCGCTTCGGCACGATGCGCTCGCGCGAGTTCCTGATGAAGGACGCCTATTCCTTCGATATGACGAAGGAAGGTGCGATCCATTCCTATAACAAGATGTTCGTCGCTTACCTGCGCACGTTCGCGCGGCTCGGCGTGCGCGCCATCCCGATGCGCGCCGACACAGGTCCGATCGGTGGCAATCACAGCCATGAGTTCATCATTCTGGCCGACACCGGTGAATCGGAAGTATTCTCCCACCGTAACTTCATCGACTTCGACATCCCTTCCGCCAACACCGACTTTGACGATGTTGCAGGCCTTCAGGCGATCTTTGACAAGTGGACCTCGCTTTATGCTGCCACCTCGGAGATGCATGACGAAGCTGCGTTCAATGCGATTCCCGATGGAGACCGGCTGTCTGCGCGTGGCATCGAGGTTGGGCACATCTTCTATTTCGGGACGAAGTACTCTGAGCCCATGGGCGCCAAGGTTCAGGGTCCGGACGGCAAGGAGCACCTTGTCCACATGGGATCCTACGGCATTGGCCCTACACGCC
>JAEWOP010000009.1 GCA_023399635.1 Pseudomonadota bacterium
GTCACAGCCAGATGATCCGTCCCTTCCGGGACGAGGTCGAGCGCTATGGCCACTACCGCCTTGCAGCGGAATCCATGTACGACCACCCATTCCAATGGGGCTCCAAGCGGACGGGACCTGATCTTGCCCGCGTCGGCGACCGCTACTCCAACGAGTGGCACGTCCAGCATCTGATCGAGCCGCGTTCGGTTGTGCCTGAATCGGTGATGCCAAGCTACGCCTTCCTCAAGGAGACGCCGCTTCAGGTGAAAAATGTCACGCTGGATTTGAAGGCAAATCGGGCGGTTGGCGTGCCTTACACCGATGAGATGCTGGAGAACGCGCAGGCGGATCTCAAGACTCAGGCCGATCCCAACGCCGATACATCAGGTGTCAGCGCACGCTATCCAAAGGCCAAGATCGGTGACTTCGATGGCAGTACGGCTGATCTGACGGAGATGGACGCTCTCGTTGCCTACCTGCAAATGCTGGGCACGCTGGTCGACTTCTCGACCTATGACGATGCAGCCGGCTATCGCTGAGGGGAATGACAATGGAAGTCTATACCACACTTCGCCACTTTGCCGACAGTTGGGCCCTGCTTGCCATGACCCTCTTCTTCATCGGCGTCGTCCTGTTCACCCTACGCCCGGGCGCAAAGGCACATGCTCATGCAGCGGCCCAGATCCCTCTGAAGGAGGATTGAAAGATGGCGGACAAGCATATTGACGAAATCAGCGGCGTCGAAACCACCGGTCATGAGTGGGACGGTATCCGCGAACTCAACAATCCCATGCCCCGCTGGTGGGTGTGGACCTTCTACGCCACGATCGCTTGGGCAATCGGATATACAGTCCTCTATCCCGCATGGCCCCTGGTCAACGCGGCGACAAAGGGCGTTCTAAATTATTCCAGTCGTGGCGAATTGGCCGGGGAGATGGAAGGTGCCAAACTTGCCCAGGGTGGGATCATGGAGAAGATCTCAAAGGTTTCTCTTGAAGAGATCCTGGCGGATCCGCAACTGGCGCAGTTTGCAACTGCAGGCGGCGCCTCCGCTTTCAGGGTCAACTGCGTCCAGTGCCATGGCACGGGTGCCGCAGGCGGCCAGGGCTATCCAAACCTGAACGATGACGAATGGCTGTGGGGCGGCGATATCAACGCCATCTACCAGACGATCGCCCATGGCGTGCGAGACCCGGTCGACGAGGATACGCGTATTTCCGAAATGCCGGCGTTCGCAGATATGCTCGAGCCAGGAGACGTTCGTCAGGTTGCAGCCTACGTCGTAAGCTTAAGTGGAACCCCTCGCGACCAGTCGATGATCGAGCCGGGTAAGCAGCTTTACGCGGACAACTGCGCCTCCTGCCACGGCGAGAGCGGGGAGGGGAATCGTGACCTCGGTGCTCCCAATCTCGCGGATGCTATCTGGCTCAAGGTAAATGGTGAAGCCGAGATCGCCCGGCAGATCCAGTCGCCGCGCCACGGAGTGATGCCGGCGTGGAATGCACGTCTCAGCAACGAAACTGTGAAGCAACTCGCCGTTTACGTTCATTCCCTAGGTGGCGGCGAATAATCCTGCCAGCCGCGAACTCTTTGGAGGCCGCGCATTATGCGCGGCCTTTCTAGTATCCAGCCAGACCGCGAGATCATACCTCTTGGCGCCTTCGATCTCTTCCACGGTCACATGGATCTAGCCGGCTTTCCGATCGCATCACGGGCAGTCATGGGTTCCCTCCAGACATGTTTCAGTCGCGCGTCCAAATCTTCTCATCAATCTTGCCCGTGAGTTCGGGATAATCGGCAGCGTGGAACACCGGAACCTGTCCAGCCTTGCGTTGCGCGAAATAATCACTGGTCAGCTTCGCAACCGTCCCTGACAGCAGGACGATCGCGATCAGGTTGATGGTTGCCATCAGCCCCATGGAGGCGTCAGCTGCATTGAACACGGTGGTGACGCTCTCGTAGGCGCCCCAGACAACCATCAGAAGGACGGCGCTCCGCAGGATCATAATTGCCGTACCCGTGCCGACGCCCAGGAAGGTCATCGCGTTTTCGGCATAGGAGTAATTGCCGATGATCGAGGTGAAGGCGAAGAAGAAGATGGCGATCGCCACGAAGGTGTTTCCGAATGTACCAAGATGTTCCCCCAGCGCCGCCTGCGTCAATTGTGCGCCGGTAACGCCACTGTCAGGCACGAGTGCACCGGAAAGGAGAATCATGATCGCCGTCGCAGTACAGACGAGAATGGTGTCGATAAAGACGCCGAGCGCCTGGACGAACCCCTGAGACGAGGGATGGTGAGGTTCTGGCGTAGCGACGGCTGCGATGTTCGGCGCTGAGCCCATGCCGGCCTCGTTGGAAAAGAGCCCGCGTTTCACACCGTTCAACATCGCTGCCATGATGCCGCCGGTAGTGCCTCCTGCTGCCTCCTGCCAGCCAAATGCGCTCGCGAAGATGCTACCAAGCACTGCAGGAACTTCTAACCAGTTGATGATCAAGACGTAGATCGCCGCAAGGAGGTAGGCTCCTGCCATGAAGGGCACGATGAATTCCGCGACGCGGGCGATCTGGCGGATCCCGCCGAAGATCACGATGCCGGCAAGCACTGCAACCACGACACCCACACCGATTTTCGGGAGCCCGAAGGCACCTTCCATGGCGTCGGCTATGGAATTTGCCTGTACTGCGTTGAAGACAAGGCCAAAGGACAGGATCAGGCAGACGGAAAACATTCCCCCCGCCCAAGGTGCGCGCAATCCCCGTGCAATATAAAAGGCCGGTCCGCCGCGATACATGCCTTCGGCGTTCTTCACCTTGTAGAGCTGTGCCAGCGCGCTTTCCGAATAGGCCGTGGCCATGCCGACGAGCGCCACCATCCACATCCAGAAGATGGCACCCGGTCCGCCGAGGTAGAGAGCCACCGCAACGCCTGCGATGTTGCCCGTGCCAACGCGAGAGGCAAGGCTGACGGTCAAGGCCTGGAAGGGGCTGATGCCAGCCTTGTCCTCCGTCGCACTGCCCTTCAGGACCCGGAATAACTCGCCGAAGTGGAGAAACTGGAGGAGGCGAAGCCGGACGGTAAAGTAGAGGCCAACAGCCAGAAGTCCGTAGACCAGTACATATTCCCAGAGCACAAGGTTCAGAACATCGATCAGCGCGGACATTCACCTCTCCCGACATATCTTAGATGAAGACATATGGTAGGGCGGCCAGGCGATTAGGAAAGCAGACAGCGCTGTCAGCCTTTTTCGAGCAGTGACTTCAGGGAAGAAAGGTCTCGTGCAATGGCGGCAGCATCCGCCTCGAACGCGGCATCGTCCATCCCCGGCTGCCGGATGAGGGTGAACATCACCTCTGCACCATCGCCATTGGGTACCACGCGGAGCGCGTTGTGGACGCTCACGTCGTCCGGCAAGATCACCTCGTGATCAATGACGCCAAGCGGGTTCTTTTCTACAAACCGGACCCGGATGAAACCCAACGGGCCGCCGTCGCCAATCCATTCCGCGCCCACCTCTCTAAGGCCCGCAGCAAGGCCAGCGGCCCACTGGCCCATGTTCTGAGGTTGACACGCGAAATCGTAGACTTCCCGCCAGTCCCTGTGGATGGTGACATGGATGATCCGGGCTTCGGAAGGTTGCATTCTGTTTCCTTTGCGCATTTCACGCCTGCGACAATGGGCGCGCCGCTCGCGTGGCCGAACTTGATTTAAGTCAAGGATACTTCTCTGTCCAAATGGGACAAGACAGGCACGAAAGTGGAACTGTGCCATGAATCTTTACACCGCCAAAGACATCGACGTGTTGGGGAAAACCTCAAAGACAGCCAGCGACACCGGCACGGCAACAGGTCCGCTCTACGAGGCGCGCAAGAAGATTTTCCCGAAGCGAGCGGAAGGCAGATTTCGGCGATTCAAGTGGTTGGTTATGCTGATCACCCTTGGGATCTATTACTTGACGCCCTGGATCCGTTGGGACCGTGGTGCATATGCGCCCGATCAAGCTGTGCTTGTAGATCTGGCCAATCGCCGGTTCTATTTCTTCTTCATCGAGATCTGGCCCCAAGAGTTCTTCTACGTGGCCGGCCTGCTGGTCATGGCAGGTTTTGGTCTCTTCCTGGTGACCTCCGCCATCGGCCGCGCCTGGTGTGGATATGCCTGTCCACAAACCGTATGGGTTGATCTCTTCCTTGTTGTTGAACGCTGGGTGGAGGGGGATCGCAATGCGCGAATGAAGCTCGATGCTGGCCCGTGGACCTTCGACAAGATCCGCAAGCGGGTCGTCAAGCACTCGATCTGGTTGGCTATTGCCGTCCTGACCGGCGGCGCCTGGATCTTCTATTTCGCCGATGCTCCAACGCTGGCCTATGATTTCGTCACTGGTAATGCAGCCTTCATTGCCTATTCCACCGTCGGAGTCCTGACCGCCACCACCTATGTCTTCGGCGGATTGATGCGCGAGCAGGTCTGCATCTACATGTGCCCATGGCCACGCATTCAGGCGACCATGCTGGACGACAACTCCCTCGTGGTGACCTACAACGACTGGCGGGGCGAGCCGCGGACCAAGCACGCGAAGAAGGCGGCTGCTGCTGGCGAGGCCGTTGGAGACTGCGTCGACTGCAATGCCTGCGTCGCCGTTTGCCCGATGGGCATCGACATCCGGGATGGCCAGCAGCTCGCCTGCATTACCTGCGCGCTTTGCATCGATGCCTGCGACAGCGTGATGGACAAGATCGGCAAGCCCCGCGGCCTCATCGCCTACGCAACGCTGAACGAATATGATGCCAACATGGCGCTGGCGACCGACAATGGTACCACGGCGATCGATCCGCGCCGGGTGCGGACCTCCGACGGCATGTTTGTTGACGCAGTGCGTCACTTCAACTGGCGCATAATATTCCGTCCGCGCACGCTGCTCTACGCCTTGGTGTGGTCGGCTGTGGGCGTTGGACTTCTCGTCGCGTTGCTGAGCCGCGACAGGCTTGAACTCAACGTCATCCACGACCGCAACCCGCAATACGTGCTGGAGTCTAACGGGTCGATCCGCAACGGCTATACGATCCGGCTGCTGAACATGATCCCCGAGCCAAGGACGATTCTTCTATCGGTTGAGGGGCTGCCGGAGGCGAAGATGAAGATCAACGGACTGACCAGCGGTGATAACCGAGTGTTCGAAGTGCCTCTCGATCCCGACAAAGCGACCGCTCTAAAGGTGTTCGTGACCTTGCCAGGGGACGCCATCGCCGGAACACAGGACGATCTGATCTTTGTTGCCGAAGATCCGTCCAGCCACGAACGCGACCGCTATACGACAACCTTCAACGCGCCGGAGGTCAGCAATTGAGCCCGTCCCCACAGAAGCCTTTCATTTTCACGGGCTGGCACATGACGGCCGTGATGGTCCTGTTCTTCGGTACGATTATTTCCGTGAACTTCTACATGGCCTGGCAGGCGACCCACACATGGAGTGGCCTGGTCGTGAAGAACACCTACATCGCCAGCCAGCAATTCAACGGCAGGGTTGCCGAAGCCAAGGCGCTTGCTGCCACGGGTGTAGCTGGCCACATCACCATAGAAGACGGCAAGATCGCATATCGCATCAGTCAGCCGAACGGGGCGCCCGTTGAAGCAGATGTCATGACGTTGAACTTCAAACGGCCGGTGGGGGAACGTGAGGATTTCTCCGTTGTGCTTGAAGCCAAAGGTGCTGGCCTGTTCCAGCTTGATCACCAGGTCTCGCCAGGCGCTTGGATAGTCGAGGCGGATGCGACCCTGGCGGGCAGGCGGATCCTCCACCACACCGAGCGTGTCGCCGTGCAGGGAGCCGCGCCATGACGACCTGCTGTGCACCCGGCACCGAAGGCGCTCTCGAACTAGACCGCCTTGCGCATGCCTTGCCGTCATCGGAAGAGCTGCTGCTCTCCAGCCGGATTGTGGAGCCGGGTTTGCGGCAGACTGATCTGAGCGTCCCCGGCATTCATTGCGGCACCTGTATAACCACCATCGAGAAGGCGCTGAAGGCGTTGCCGGAGGTTGTGCGGGCGCGGGTCAATCTCTCCACGAGGCGCGTGTCCGTGATCTGGAAAGAAAGTCAGGACGACGTCCGGACCGACCCCATTCGGCTGGTGCGCACGATCGTCGAGGCCACGGGCTATGACGCGCACCTTTTCGCCGACGGCGCAGAGGCCGACGACAAGCTGCAGCGCGAGTTGATCCGTGCTGTTGCCGTTTCGGGCTTCGCCGCCACCAATATCATGCTCTTGTCCGTGTCCGTCTGGTCGGGTGCTGAAGCGTCAACCCGCGATCTGTTTCACTGGATCTCGGCCATGATCGCTGCACCGGCGCTCGTTTATGCCGGTCGTTTCTTCTATCAGTCCGCATGGACCGCTATTCGCCATGGTCGCACAAACATGGACGTCCCGATCGCGCTTGCGATCACGCTGTCCTACGCCGTCTCTCTTTGGGAGACCATGCATCACGGGCAGCACGCATGGTTTGATGCGACTGTTTCCCTGCTCTTCTTCCTGCTGATCGGTCGCACGTTGGACCACATCATGCGCGACCGCGCGCGGTCTGCCATCAGCGGACTTGCGCGGCTGTCGCCACGGGGTGCCATGGTTCTGACGGCGACCGGAGGACGTGAATATCGGCCGGTGGAGGAGATCCGGCCGGGAGATCGGCTGATGGTCGCCGCTGGTGAGCGGATTCCGGTGGACGCGATCGTGGAGAGCGGCAGAAGTGATGTCGATCTCTCAATCGTCAATGGCGAAAGCGCACCAGCTGGTGTGAGCGTGGGAGACACGGTTCAAGGAGGTACGCTCAACCTCACGGGTCCAATGACGGTCCTTGCGAAGGCTGCCGCGAAAGACTCCTTTCTGGCGGAAGTGATAGCGCTCATGGAAGCGGCAGAAGGGGGCAGAGCACGCTATCGCCGGATTGCCGATCGTGCTGCACAGCTTTACTCGCCGGCCGTTCATCTTCTGGCACTCATCGCCTTCTTCAGCTGGGGCATCCTGGGCGGCGACTGGAAGCACGCGATGCTGGTCGCCATTGCGGTCCTGATCATCACGTGTCCGTGCGCCCTAGGACTTGCGGTTCCGGTGGTTCAGGTCGTTGCCGCAGGACGCCTGTTCCGAGACGGCATCATGGTCAAGGATGGCTCAGCCATGGAACGACTTGCGGAGGTCGACGCGGCCGTGTTCGACAAGACAGGCACACTGACGCTTGGCAGGCCCCGTCTGATAAACGCTCGGGAGCTTGAGCCATCCCACCTTGCGCTTGCTGCGGGGCTGGCCATGCATTCCCGCCACCCGCTTTCGCAGGCGATCTACCGGAATGCTCCCGGTGCTTCTCGTTTCGAAGATGTCCAGGAACTGCCAGGTCAGGGGCTGATGGCGTGTACGAAGGAAGGCTGCTACCGGTTGGGTAGCCGCCGCTTCGCCTGTGGCACAAGCGCTGATGATGGTGCAGCGCCCGAAGTTGTGTTGTCGCTGGACTTCACGGAGCTTGCGGTCTTCCAGTTCGAAGATGCTTTGCGACCCAATGCCACCGAAGCGCTGGACACGCTCCACCGCGCTGGCATCCGAACAGGTATTCTGTCCGGCGACCGGACGTCGGTGGTCGAATCTCTCGCTCAAAAACTGCACGTGCCTTTTTGGCAGGCGGAGCTCGCACCGAAAGGCAAGGTCGACGTGGTCGCTGAATTGAGCCGGCAGGGCGCCAAGGTTCTCATGGTGGGAGACGGTATCAATGACGCTCCGGCACTTGCTGCCGCCCATGTGTCTATTGCTCCGGCAACGGCTGCCGATGTGGGGCGCCAGGCGGCAGATTTCGTTTTCATGCATGACAGCCTCAACGCTGTACCCGTTGCCATCGACATCTCACGTCAGGCGGGGCGCCTGATCCGTCAGAATTTCGCGCTCGCGATCGGGTATAATGTGATTGCAGTTCCCATTGCGCTCGCAGGCCTCGCGACGCCCCTGATCGCCGCGGTTGCGATGTCGACGTCGTCCATCATCGTTGTTGCCAATGCCCTGAGGCTGAACCGGATGGCACGGCCGGAGCGGTTGGAAACGTTTCAGCCGACCAGAAACCAGATCACTGCAGGGGAGGCGCAGCTGGCATGAACATGCTCGTCTACCTCATTCCTATCGCTCTGTTCTTGGGCGCATTGGGCCTGCTCGCATTCCTCTGGTCGCTGAAAAGCGGTCAATATGAGGATCTGGATGGGGCAGCCTGGCGTGCTATCGAAGACGACGATGATCATCCCGCTGTCTGACAAGCGGATATCATTTGGCTGTTTCTGCCTTGCCGTTTGATAATCCCGGTGCCAAAACAGCGGCCGGAATTCAAACGGAGATATATCGGTGGAACAGGCAGAAATCGGCCTCATCGGGCTCGGCGTCATGGGCTCGAACCTTGCTCTCAACATCGCCGAAAAAGGCAACCGCATCGCGGTCTTCAACCGCACGCCGGAGGCAACGCAGAAGTTCTTCGCCGAGGCAGGCGATCTGCAGGGTCAACTCATTCCCTGCGAGACGCTTGAGGAATTCGTAGCCGCCATTCGTCCGCCGCGGCCGATCATCATCATGATCAAGGCAGGCGATCCGGTTGACCAGCAGATGGAGGCGCTGAAGCCTTACCTGTCAGCCGGAGACATCATGATCGATGCCGGCAACGCCAATTTCCGCGATACGATGCGGCGGTTCGACAATCTGAAGGACAGCGGGCTCACCTTTATCGGCATGGGTGTTTCCGGCGGTGAGGAAGGGGCCCGCCACGGCCCGTCGATCATGGTCGGGGGCACGGAAGAGAGCTGGAAACGCGTCGACAAGGTGCTGACCTCCATCTCCGCGAAGTTCAACGGCGAACCATGTGTCGCCTGGCTTGGCGAAAACGGTGCTGGCCACTTCGTCAAGACGATCCACAACGGTATCGAATACGCCGACATGCAGATGATCGCCGAGATCTACGGCATTTTGCGTGATGGACTGGGCATGACTGCAACCGAGATCGGTGAGGTCTTCTCCCGGTGGAACACAGGGCGCCTGAATTCCTATCTCACCGAGATTTCGGCCACTGTTCTGAGGGCGAAGGATCTGGTCACTGGCAAACCGATGGTGGACATGATTGTGGACCGCGCCGGCCAGAAGGGGACCGGCAAGTGGTCGGTGATCGAGGCTCAGAACATGGGTGTTGCCGCCACCGCCATCGAGGCGGCCGTGGCCGGACGCATCCTGTCGTCGCAAAAGAGCGAACGTGAAGCCGCCGAGACTATCTTTGGCCTCCCGCCGGTCGCCGCAGCACCCGCTGATCGCGCCGCCTTCATCGACGACCTGGAAAACGCGCTGCTTGCCGCAAAGATTGGCGCCTATGCGCAGGGGTTCGCAGTGATGTCGGCGGCGTCGGATGAATATGGCTGGAAGCTTCCGATGCCGACCATCGCCAGGATCTGGCGCGCCGGCTGCATTATCCGGTCGCAATTCCTCGACGAAATCACGACTGCCTTCACCAAGGATCCGGATGTTGCGAACCTGATCGTGACGCCGGCATTCTCGCAGATGGTCAAGGACACGGACGGGGCTCTTCGGCGGGTCGTGTCGTATGCTGCGCTGTCCGGCCTGCCGGTTCCCGCGCTTTCGTCGGCGCTGTCGTATTTCGATTCCTACCGCCGTGGGCGCGGTACGGCGAACCTGATTCAGGCTCAACGCGACTTCTTCGGCGCACATGGGTTTGATCGCATCGATGGTGTCGACAAGCACCACGGCCCTTGGGGCAGTGGCTTGAACGATTTCATCTGACAGGCAGACAAGCGAATGAAAGTCCGCCCTTGAGGCGGGTTTTTCATGTACTGGTAGAGACGAACGATGCGAGAACTAGGATTTCGGTCCCATGGCGGACCACGCGGGCTTGCTGATGCTTTGCAGCAATTCGGGCGCAATGCCGTCGATGCGGGCGATCAAGGCTTTGGCGAGTTCGCGACCGGCGTGACGCACATCCTCGTTCACCGTATAGATCTCTGGTCGGATCCAGTTCAGGAAGTCGGCTGACTGTTTCGAAACCAGATCGACATCCCGCCCGAGCGCCTTGCCTGCGGCTTCGATGCCCGCGACCATGGCGATCGTGGAACTGCCGCTGAGCGAGATGATCCCGTCTGGCGCGTTCCTGGAACTCATCATCGCTTCGACATAGGCTCGCAGGTCCTCAAGCGAACTTTCCGTCGTGATGCGTCCCATTGGTACTTCCGTCACGCCAAAGTCGTGGAGGCCGCGCTCGAAGCCGTTGCGGCTATGTAGATAGAAGGACAGCGTGCTGGGCGGAGGTAGGAGCGCGATGCGCTTGCGGCCGTTTCTCGCCAGCCTTTCGACTGCCTGATGTGCAAAGGCGTCGTTGTCATAGTCGTGGAACGGGTGGACGATGCCCATGTCGCTGCGACCATGCGTAGCAAACGGCATGTTCCGCTCGCTCATCAGGCGGATGCGTGGGTCGTCCGGGAGAATGCGCGATATGATCACCCCGTCCGCCGAGCCCGTATCGAGGATGTAGCGGACTGGCACCATCGGGTCCTTCTGGTGCGAATGCGGCGTCAGGACGAGGTGGTATTGGGTGCCGGCCAGGACTTCCGTGATGCCGAAGACCATCTGGCTGGTGAAGCCCATCAGTTCCTCCTCGATGCTCAGCACCAAGGCGATCACATTGGTCTTGCCGGTCCTCAGGCGAACACCGGCGCGGTTCGGCTGATAGCCCAGCTGATTTGCGACAAGGCGCACACGTTCCTTCGTATCGGCCCCGATGTCCGGCGCATCCTTCAGCGCACGCGAGACCGTGGTGATACCAAGGCCGGTCATGTAGGCGATCGTTTTTAAGGTCGGACGCTCCTGCCCAGCCGAAACCGCCTTGCTCGTACCCTTGTTGATGTGCTCGTCCATTCCCTGCCACTCGCTCTTGCCCGAGATACACAATTCTCTGAGCTGAAGCGAATGCCTCCTCCAAAACCGGCATGCTTACGCGCCAAACTGAAACGATACAGGCAACTTGTCGAGAAAAAATATCAACAGCCGTGTCTGCATGCCTTGCTGTGGTTGCAGGACGCAGGTGCAGCAATGAGTTGTGCGGGCGCGAGCGGATTCCTATCAGAAGGACAGCCAATCAAGACTTTTCAATCATTTGTCTCATGTGGTTGTTCATTCCTCCTCTACTGTTGGCTACATCTTGAGGTTGTTTTTGTGGGTGTTATTCATATTTTATCGTTGCCCTGTTGCGTGTCCGCCAAGTTTCGCTTAGCTTTTTACGGCAACGTTTCAGTGAGGGAGGAGACTCATGATTTTTCGCGCTCTGACTGCCGCTTTGGCAGCAACAATCGCGCTGCCTGTGGCTGTTGCCCAGGCGACGGATCTCGAAGTGACGCATTGGTGGACTTCGGGCGGCGAGGCTGCCGCGGTCAGTGAATTCGCCAAGGCTTTCGACGCTACAGGCAACAAATGGGTAGACGGCGCGATTGCGGGTGGCGGCAGCACTGCCCGTCCGATCATGATCAGCCGCATCACCGGTGGCGACCCGATGGGCGCCACGCAGTTCAATCACGGTCGTCAGGCGCAGGAGTTGGTTGAGGCCGGCCTGATGCGCGACCTGACTGACGTTGCGGAAAAGGGCAACTGGAAGGACGTCATCAAACCTGCCAGCCTGCTCGAAAGCTGCACCATTGACGGGAAGATCTATTGCGTCCCGATCAACATCCACTCCTGGCAGTGGCTCTGGCTCAATAACGCGGCCTTCGAAAAGGCTGGCGTGCCTGTGCCGAAGGACTGGAACGAGTTCGTCGCCGCAGGTCCAAAGCTGAAGGAAGCGGGTATCCATCCGCTGGCGCTTGGTGGTCAGGCCTGGCAGGCGAACGGCCTTTTCGATACCCTGCTCCTGGCGCTCGGCGGCAAGGAGTTGCACGAGAAGGTGTATGTCGAGAAGGACGCGGAGGCTGCGGCTGGTCCCGAGGTCGCCAAGATCTTCGAGGCCGCGGCACAGGCTCGCGAACTTTCCATCGGCACCAATGTCCAGGACTGGAACCAGGCGACCAACATGGTGATCACCGGCAAGGCTGCAGGCCAGGTCATGGGTGACTGGGCGCAGGGCGAGTTCCAGATCGCCGGGATGAAAGCCGGCGAGGACTATAGCTGCCTTCCCGGTCTTGGCGTCAGCCAGTACATCACGACCGGCGGCGATGCCTTCTACTTTCCTGTCTTGAACAATGAGGAGGGGGCCAAGGCTCAGGACGCTCTGGCTGAAGTGCTGGTTGCGCCAGAAACCCAGGTTGCCTTCAACCTGAAGAAGGGCTCGCTTCCAGTCCGCGGCGACGTAGATCTCGCGACTGCCAACGACTGCATGAAGAAGGGGCTGGAAATCGTTGCCCAGGGCAACGCGCTCACCAGCACGGACCAGCTGCTTTCGCCAGACTCGCAGAGCCAGAAGCAGGACCTGATGACGGAGTTCTTCTCCAGCACCTCGATGACTCCCGAAGCTGCCCAGGAGCGCTTCGTGGAAATCATGTCCTCGGCTGACTAATCCCAAG
>JAEWOP010000209.1 GCA_023399635.1 Pseudomonadota bacterium
CGGGGCTCCGCCCCCCCCCTCTTCTTGTATGGGCCGTCGCGACATCAGGCTGGCGCGGCGGCGATTTCCTTCCAGGTACCGATGCCAGCACCGCTGCGGCGGGTATCGAGGCTTTGAACAGGGGCAAGCGCCTTGCGGCCGGTGCTGACATATTTCAGGCCTTGCGCTGAAACTGCCTGCGGCTCAAGGAGGTTTCGGAAGTCCACCACAGTACGACCACTCATGGACTTCGCAAGTCTTGCCAGATCAAGCTCTGCATATTCCTTCCATTCCGTCAGGATGACCACGGCATCAGCCTTTTTTGACGCGTCGTAAGGGCAGTCGGCCCAGGTAATGCCTTCCACCAGGCGTTCGGTCTCATGGCGCGCCTTGGGATCATGCGCGGTGACCTTTGCCCCGGCTTTCACGAGAAGCGGGATGATCGTAAGTGCGGCGGAATCGCGGACATCGTCCGTATTGGCCTTGAACGCTGTTCCCAGCACCGTCACCCGCTTGCTGCCGCTTTCCTTCAACTCGGCAAGGATGCGTTCGGCAAGCGCGACCTTCCGCGCTTCGTTTCGGTCGATCAGCGTTTCGACGATTGCCTGGGGTCGGCCAAACCGGCGACCGGTCGCGGCGAAGGCCCGCGTGTCCTTCGGGAAGCATGAGCCGCCGAAACCCGGACCAGCATTGAGGAAAGCGCGACCAATGCGACCATCAAGCCCGATGCCTTCTGCAACTGCCGCGACATCGCCGCCGGCTGCTTCGCACAGATCGGCCACCTCGTTGATGAAGCCGATCTTCAATGCCAGGAAGGCATTGGCGGCATATTTGATCATTTCTGCATTGATGGTGTTGGTGGTGATGAAGGGGATGCCCTTCGCCCGCAACGGCGCATAGATTTCCGCCAGAACATCCTCTGCCTGCGGGTGGTCGGAACCGACGACAATACGGTCGGCCTCAAGGAAATCCTCGATGGCTGATCCTTCGCGGAGAAACTCTGGATTGGAGGCAATGTGGACGTCGTCGCGGCCTCGTACCTCCCTGACCAACTCGCGCACCATCTTTGCCGTCCCGGCGACGACCGTGGATTTGATCACGATCACCGCGCCCTTCTTGAGCAAAGGAGCGACACCCGCCGCCGCGCTCTTCACGTAAGTCAGATCGATGTCTCCATCCGGAGCCGATGGCGTGCCTACGGCGATGAAGACGGCGTCAGCCTGGGGAGCGACCAAATCAAGCTGGTCGGAGAAGAACAGCTTTCCGTTAGCCACATGCTTGCCGATCAGTTCGGACAGACCGGGCTCATAGATCGGGATCTCGGCGCGCTTCAGCCTGGCGACCTTGGAAGCATCGTTGTCCACGCAGGTGACACGATGGCCGAGTTCCGCAAGGCAGGCACCGGTGGTCAAACCGACATAGCCCGCTCCAATCATTACGATGTCCATACTGTCCTCTCCTTGCACATACGCGCCCACCACCACCCTCCGGTAGCAAAGCAGATGCCGTGAAACACAAACGGAAGCGGAGAGTTCCGGAAGAAGACATTGCTGCTGAAGTTAATGATGAAGATGTAGCTGGTTGGCTACACATCTGACGCCTCTATGGAACCTAGCGCAGGGCCTGCGGTTGGAAAGGCACCCATCAGCAAACGCAGAGGTTACTATGAGCCACTATCCCAAGCCGCCGTTTCCCGAGAAGACGCAGCCGATGCCTGGCCGCACAAAGGACATGGATCCAATCCCCGATCATGGGGAAGAAAGCTATCGCGGCTCTGGTCGGCTGAGCGGTCTCAAGGCTGTCATTACCGGAGGCGACAGCGGGATCGGACGAGCGGTTGCCATTGCCTATTCCCGGGAAGGAGCAGATGTCCTGATCTCCTATCTCGAGGAAGACGACGATGCGCAGGAGACGAAGCGTCTTGTCGAGGAAGCGGGACGCAAGGCAGTTCTTGTGCGCGGGGATATCCAGTCGGCCGACCATTGCCGCAAGATCATCGAAACGGCGGTGAGCGAGCTTGGCGGGATCGACATCCTCGTCAACAATGCGGCGCACCAGGCGACCTTGTCTTCCATCGAGGACATCACCGATGAGGAATGGGAACTGACATTCCGCGTCAACATCCATGCAATGTTCTACCTGACCAAGGCGGCGGTGCCGCACATGAAGCCGAACAGTTCGATCATCAATACTGCATCGATCAATTCGGATTCTCCGAGCCCGACGCTCTTGGCCTATGCCACCACAAAGGGCGCCATCCAGAACTTCACTGCCGGCCTTGCACAGTTGCTGGCCGAAAAGGAAATCCGGGCCAATGCCGTCGCCCCGGGTCCGATCTGGACACCGCTCATTCCATCGACGATGACTGGCGAGCGGTTGACACAGTTCGGAAAGCAGGTGCCGATGCAGCGTCCCGGGCAGCCTGCGGAACTGGCCACCGCCTATGTGATGCTTGCTGATCCAAGGTCTAGCTACGTTTCGGGTGCAACGATTGCCGTTACCGGCGGAAAGCCAATTCTTTAAGTTGCTGGGCGCGGCTCAGTTGCGGGGCCGCGCCCGAACCTCTTCCATGACGAAGCCGCTTTCAGGAAGAGTGGGTACCCGGTTCATCTTAACAGAGAAGTTCTGCCGGGGAACGCGGTAGTCCATGTCTCCGATCAGATGCCTTACCGACTGCTTCAGCAATTCGACGGTGACCATCTCTCCGGGGCAACGATGGCTGGTGGCCACCTTGCCGGCGCCTTGTGGGATGAAGTCGTAGCCCTGATCACGCCAGGAAAGGCAACGCTGTAACTCGATTTCCTCCGGCTTCGGAAACAGCTGCGGATCATGCGTGGTACCGTAGAGATCCAGAAGCAGCCACTGGCCCTTAGGGAACACATGTCCTCGCCAACGAACCTCCTCCCGTGTTCGCGCACCGACAAAGGGGAAGAACGGGCTCACTCGGCGGATTTCTTCCGCAAATCGCTCCAGAGCTTCATCTGGCGCCTCATTCAGAAGTGATTTCCACTCGGGCTTCTTATGCAGTTCCATCGCCGCAAAGGTAACGAAGCGGCCCACGGCCACGATCGGGCGCAGCATGTTGATCATCTCGACGGCCGCCGTTTGGGCGCTCAAAGCCTCGCCGTCCATGTCTCGAAAGGTGGCGATCCGGTGGATCGGCAGGTCGTTCTCAGACGCGAGGTGACCAGAACGGATTTGCTCGACAAGCTTTCGGACATGGCGCTCCGTGTGACGGCGCCGCCATAGCGCGGCCAATGTCGAGGGGCGGAAATGGCCGGCATGTTCTATCATTCCGGACAGCTCGCCCGTCATTGCATGATCGTCGTCGGTCGGCACGCCTGCCCATCGGCAGGCCGCGCGTGTGAGAATGAGGTTCACCTCATCAAACAGAACAACCTGTTTCTGTTTCTGCCAGAAAGAGAGCCTCGCAATCCATTCTTCCTGGAATATTCGCGAGAGCCGCTCGACCTGGTGGGGGGCGGTCAGAATGGAAACGAAGAGCGCCTTGCGATGGCGGTGCGCCGCACCGTCCAGTTGTTGCACGCTGCCCTTGTCCTGGAGGAGCCGAAGCACTGTCTGCGGCATTGCCTGCCGACGTGTCAGCGGCGCGTCCCCATAAAACAATTCTGCCGCGCGAGGCCCTTGCATGCAGATGACATCGGTCAGCGTCAGTCGAGTTCGAAAGATGTCGCTGTCAAGCCGGCGGCACCGATTGGGGATGAAATGATAGCCCTCCCGCAGTAGCGAAAGCGTGGCATCCCATGCTCCATCTGTCGGCAGTGTGGGGCTTGTCCCAGTCGATGAGTTCTCAGACATCCGCGGATGCCTCAGGTGCGGCGGCCGACTTCGCGAGCGAGATCTTCGAAGTCGAACGCCTCGCCACGCTCTGAGGCTTCGTTGGCAAGAAGCAGGACCCGGATCGGGAACGCGACTGCCTTCTGGTGCGATGAGGAGACACCCAGTGGCTGTCCGTCGTCCAGCACCGTTTGTTCAGCGCCCTGCAGCGCCCGTTGCAGTTCTTCGTGAGTGACCAGCCCTTTGTTCACCAGAAGTCGGTTGATGGAGGCGAGAGCGAGATAGAGACCTTCCAGTTGAGGGTTTGCAGTGTTCATGTTTCTGTCCTTTGCGTTGATGCGGGCACCACGACGTGAGCATTCTCGTCAATCAAACGAGCGCCCCGCTGACGCGTTGCGTAGCGCCAGACCCACTGGATGCTGACAAGCAGGCGCTTCTCGAAGTTGACGAGTAGATAAACGTGCACGATGGCCCAGAGGAGCCATGCAAGCCGGCCTTTCATTTTCCAGGTGCCGAAGTCGAAAATGGCCGCATTGCGTCCGATCACCGCAGTGTTCCCACGGTCACGGAACCGGAAAGGCTCGGGCGTGCGCCCTTCCAAGAGCTTCGCCTTCAGTGCGTGCCCGAGGTATTCGCCTTGCTGCTTGGCAACCTGCGCCAACGCGGCGAGGGGCTTTCCTTGATCGTCAAGTCCGAGTGCGGTATCGCCAAGCGCATAGACCCCGTCCATGCCGCACACCGAAAGGTCAGGGTTGACCGGAATACGGCCTCCCGCCTTGCCTTCCAAACCCAGCCAGGTTGCCGCCGGGGAAGCCTTGACGCCTGCACCCCAGACAATGCAGCCAGTCCGGAATGTGCGTCCGCCAGCGACCACTTCGTTCTTGGTGATCTTCTCCACCGGGGTGTCGGTTAAAACGGTGACACCTGCCTTTGCCAATGACCGTTGTGCATAGTTCGCCAGATCCTCGGGGAACGCCGCGAGGATCTTCGGGGCGGCTTCGATCAGGATGACCTGGAACAGGTCGGGCGAAAGATCGCGGAAGTCGCGGGTGATCATGAACTTGCCGAGTTCAGCAATGGCTCCGGCCATTTCCACTCCCGTCGGGCCGCCGCCGATAACGATGCTGGTAAGAAGAGCCCGTTTTTCCTCTGGGTCTTGTGAAAGCTCGGCCTTCTCAAACGCGAGGAGCAATCGCTGTCGGATGAGACGCGCCTCGTGGATCGTCTTCAGGCCAGGAGCCCAAGCGCGCCAATCATCATTGCCGAAGTAGTTGTACTCAGACCCGGTCGCGATGACGAGGTAATCGAAATCCAGAGCAATACCGTCATCCAGCAGCACGGTCTTTGCGAGCACGTCGACACCGACAACCTCTCCGAGGAGAACTCGGATATTTCCATAGCGGCCAAGCGTGCGTCGGATCGGTTCCGAGATGTCAGCAGGAGAGAGTGCGGCTGTGGCGACCTGATAGAGAAGCGGTTGGAACAGGTTATGGTTGCGACGGTCGATCACCGTCACGTCGATCCTCTGGTTGCCCAATTCGCGTGCGCACGCCAGCCCGGCGAACCCCGCGCCGACGATGACAACGTGCGGCCGTGTCGGGTTTACCTCTGCCTTGCGATGGTTCTGGTCCGCCATTTCCCCTCCCATCCTCACGCGGCGCGCAAGCACCAGATCGGACCGTCAACACCGCGTTTGGGCAAATGTTCCCAGCATGGGAAGGGCTGGAACCTTTTTCGCGTGCCACCGTTCACTTGCCGAGAAACACAGGAGAGACGCATGTACAGCATCGTGTGGTTGGTTGGCGCGGTGGTCATCGTGATCGCAATTCTCAATCTCGTCGGAATGGCTTGATCACAGGTTCAAATCCAGCAAGTAGGAGATAGAAATGAACAGCATCGTTTGGCTCGTTGGAGCCGTCGTTATCGTCCTCGCGATCCAGTCCTTCCTTGGC
>JAEWOP010000049.1 GCA_023399635.1 Pseudomonadota bacterium
CGCCTGAATAGAAGAAGCTCGTTGTGGCGGTGTCAGTGCGACTGGCAAGCCGGGTGGTAATGGAATAGAGGCTGTAGAGCACCGCGCCCGCCATGGGCAGCAATGTGTGCAGGTCGAAACCGCCTGCATCCGGTTTGAGGATCAGGATGACTCCGATGAACCCGATCATGATCGCCGTCCATCGCCGCCATCCGACTCGCTCCCCAAGGAGCGGCATTGACAGCAACGCAACGAGCAGTGGCGCGGACTGGAAGACGGCCTGACTCTGGGAAAGGCCGACCGTCGCGAAGGACGTGATGGCGACGACGATCTGTACCGCAAGCAGCACGCCGCGCAGGACCTGCAACACCGGCCGACGGGTGCTGGCGGTGGCAGTTACGCCACCGCTGGAGCGGCTGGCCAGCACCACCGCGAACGCGGCGAAGGCCCAATACCGCATCATCGCAATGAAGATCGCGGGATAGCTGTCGGCCAGATGCTTCGAGACGCCGTCCTGGATGGAGAAGATGGTTACTGCCAGAAGCGCGAATGCGAGGCCGGTCGCCCGAGATGTCATGCGGCAAAAATCCATGCGATGGCCATGCGCCAGACTTTTCCGGGAGATGATGGTGGAAAGAGGCTGGCAGGTTGTCTGACAACCTGCGGTCAAGATAACGTTCTTCAGGGTGATGGCAACCGAAAAATCATGGATGTTTCATCGGCCACGCTGCTTCCCGCAAACCCAGTACCCGTACAGCGTCGCCGAGGCGGACGCGCCCGCTTGTCCGCGGCACAGCATTCCAGCCGAACAGAGGCCCGGGAACTCGCCGGTCAGCCGACATGCGAATACGTCCCATCGCAGGCATGGGGCTTGCTCCTTCCCGCGATCCGCTCATTTGGTCCTGGGTGGTCATGATGCACCGCGCGCAAGGCTTCACCAGGTCCAGGACGACGCCGTTGATCTCGATCGCATTCCAGCGATCCTCAACCCAGGCCTCTTCCGTTTCGACCACGATGTTGGGGCGGAAGCGGTCCATCCCCACAGAAGCCTCACCGTGAGCCGCCATGTCGGCATTCAGCGCCGCAAGCGAAGCGGTGGTGGTGACAAGGATCTGATACCCGTCGGCAAACGTCACAGGCGTGCCGTCGCCGGCCCATTCTGCGCTTGCCTCACGTTGTGAGTGGGCGTCGAAAAAGGCAAGCCGGACGTCCCGGCCGATCCAGGACGAAACCCTTGCGTTGGTCGCCTCATCCGCCACCGCTGCGTTGACCGGCGACTTCCAGATCACGACGTCCATCCGCCGATCCACCGGGGGATGCGACACCTTGATCTCGTCTTCGCCATCAAAAGCGATCCGGGTTACGGCCTGCTCCGGCGTGACCGTCAGCTTCGCGAGCAAGGGCAGGTCCCGCTGGGTGATGAAGCTTCCATCTGCCTCGACAAGCATCATTCGCCGGTCACCTGGAATGCCTTCCGGTCCGATGTCGGCCTCGCTCAGCGCAATGCCGCGGCCGCTTTTCATGGGATAGAGGTGGAGTGCACTGACCTGCATGGAAACCTTCAAATTTCGTCTAAAAACATATCCAGCACGTGCTTCAGGCGCGCGTGCCGCTCATCAGCCAAAGCACGTCCCGTCGGTGTCTGAAAGCCCTCTGCCAGCTTGAAAAGCTTGGTCTCGAAATGATCGATGGCGAACGCCTTGTCGTTGAGCGGGCGCTGTTTCGCCCGCGGATCGGCAGGATCATAGAGACCAGATCCCATGCGCCCGGCGATGTAGAAGCAGCGGGCTGCGCCAACCATGCCGATGGCGTCAAGACGGTCGGCATCCTGGAGGATTTTTGCCTCCAGTGTCTGCGGCTCAATATTGGCAGAGAAGCTGTGCGCAGTGATTGCATGTGCAACGGCGGAGATTTTTTCCTCGTGCCACGAGAGCCCCCTCAGAATGCCAGAGGCCTTTTCGGCTGCTAGCCGGGATGCTTGAGTTCTCAGCGGAGAGTTCTTCTCGACGGCAACACAGTCATGCAGCAAGACTGCGGATGTCAGGATCTGGCCATCGCCACCCTCGACGCCATGAATGCGCATGGCGTTGCGAAAGACGCGCAGGATGTGCGCCGCATCGTGCGACCCGTCGTCTCCTTCCGTCGCCTGCGGAAGGAGCGCGCGCGCCAATCGTTCATAAGGCGCAAAGGCTGCGGCCAGGGCGGTGGTTGTCATTGCTCTCTTGTCTCTGCCGGTAAAGAGCCACCTGGTTCTTGCCTCGGGGTCCGCGCGAGCACCTTCTGGTAGAACAGGCCGATGCCGATCAGAACGGCGCCAAGGCCGATGAAGGACAATGCCCGAAGAATGCCCTCGAGATTGGACATGTCGATCAGGAAGACCTTGACCACTGTTACCATCACGAGGATCGCCGAAGCGAGCCGCAGGCTTCTGGCGTTGAACCTGGAGCCGAGAAGGAGCAGCGCCACGCCGATCAGAAGCCAGACAACGGAATAGGTGTAGGGCTCGTCCGGAAGGAAGCCTTTCCAGTCAGCAATGTTCTCTCCCTGCCAGAAGCGCCGGACGGAAAGGGTTGCCCAGAGGAAACCGAGGCCAGCGCCGGCGAAGGCGAGCATGGAAACGTATGGCCATGGCCGCTTGTCGCGCGCGTAGGCAGAAAGACCCGCATAGGCGAGTGCCGGAAGGAGGTAGCCGATCAAGAGCAGGTTCACAAATGGCCAAGGGCCGGTGTTCTCGCCGCTGAAATAGGGGTTCAGTGCGAAGACATGCGCCGAAAGCACGTTGATGGTGGCGATGATCCCAGCAATCATTGAGCCGTAACGGAAGACGGGGCTCGGCGCCTGCCGGTCAAGGGTCATCAGCGCAGCAGAAAAGCCGATCATCAGCAACGTGTAGATCGACTGTTCGCCAAGAGTTGGCAGTCGGTCATCGAGCACTCCGCCATTCATCGCGTGCCGCACGAGGATGGCAACCGCTATCATCACCATGAGTGAGGCGAGGGCTTGCAGGAAGTTGCGAGCCCGCACCCCTGGCCAACGCCGTAGCTCGTACGCTGACAGAACGGAAAACAGTGCAGGGATGCCGTATCCGGCAAGAAGCTCATTCCAGAACGGAGTCTTGGAGAGATCTTCCGGGCCTACCAGCGTCGGGTCCCATGCAATGCGGGCGAAGATGATCAGCAAGGCGGCAGCCATCGCCCAAGGCAAGGCAGCCCAGCCGCGCAATCTCGTTGCTGCGACATAGGCAAAGCCCAGGATCGCCAACAGGACCGTTGTTGCAAGACCTTGGGTCAGGGCATGAAGTGCAAAGGCAAAGGCTGCAAATGACCCAAGCACCAGCAGGTTCGGTGCCCGCTGGCTCCAGCCAACATTTATTTTTTCTTCGAACTGCCACACGGCGCCCGCCAGGAGCAGAGCCCCAAGGCTCAGCCCGTAGAGCCCGTGCAGCCAGTCCCGTGAAAGAAGGCCAAAGTTGAGGAAGCTGATCGTAGCGAGGGTGATCGGGACGCCTGACATCAGGACGGCCCATATCGCCCCGTATTTTTGCTCCTCTTGCCCCAGTCTTCTCAAGAACACAAAGCCGAGCAGGGTGAAGACAGAGCCGAGGATCAGGCTGATCGCGATGTCCTCGACAAAGAATGGAGTTGCAGTCGGGGCGCCTTCGCCAGCACTGACTGGGGTATAGTCGAGACGTATGAGTGCAAGAATCGCAACAATCGTGACAGCACCGAAGGCGGAGAAGAGCATCGGCCACACCGCATAGCGTCGCCCGGAGCCCAGGACGGAGAGTGCTGCAACAAGAGCAGCGGCGGCAAGCGCCGCATTGCCAGCGGCCGCATCCCATGCCGCCATGATGGCAATTGCCGGCAGAAGGACCGACACCGATATCGCCAGGCTTATTCCGAGCGGTCGTCGACGCATCAGCCTTCTCCAGCCTCCGTCAGACGTGTCGGGTTGGCCGAAGCCGAAACCAGGCCAGACGAAGGCGGTGCCGGCAATCATGGTGAGGAGCGCGAACACCGGTGGCAGTGGGTCGAAGGGATCGGTGTTGAAGACATAGGCTATCGACCAGCCGGCGAGACCGAGATTGGCCAGCATTGGCAGTCGCAACCAATTGCGCAGCCGCGACGCCAGGGCCGATGCCAGCCAGACGATGGCGAGGAATCCAAACAGGATCCCCGCATTGGGTGCTGCGCTGGAAACCAGCGCAGGTGTGATCAGGGACGCAACAAGACCAAGACCGGCAAGGGCCTGTCCGTGGAAGAGAGAGATGGCAAGGGTGGCGAGCGAGATCAGGCCTAGCAGGGTGAAAGCTGATGCGGAGCCAATAAAGCCATAATAGGCATGCGCGGCATAGGTCGCGCCAAGCAGCGTCACGGCACCCGCGGCCGTCAAGGCCCCCGGGATCATCGCGTTGCTATAGCGCGCCGAAACCTGCGGAAGTGCCCTGCGCCGAACAAGTTCGCCTGAGCCGAAAAGAAGAAGGCCGAAGAAACCCGCCAGCACCAGCCGCGCTTCCGGGCCCAATACGCCACTTTCGATCGTATAGCGGATGAGGAAAATGCCGCCGAGGGCGAGCGCGATGCCGCCGACCCACACCGTCCATCGTGCACCGAGACTGCTTTCAAATGTCTCGTCAGATCGCTCCTTCCCGGCAGCGGCTGGCGTATCCGACATCTGTCCGGGCAAGACTGCTTCGCGTGCGGCCGCTTCAACAGGAACAGGCTCGTCTTGTGAAACATCCTCCAAAGTTGTTGGCAATGCGGTTGCTTCGCCGCTGGTTGCTGCCTGCAGCGAGGCAGGAAAGTGATTGTCACCACTTCGCGCCTTGAGTTCGGCCACCGCGTCTTCAAGGCTTGCCAGGCGCTTGGACGTCTTACGCTGCCAGGCCACGCCCAGCACGATCAGAATGAGCAGCAGAAATTCCATGCGTCGTCCCCGTATGCAAGCGACGCTTATACATGTCTACTTCTGGCTTAGGAATGAGCACCATGCCGGACAACGGAAATGGATGGATGGCAATGAATGCTTCACCGGCATGTCAAATTGAAATTGCGCCATCGGGTCCCATCCTTTAGGTGACAAGCAAAGCGTGGGCGCGGGCTGGGACCAGATGAACGACCTGAACGGTATCAAGAAATCACTCACGGGCATCGACGGTTTCGACGAGTTGACGCTCGGCGGCCTCCCAACGGGCCGCCCCACACTGGTCTGCGGCTCAGCCGGCTGCGGCAAGACGCTTTTTGCATCGACCTTCTTGCTTAATGGCGCCCGGGAATTCGATGAACCTGGTCTCTTCGTGACCTTTGAGGAGCGGCCGTCCGATATCGTCAGCAACGTCGCCTCGCTTGGCTTCGAAATGGACAAGCTGGTGGACGAGGGCAAGATCCTCATCGAGCACATCGCCGTGGACCCATCGGAGCTTGCGGAGATTGGGGACTACGATCTGGAGGGCCTTTTCCTTCGCCTGGAGCTTGCGATCGAGCAGGTGGGCGCCAAGCGCATCGTTCTGGATACGATAGAGAGCCTTTTTTCCGCGTTCACCAACCCTGCCATTCTGCGCGCCGAGATCCGTCGCCTCTTCGACTGGCTGAAGGAGCGTGGGATGACGACTGTCATCACCGGCGAGCGCGGTGACGGCACCCTGACCCGTCAGGGCCTTGAAGAATACGTATCGGACTGCGTGCTGCTTCTCGATCACCGCGTCAACAACCAGGTTTCGACGCGTCGCCTCAGGATCGTGAAATACCGCGGCACTGCCCACGGCACGAACGAGTATCCATTCCTGATCGACCGCGACGGGTTCAGCGTTTTGCCTGTAAGTTCTCTCGGCTTGAACCACAAAGTGTTCGAGGATCGGATATCGAGCGGCGTGGACGATCTCGATGCGATGCTTGCAGGTGGCGGTTTCTATCGCGGTTCCAGCGTGTTGATCAGCGGTGTAGCCGGCTCCGGCAAAAGCTCGCTTTCGGCCTGCTTCGCGGCGGCTGCCTGCCAGCGAGGGGAGAAGGCGCTATACTTTTCCTTTGAGGAATCTCCCGACCAGACCATTCGCAACATGCGCTCGATCGGCATCGACCTGCAGCCGTGGCTGGAGCAGGGCATGTTCCGTCACATCGCCGCGCGGCCGACCTTCTACAGCCTGGAAATGCATCTCGCGGTGATGCTGCGCGAGGTTACACGCTTCAAGCCCACGATCGTGGTGATGGATCCGATCTCGGCCTTCATCGGCAATGCCGACCACTTGGAAGTTCAGTCGACGATGCTGCGCATGGTGGATTTCCTCAAGTTCCGCGGGATCACTGGCGTGTTTACGCACCTGACGCATGGTCAGGGCGACGTCGTCGAAACGGACGTCGGATTGTCGTCTCTCATGGACGCATGGATCCTGCTTCTCAACCGTGAGAGCAGCGGCGAGTTCAATCGCGAACTCTACCTCTTGAAGGCCCGTGGAACCGCCCATTCCAATCAGGTCCGAGAATTTGTTATGTCGGACCAAGGCATCCGGCTCCTGCCGCCCTATATCGGCGAAGGTCGGGCTCTGACAGGCTCAGCGCGTCGTGCGCAGGAGGCTCAGGATCGCCGGCTTGATGCCGAGCGCAGCGCTGAGACGGATAGGCGGCTTGCCGAGATCGAGAAGCGGCGCCAGAAGCTCAAGGCGGAGATTCAGGCGCTGAATGCCGATCTGGCTTCCGATGAGCTGGAGTTGGCGCAACTTCGCCAGAACGAAGAAAATTACCTGAAACAGGCGCAGGTTGATCGCGCCACAATGGAAAAGAGTCGCCGAGCGTAAGGCGGATAAGGAAGCCCGAGGATGGAAAATACAGAGGTCGGCCGCGAGGCGGCAGAACCCCTCAAGCTCGTGCTCTACGTGGCCGGCCAGACGCCGAAGTCGGTGGCGGCAATCGAGAATCTCGAGCGCATCTGCGCCAGCATGCCGGGAAAATACGCGGTCGAGGTGATCGACCTCAAGAGTGCGCCTCAGCTCGCGCGTGAGCACAATATCGTGGCCATCCCTACACTCGTTCGGCAGCTGCCGACGCCGATCCGCAAGATCATTGGAGATCTTTCGGACCAGGAGAAGGTGCTGGTGCATCTCAAGGTAGGTAACTGAAGCCATGACGGAACCCACGCAGCAGGAGGCGACGGTTGCCGAATTGCGCCGTCGTCTTGAGGAGGCCGAGGAGACGCTTCGCGCCATCCAGGATGGCGAAGTGGACGCGCTCATCGTGCGTCCGTCGCGTCAGGCGGAGGAGGTTTTCACCCTGGAAGGGGGGACGGCTTCCTATCACGCCTTCATGGAAGCAATGGATCTCGGTGCTGCGGCCTTCGATACGGCAGGACGCCTGCTTTATGCCAACAAGGCGCTGGCGGAGCTGTTTGGTCTTGCCGCTGGAGCTGTTCATACGGCGGATCTTTGGGAGGCTTTGGGTCGGCAGGCCGAAACTGTCGCGCAGCTGATCCGGGAGGCCGTGGCGAGCAAGAAGACCGCGGAAATCCGGGTCCCGCGCGAGCACCAGGATCTTCATCTCCAGGTCACGGCCGCTCCGCTGAGGATCGGAGTCAATACGGGCCTCGCCGTAACGTTCACCGATGTGAGCGCGCGCGTGCGCGGCGCTGCCGCGGAAGCGTCCGAAAGGGCGGCACACTCGATCATCGCTTCAGCAAACGAAGCTGTGGTGGTCTGCGATCTCGACGGCGTGGTGACGCATGCGAACGCTGCCGTCGCGTCCATTTTCGCAGGAGATCCGATCGGCAAGCGGTTCGAGGACGTGATCCCGCTCACGCTGCTTGAGACGACCGGGCTTCTCCAGGCAAGCGATCTGATTTCGCTCGCAGTCGGTGGCACCTCGGTTCAGGGTATAGAGGCAGTCGCTCCCGCAGCGCCACGCGTGAAGGATCTCTTGCTGTCTGCCGCGCCGCTGAGAGCCGGAAGCGAAGATGTCAGCGGCTGCGTGGTGACCATGGTCGATCTATCGCAACGAAAGGCAGCCGAGAAGCAACAGCTACTGCTGATGGGGGAACTCGATCATCGCGTGAAGAACACGCTGGCGCTTGTGCAGTCGATCTGTAAGCGCACGGCTTCCACGGAAGACACGGTGCAAGGCTTCCAGGCAGCCTTTTCAGGCCGCATTCAGGCGCTTGCCGCCACTCACAATCTGCTTGCTGATAGATCCTGGTCGTCCATTTCGATCGCAGAGGTAATCGGCGCCGAGATCGAGCCTTTCATCGGCAGCAAGAAGGCTCGCCTCACGGTTGATGGCATAGAGGCGTTGGTGACGCCGCGTGCAGCCATTGCGCTTGGGCTGGTGGTCCACGAGCTTGCAACCAACGCGGTCAAATATGGTGCGTTGTCTGTTGAGCAGGGACGCGTGGTGGTCCGAGTGGCGCGCCACGGTGATGAACCATTCCTCCGGATGGATTGGGAAGAAGTGGCCGGGCCAACGGTCTCGCCACCGACGCGCAAGGGCTTTGGTCAAACCGTCATTACGCGCAGCATGCAGTATATGCAGACCGGCGGAGCAGATCTGGAGTATGCCCCAGAGGGGGTACGCTGCAAGATCCGGATACCGATTGAAGACGTTGTCGCGGCTGACACTGCTGCCTAAACCCTGACCATCTGCCTTGCTAGATGCCCCGAAATTAGGCTGCGTCTTAAATGGCGAAATTGTGTGCAAATAAGGCTTGCGCAAATCTCCGAATGCAGTTTTGAATGACGCCATTCATAACAGCAGGGGAACGAAAGAATGTTTACGCGCCGAAACCTGACGAAGCTTGCAGCAGCCGCTGCCTTCGCCATCTCCACCGGCCTTTCTGTACCGGCATTTGCCGATACCGCCATCAAGTTCACGCTCGACTGGAAGTTCGAAGGACCAGCAGCAGGCTTCCTGCTCGCGGTCGACAAGGGCTATTTCAAGGAAGAGGGGCTGGACGTTACCATAGACAGCGGCAACGGCTCGGTAGAAGCTATCCCGCGCGTCTCCACCGGCACCTACCAGATGGGCTTCGGTGACATCAACTCGCTGATCAAGTTCCTCGACGAGGACCCGACCCAGAAGGTCAAGGCGGTGATGATGGTCTATGAACGTCCAACCTTCGCGGTGGTCGGTCGTAAAGCTCTCGGTGTGACGGGAGATCCCAAGTCGCTGGAAGGCAAGAAGCTCGGGGCACCGCCGCCGGATGGCGCCTTTGCCCAGTGGAAGGCCTTCAAGGAGGCCGCCGGGATTGATGACAGCAACATAACCATCGAATCGATCGGTTTTCCGGTGCGTGAGCCGATGCTGGCGAAGGGGGATGTGGATGCAGTCTTCGGTTTCGCCTTCTCCGTCATCTTGAACCTGAAGGCGCAGGGCATTCCCGACGATGACATTGCCACCATCCTGATGGCTGAGAATGGCCTCAACCTCTACGGCAACTCGGTGCTGGTCAACTCGGATTTCGCCGCTGAGAATCCCGAAGCCGTGAAGGGCTTCCTGCGAGCACTCGCCAAGGGGTTTGCCGATGCGGTAGCCAGCCCGGAAGAAGGTGTCGCGGCCGTTCTGAAGCGCAACGAAACGCTCAATTCGGATATCGAATTAGAGCGATTGACGATGGCCAACGCCATGAACATCAAGACGCCCTATGTCGTCGAGAACGGCTTTGGCGGCGTCGACATGGAGCGGCTCGCTGCATCCATCGAGACCTTGAAAGTGTCCATGGGGCTCAAAGGAGCTGTCAAAGCACAACAGGTCTTCGACCCGAGCTTCCTGCCGACCAAAGAAGAGCGCATGCTCCCCTGACCTGCATCGGGGAGAGCGATCCTCGCTCTCCCTTTCATCGGACATTGACATCGGGAGAGGGCCATGTCGCACCTCGTTTCCATCGACGACGTCGACATGCGCTACGGCGGCACCGACGGCACGCTTGCCGTTTCCGGTCTCACCATGCGGGTCGATAAAGGTGATTTCGCTGCAGTGGTCGGGCCATCGGGCTGCGGCAAGTCGACCCTCATGAAGCTCGTCACCGGTCTGCATATTCCGCAGGCTGGCACCGTGATCGTCGCCGGCCAACACGTCACAAAGCCAGTCTCGATCGTGGGGATGGCGTTCCAGAACCCCACCATGCTGCCATGGCGCACGACGCTGGAAAACATCCTCCTGCCGCTCGAGATCGTCGAGAAGCACCGTCACCGGTTGCGCGCCAACAAGAAGGAGTATGTGGAGCAGGCGGAGAACCTCCTTGAACTCGTCGGGCTGAAGGGTTTTGGCGCAAAGTTTCCCTGGCAGCTTTCCGGCGGAATGCAACAGCGCGCGAACCTGTGCCGTGCGCTCATTCACCAGCCGGAGCTGCTGATGCTGGACGAGCCTTTCGGCGCTCTGGATGCCTTCACCCGCGAAGAGCTATGGTGCGTCATCCGGGATCTGCATGCAGCCCAGGGGGTAACCATCGTTCTCGTTACCCATGACCTGCGGGAAGCCTCCTTCCTTGCCGACAAGATCTTTGTGATGAGCGCGCGGCCGGGCCGGATCGTTCGGGAACATCGCGTGCCCTTCGCGCGTCCGCGCGATCTCGACCTCATGTACGAGAAGGAGTTCAACGACCTCGTGCATCAGCTCCACGGCGAAATCGCCACGGCGAGGATGGTGGCATGACGGTCGTAACGGAAAAGGTCTCACCCGTGGCAACAGCAAAGCCTGCGCCGCTGCGGATCAATTGGGTCAAGGCTGCACCCTGGCTTTATACCATTGGACTGTTCGTCATCTGGGAACTGTTGGTGATCGCGTTGAACACGCCGGTGACCATCCTGCCGGCCCCCACACGGATATTCCAGGCGATCGTGCAGTACTGGTCGCCGATCTGGAAAAACTCGCTGCAGACGCTGTTCACGACGACTCTCGGCTTTGGGCTTGCTGTCATCGGCGGTCTCGCCATTGGCCTCTTCATCGGCTGGTCGAAGACAATCTATGCTGGGCTCTACCCGTTGATGATCGGCTTCAACGCAATCCCCAAGGTGGCTGTCGTCCCGATCCTGGTAATCTGGTTCGGCATCGGCACCATCCCCGCCGTCATCACGGCATTCCTGATCTCCTTCTTCCCCATCGTCGTGAACGTCGCAACCGGTTTGGCGACGATCGAGCCGGAGACGGAGGACGTGCTGCGGGCACTCGGCGCCCGCAAGATCGACATCATGTTGAAGGTCGGCATCCCGCGCTCCATGCCGTACTTTTTCGGGTCGCTGAAGATTGCCATCACGCTCGCCTTTGTCGGCTCCGTCTTGAGCGAGACCGTGGCTTCGAACTACGGCCTCGGCAATATGATGAGTTCTGCGCAAAGCCAGTTCAACGTGCCCCTGGTGTTCGCCGGACTCTTGATGCTCGCTGTCGAAGGCATCGCAATGTATGCGCTGATGGCGTGGATCGAACGGCGAATGACAGGCTGGGCCCACCGCTCCACCATGGCGCACTGATAAAGGCGGCGGAGCGGAAGCCTCGCGCAAAAGCTCCGCCGCATCCTTGCCGTCAGGTTCGTGCCGAACCCGGCTCCTCCGACATCTGCAACAATGTCGGAGCTCCGCTCTCGCCGGATGGGGCGTGGTAGGTAACCTGAGGGTAGGGGATTGTGATGCCCTGTTTGTCGAAGGCTTCCTTCACTGCCTTGGTGACGTCGCGGCTTGTTATCCACCAGACCGAGCTGTTCGCCCAGTAGCGCATGGCAAGGACAACGGAGCTGTCACCAAGTTCCATGACGAAAGCCGACGGCTCCGGCGTGTCCAGCACGCGCTCGTCCTTGCGCACGATGTCCAGCATGATGCCGATCGCCTTGTCGATATCGTCTTCGTAGGCGATCCCGACCTTGAAGTCGTGCATGCGCGTGGTCAGGCGGCTGTAGTTCGTCACCGGCACATTCCAAAGCAGGGAATTGGGAGCGAGACGATACAGTCCGTCATAGGTTTTAAGCTCCGTCGCAAAGAGCCCGATATCCTGAACAATGCCGTTGATGTCTCCGGTATCGATGTATTCGCCGACGCGAAACGGGCGCAGCACCAGGAGCATGATGCCTGCCGCGATATTCTGCAGGGTGCCCTGAAGCGCAAGGCCGATCGCCAGGCCAATGGCACCAAGGGCGGCAAGGATGGACGCCGTCTGCACTCCGAACTGGCCGAGCACCATGACCACGACGATGACGAGGATCGCGTAGCGGATGGTGTTGGAGAAGAATTGCGCCAGCGTCGCGTCAATGCCGTGGATGCGGGAGAGACCACGGTAAGCCCAGCGGCTTATCAATCCGGACGCAATCCAGCCGACGACGAGGAGGATGATGGCGCCGAGGACGGAGAAGGAATACTGGACGGCGAGGGCGGTCAGCTGAGCCAGTGCGGCGCGCGTTGCGACTACAAAATCCGATGCTTGTTCCATATGCCAGAGCGCTCCTTTACCGTCGCGACCGGTATTTGGTGCACGTGCTGCAGAGGTCAAGGAAGTAGCGGAGATACCTGCAGATCTTCCGCTAAGCTCTTGCGACAGCGATGTTATCTTCTCGTTTCACGGATCGAAGCGGCAACACGAAGGAGGCTCTGCCATCGGTATCGCGGCCGCGACCGATCGCCTTGATCGCCTTGACCAGTCGACCATCCCGCCCGAGCAGACGGTCCCCAAATTCGATGAGTCGAGGATTCGGCGTGGCATGGGGGGCGACGGCCCGAAGTCGTGCTGCCAGCGCCATGTCATCCTCGTCAGGATCGACGGCAAGCGAAGCAATAACGGCGGCGGCTGGAGAGCGCGACACGCCCATCCAGCAATGGATGACGATCGGCGCACTCCGATCCCATCGCCGCGCGAACTCGATCAGCCGTTCGACATGCTCCTCCGCCGGTGCCACGAGGTCTCCGGTTCCCGCGAAGGTGATGTCGTTCATCTTGAGCGTGAGATGTCGCTCAGGGGATATGAGGCCCGGGCGATGAAAATCCTGTTTCTCCGCGATCAGGCTGACCAGATGGCTCGCCTTATGACGCACGGCCAGTTCCGCGATGCTTGCCAGCGGACACACGACGATGGCGGTCATGGAGCCGTCTCCGACAGCCGCTGCGCGTCGAGCTCCGAAAACCGCTTTAGGAACAGCGACTGGGCGTCAAGGGCGGGCATTGGCTCCAATGGCAGCATGTCTTTCGTGATGCCGCGCGGCTGACCGAAGAATTTAAGGGCTTCTGCAGTGGAAAAGCCGGCAAGTTCCGTTGCCTCGAAGAACGCAGCAACGGTGTCCGCCTTCTTGATCTGGGTCTTCAGTTCCCGGCTGGGATGCGCCGGAAGACCGAACCTGAGGTGGATGGCCGCCTCAAGGCGGTGTTCGACTGTCTTGTAGCCACCGCCGACCACGGACTTGAACGGCGAGATCATGTCCCCGATGACATATTCCGGCGCATCATGCAGCAACGTCATCATCTGACTTTGACAGTCGGTTTCGTTGCAGCGCCGGAAGATTTCCTCAACCACAAGGCAATGCTGTGCAACGGAAAAGGCGTGATTTCCGCGAGTCTGGCCGTTCCAGCGAGCGACTCGAGCCAGGCCATGGGCAATGTCGGAGATCTCGATGTCCAGCGGGGATGGATCGAGAAGGTCAAGCCGTCGCCCCGAAAGCATGCGCTGCCAGGCGCGCGGTGTCTTCGCGCCGCTCAAGGCTCCGCCTCGTCGCCGGCAGGGAAGGACAGGCCGGTCCACTCCGGAAGCTGCGCCGTCACGCTAACATCCCCAGCCAGTAGCGGCGTTCCCGACGCCAGCGCCGCACCAACACGATCCGTCCGGACGATCGCGAGGCCGGATTGACCCGTAACGGTGCCGAGGGTTCCGATCGTCTTGCCGCCAGCCGTGATATCCGTGCCTGATGGCGGAAGTGCCGTCTCCGCAACGATCTGGACGAGCCGGCGTCGCGCCGTCCCTCGGTGCTGCATTCGCGACACGACCTCCTGGCCGACATAACACCCCTTGCGAAATGACAGCCCTCCATTGAGGTCCATCAGCACGTCGTGGGGAAACGCATCCGAGAGCGAGAAATCCAAGCCGGAAACCGCGGCGCCTGCTTCAATACGTAATCGCTCGTAGTCACCAGTGGGCACGTCTGTAGCGCTATGGCCAGCAAGTCTGACGAGCCGAACGCCGATCTTCGCAAAGCGGCTATCGACCGGGCCGGCGACGTCGCCGTCTTCGCCCCAGACAACCTCAACACCTTCTTCGTCCACCGCGGCTATGTCCACCGGTGCCCGCAGCTTGTACATGGTGAGACGTCGAACCAAGGCATCCGTCTGGTCGGCATCCGTTTCCATGAGGAAGGCAGCACCGTCCCTCCAGATCATGAAGTCGAAGAGGATCTTTCCCTGTGGCGTCAGCAGCGCACCAGGGCGTGCTTCCGCATCCGGAAGCGAAACGACGTCAGTGGTGATCAGGTT
>JAEWOP010000065.1 GCA_023399635.1 Pseudomonadota bacterium
GGCGCGGCGAGCGGTGCTATAATCGGCGGGCTGGCAAGCGGTACCTGGGAAGGCGCAGCAGTGGGAGCCGCCGCAGGCGGCGCGGGTGGCGCTGTGATAGGAAACATCAGCGAACGTAACGACAGGAACCGCCGGGACCGTTGGGAACGACGGGATCACCGCGACTACAGCTGCAGATACCGGGATTATTACGGTCGCTGCCGCTAGAGATTGCAGCCGGCTGCCGCACGTCAAAGGCGAGAGTGATATCGAAAAACTCCGGCTCTTCACCCTCCGCAGCCACACCACTTTTATGACATCGGGAAATCTGACGGTCAGGACGTCACGAACGTTGAGCTTATCTCGATCACGGGCGGTCGTTTTGCTGTAAGGATTATCGGAAACGACAGTGCGACTTGAATGAGTAGGCGACTATGAAACTTCTACTTATCGAAGACGATCCAGAAATGACGGATGCCTTGAGGGTGGCCCTCTCGCAGCATGGCATTGTTCTTGATGCCGTTGGCGATCTGGCAACGGCGCGGGAAGCAATCGCCATGGCGGACTACGATATCGTCCTTATCGACCGGCAACTGCCTGATGGTGATGGCAGTACCTTTCTTGCGGATTTGCGTGGCGCAGGTTCAAACACGCGATCGATCATCATCTCCGCTCTGAGGTCCACCGACGAGCGTATATCCGGGCTGAATGACGGCGCTGATGATTATTTACCGAAGCCCTTCGAAATCCCCGAACTGGTCGCGAGAATGAGCGCTGTGCTGAGGAGGGCTCCGACAACGGGATCGTCCCTCCTGGCTGCCGGAAACGTTACCTACAATCGTGTGTCATGCGATGTACATGTCAACGGCGTCCGCCTTGCGCTCACCCGCAGGGAACTGCTGATCATCGAGACGCTTCTGAGAAACCGTGGTCGGACCGTGTTGCGCTCGTCCCTTGAGGGGCAGGTCTATTCTTTTGATGATGAGATCCAGTCGAACTCACTGGAATCCAACATGTCGCGGCTGCGCAGAAAGCTTGGCGAAGCGGAGGCCAACATCGTTATCAAAAACATTCGAGGCATAGGCTATTATCTTCATGAGCAGCAATAGGATGACCAGCACCTCCCTTCGCTGGCGTTTCACTTTCGGTTTTATTGTCCTGCAGCTCTGTGCGGTCATCGCCTCGCTCAGCTTGGTTTTCTATCTCCTTTCCGGCCTCAAGCCCGATGTGGCGATCACGTCCATCTGGCTGTCTCAGGAAATCGCAGATTCAGTCCGTCTCGAGCCGAATGGCCGAGCAAGTCTGATGCCAACGGCTGAACTTAAAGAGATTATGGAAGACTCGCCTAACCTTTGGTTCGTGGCAGACCTGGGCAAAGATATCGTTCTGGCACATGGCGTGCCTCCCGGGAAAATTGCCGATAACATGCCATTCTTGCGGACGTTCAGAAGTGTCGAACTTCATGGCGATCTAGATGATCCGTTGAGTGTGGGCCGCATGGAGCGTTTCGACACCCAGGCCGGTGAGGCGACGATCTTTGCTGGCGGTGTCCCGATGTCTCAATATGGTGTGACCGTGCTGCTGGGGAACCTTGCCATCGGTATTCCGGCCCTGATCCTCGTGGCCATTTCGCTCATTGGCGCTCCGTTCGTCACACGCTGGGCTTTGCGATCCTTCAGCGACCTGACCGCGCGTCTCGACAGGATCGATCTCGACACACGTGGCGCCCTGGTGGAAGAGCGGGGTCTGCCCAATGAAGTGCTTCGCCTGGTGCGCGACATCAACAGGGCGCTGCGTCGTCTTGATAGCGGCTTCGAGGCGACGGAGCGCTTCTTCGTCAACGCGGCGCATGAACTTCGAACGCCGATCGCTGTCCTGCAGGTGAGGATTGATACGCTTTCACCAAGTTCTGACAAGAGCCACCTGCAGACGGCCATCAAGCGACTGACAGCGATCGCGAACCAGCTTCTCGACACCGAGAAGTACCGGCAGAAGCCCCAGCAGAACGCACCTGTCGATCTCAACAGCGTTGTGTCGAAGGTGGTTGCCGATCTTGCTCCCCTGGCGATCTCTGAAGGCTACGAGATTTCGTTCGACAGCGATGCGGAAGATCTGTTCGTTCCGGGTGATGCCGAAGCTTTGGAGCGTGCATTCGTCAATCTGGTCCGTAATGCAGTCCAGTACGGAGGCGGAAGAGGACAGATATCAGTGAGCATTGAGCCTGACGGCAGCGTGATGGTCGCCGATCAGGGTTGCGGAATCGCCAGCGATAAGCAATCGCGCATATTCGAACCGTTCTACCGGGTCAGCCCTCACGGCTCAGGCGCGGGCCTCGGTCTCAGCATGGTCAATGAGATCGTGACCCGTCACGGCGGTTACGTTGAGCTTTCGTCCGCTCCAGGTAAGGGCAGCACATTTGCCGTGCGCTGGCGCGAGAAGCGCATTTTCCAGCGTCGGTAGCGGCCGGTGCCTGCGCTAAGGGGTCAG
The DNA here is from genome assembly GCA_023399635.1 of Pseudomonadota bacterium. Taxonomy (GTDB): domain Bacteria; phylum Pseudomonadota; class Alphaproteobacteria; order Rhizobiales; family Rhizobiaceae; genus Neorhizobium. The sequence continues at coordinate 2,467 of JAEWOP010000065.1, forward strand.
GGCATCCGTATCCGTCGGCGTTGGCTGGGCACGGCCGCGATCGGCTGATATGTGGCGGGCAATCTCTGGCACGCCACCCACACTGCAAACACGCTTTGCCGATCGGTTGATTTTACGGTGCATGCCAAACGGAGCAGCCGCGACGACGGCTCCCCGTAATTTTCAGGTAACTCTCGTGACAGAGAAAGCCCGCAAATTTCATAGCATGGGCCACGACTAAATGACACGAAACATCACCCGCAAGCGTCTCATCCTGTCGGCGGTAACCCTTGTCGGTTTGCTGGGCGTCTGGCTTCTGTTTCTGCGTTCGCCGGCGAAGCCTGAACTGGTGACGGCGCAGGCGCGAACGGGTGACATTGAAGAGGTGGTGCTGGCGACCGGGGTTCTCGAACCGCTCGAGCTGGTGCGGGTCGGCGCCCAGGCGTCGGGACGCATTGAGCATCTTGCTGTCAAGATCGGTGACATCGTCGAGGCGGGCCAATTGGTGGCCGAGATCGATTCCCAGACCCGGCGCAACACCTTGCGGGACCGCGAGGCCGCTTTGGCCAACATCCGCGCCGTTCACGCCGCGCGCCGCGCCGGTCTGGTGAAAGCCGAGAAGGATTTCGAGCGTGAGCGTGACCTGCTGGCAGGTGGTTCCACGCCGCGCGCCCAGTATGACGCCGCGGTTGCGACGCGAGACAGCGCGCGGGCTGAGGTTCAATCGCTGGACGCTCAGGTCGCCCAAGCGCAGGTCGCGCTGGAGTCTGCGGGTATAGAACTGGACTATACGCGTATCACTGCTCCAATCGCGGGCACTGTGGTCGCGATCGTCACTGACGAGGGTCAAACCGTGAATGCCCTGCAGACTGCGCCGACCATCGTCATGATCGCGCGATTGGACACAATGACGGTACGCGCGGACATTTCCGAGGCTGACGTCGTGCGTGTACGACGAGGCCTGCCGGTCTGGTTCAGCATTCTTGGCGATCCGAAGCGCCGGTTCGATGGGGAGTTGCGACAGGTGGAACCGGCCCCGGCTTCCATCGCCAACGAGAGCAACGCCGCTGCTAGCCGGATTAACTCAACCAATGGCGCGGTCTATTACACCGGGCTGATCGATGTGGCGAATGCGGACGGTATCCTGCGGCCGTCCATGACGGCGCAGGTGTCCATCGTCTTGAGCCGCGTCAGCGGCGCCGTGCTGGTTCCGCTCAGCGCAGTGGAAGGGGCACCCCGGGCAGGTGATACGGCGCGCGTGCGGATACTGGACGCGATGGGCGAGGTCCAGATCCGGCAGGTCCAGGTCGGCATCGATAACGGTGCGGACATCCAGATTCTTGGCGGTCTTCAGGCAGGCGAGACCATTGTCCTGGGAGCATCCACGGACGAACGCACGGATGGCCAGGCGCAACTGGCCGCAGCGAAGCGGTAGGGCGCGCTATGACGGAACCACTGATCCGCGTACGTGGGGTATCCCGCGCTTTCCCCGCAGGCGACGAGATGGTGCGGGTGCTGAAAGACGTTGACCTCGACATCGAGGCCGGCGAGATGATGGCCATCATCGGTGCTTCTGGCTCCGGCAAGTCGACGCTGATGAACATCCTTGGCTGCCTCGATCGTCCGACGGACGGCAGCTACTGGATCGAAGGGCGCGAGACCTCGAAGATGTCGGTGGACGAACTGGCCGCGCTACGCCGTGAGCGTTTTGGTTTCATCTTCCAGCGCTATCATCTGCTTGGCGATCTCAGCGCGGCCAGCAACGTCGAGGTGCCGGCCATCTATGCCGGACGCAGCCGATCCGACCGGCACAAGCGAGCGATCTCCTTGTTGACCCGGCTGGGGCTCGCCGAGCGGACGGGCAATATTCCGGGCAAGCTTTCGGGCGGCCAGCAGCAGCGGGTGTCGATCGCCCGCGCGCTGATGAATGGCGGCGAGATAATTCTGGCCGACGAACCGACCGGAGCGCTGGATACGAACAGTGGCGCCGAAGTCATGAAGATCCTGCGCGAGCTTCACGCCGAGGGGCACACCATCATTCTCGTCACTCACGACAAGAAGATCGCCGAACATGCGGATCGGGTTGTAGAGATCAGCGACGGCGTCATCATTTCCGACGAGCGCAATATACCCAAATCCGCGGCGATGGCCCGTCCCATCCGCGAGCACGCGCCGGGCGCTGGCTGGCGCGGCGCAATTGACCGGATGACTGAGGCCTTTCGTATGGCGGGCGCGGCAATATGGGCGCACAAAATGCGCTCGCTTCTGACCATGCTCGGTATCATCATCGGTATCGCGTCGGTAGCTGCAATCTCGGCTCTGGGAGGCGGTTCGCAGCAACAAATCCTGAGTAGTATCAGTTCGCTTGGCACCAACACGATCGAGGTGCGGGCCGGTAAAGGCTTCGGCGATCTGGAAGCGGGCAGGATACGGACCCTGGTTCCCGCCGATGCAGAAGCGCTGATGAACCAGCCCTACGTCGACAGCGTGACACCAACCGTCACGACAAGCGTAACTGTCAAGCGCGCCGCCGTGGCCGTCAATGCGTCAGTCACCGGAGTTGGCGCGGACTTCTTTCGTGTACGGGGTCTTGAGGTGTCGCATGGACAACTGTTCGACGCCCAGGATGTTATCGCCTACAGCCAGAATGTGGTGATCGATGCAAACGCCGCGCGAGACCTGTTTCCAGACGGGGTAAACCCGGTGGGGCAAGTCATCCTTCTGGGCACAATGCCGGCGAGGGTCATAGGCGTGACGAAACGGGAAAACTCCTTCGGCCCGGCGGTTGATACGTTGACCGTTTATGCGCCTTACACAACCGTTATGGGTCGCATGCTGGGTCGGCCGAACGTCGACGGCATAACGGTCCGTATCAGAGACGATGTCGACCCGGGCAATGTCGAGGCCGCAGTTTCGCGCCTTATCGAGCGTCGGCATGGCACGAAAGACTTCTTCCTTACCAACTCAGCGACCATTCGCGAGACTATCGAGACCACCACGCAAACCCTGACATTGCTGATTTCGTCAGTCGCCGTGATCTCGCTGATTGTCGGCGGCATCGGCGTGATGAATATCATGCTGGTGTCCGTGACCGAACGCACCAAGGAGATCGGCGTTCGCGTGGCCGTTGGCGCGCGCCGCAGCGATATCCTCTCCCAGTTTCTGATCGAGGCCGTCATGGTCTGCCTTGTCGGCGGCTTCATGGGAGTGATGCTCGCCCTTGGGATCAGCGCTCTTTTTAATTTGCTGAGCCCCGACTTCAAAATGATCTTCTCTTCTGGCTCCATCCTTGTGGCCTTCGCCTGCTCCACCCTGATCGGAATTGTCTTCGGCTTCCTTCCCGCCCGCAACGCGGCAAAGCTGGACCCAATAGAAGCCTTGGCACGCGAATGATGGCTGGAAAGCATGCGTGATGGCGCCGTGACGAATAGCAGTGGCCATTGCCGTTTGGAATTCCAATTGGGTCCGC
>JAEWOP010000096.1 GCA_023399635.1 Pseudomonadota bacterium
AACCGCCTGATACGGGACATTTCACGATGGATATGAACGAAATCAAGGAAATCTTTTTCCAGGAATGCGAGGAGCAGCTCGCCGAACTGGAATCGGGGCTTCTTAAATTGAATGACGGCGACCGTGATCCGGAAACCGTCAACGCCGTTTTCCGTGCCGTTCATTCTATCAAGGGCGGGGCAGGTGCCTTCGGTCTCGATGATCTCGTGGCCTTTGCGCACGTCTTTGAAACGACCCTCGACTGCGTGCGTTCCAACAAGCTGGAACCGACGCAGGATGTTCTCAAAGTCATGCTGCGCTCTGCCGATGTGCTGGCAGACCTCACCAATGCCGCAAGAGACGGCGGCAGTGTCGATGAAAGCCGCACCCGTGGCCTCGTGAAGGAACTTGAGGCGCTGGCAAACGGCGAAGCCGTTCCGGCATCCGCGCCCGCTCCCGTCGCAGTAAAGGCGCCGGAACCCGTGAAGGCCAAACCGACGGATGAGAGCGGCTTCGAGCCGATCCCCTTCTCCTTCACGGACTTTGCCGACGAAACCACGCCGCTGATGGAAGCGCCATCCTTCCAGATCACATTTAAGCCGCATGCATCGCTTTATTCAAAGGGCAACGAGGCGGCACTTCTGCTGCGCGATCTTTCCCGCATTGGGGAGATGAGCATCAATTGCGACATGTCCGAGCTGCCTTCGCTCGACAAACTCGATCCTGAAGCATCCTATCTCTCCTGGACGGTTTCGATCACGACCGACAAGGGTGAAGAAGGTATCCGCAGCGTCTTCGAATTTGCCGAATGGGATTGCGATCTCGACATCACGCCAGTTCTTTCGGAGGCCGCTGCCGACGAGGAAGAACTCCCGATGATCCCCGTGCCGTTCGACCTTTCGGCGCTTGATAGCGGCGCGGAAGAGCAGCCCGTTGTTGAAGTCGCCACGGCGGAAGCGTCTTATGTTGCAGCAGCTGTCGAAACGGCCGTCGCAACGACGCAGATCGCCCAGAGCGTCAATGCCGCCATCGAAAAGCGTGAAGCTGCGGCAGCACCTGCCGCAGCGCAGGCAAACGCCAATGCCGCTGCCAATGCAAGCGCCGGCCAGACCATCCGCGTCGATCTCGACCGTGTCGATCGCCTGATCAATCTCGTCGGCGAGCTCGTCATCAATCAGGCGATGCTGTCGCAGAGCGTCATCGAAAACGATGCGAGCGGTACGTCAGCCGTCAATATGGGTCTCGACGAGCTGCAGCAGCTGACGCGCGAAATCCAGGACAGCGTCATGGCGATCCGTGCGCAGCCGGTAAAACCGGTGTTCCAGCGCATGTCGCGTATCGTTCGCGAAGTCGCCGACATGATCGGCAAGCAGATCCGTCTTGTCACCGAAGGTGAGAACACCGAAGTCGACAAGACGGTCATCGACAAGCTGGCCGAACCGCTGACGCATATGATCCGCAATGCCGTTGATCATGGCATCGAAACGCCCGAAAAGCGCGAAGCCGCTGGAAAGAACCCGGAAGGCACTATCAAGCTTTCGGCCAAACACCGCTCCGGCCGCATCCTTATCGAGCTTCAGGACGACGGTGCCGGCATCAATCGCGAGCGCGTGCGCCAGAAGGCGATCGACAACGATCTCATCGCTGCCGATGCGAATCTGACGGATGAAGAGATCGACAATCTCATCTTCGCCCCGGGCTTCTCCACCGCCGACAAGATTTCCGACATTTCCGGCCGTGGCGTGGGTATGGACGTGGTCAAGCGCTCCATTCAGGCGCTCGGCGGTCGCATCAACATCTCCTCGCGCCCCGGCCAAGGCTCCACCTTCACCATGAGCCTGCCGCTGACGCTTGCTGTTCTCGACGGCATGGTGGTGACGGTTGCCGGCCAGACACTGGTGGTGCCGTTGACCGCGATCGTGGAAACCCTGCAGCCGGAAGCGAAGAACATTCACTCCTTCGGTGCGAACCAGCGGCTGATCTCCATCCGCAACTCCTTCTGCCCGCTGGTGGATGTCGGCCGCGTGCTGAATTTCCGCCCGACCCAGGCCGATCCGGTCGAAGGCGTTGCTCTTTTGGTGGAATCGGAAGGCGGCGGCCAGCGTGCCCTGATGGTCGATGCGATCCAGGGTCAGCGCCAGGTTGTCATCAAGTCGTTGGAGGCCAACTATACCCATGTTCCGGGCATTGCCGCCGCAACGATTCTCGGCGACGGGCGCGTCGCTCTCATTCTGGATGTCGATGCCATCGTCAGCGCCTCGCGCGGACAGCCCTTGAAGCAGGAAATGTCGCTCGCGGCGGCGGGTTGAAAGCGGATCATTCATGGCAGCACTTAATTTCAACGACCAGCGCCAGTCTCCGGATGACGTTCTTGCCAGCGGTGAATACCCGCTGACGAGACGTGACCTCTCGGAAATCGCGGCGATGATCTATGCCGATGCGGGCATCTATCTCAACGACACCAAGGCGTCGCTGGTTTACTCCCGCCTGTCGAAACACATCCGCAATCTCGGCCTTTCGGGCTTTCGTGAATATTGTGTTCTGGTGTCATCTCCAGATGGCGCGCAGGCGCGGCGCGAAATGCTGTCGCACCTGACCACGAATTTCACCCGCTTCTTCCGCGAAAACCATCATTTCGAACATTTGCGTGACGAGGTTCTTCCTGGCCTCGTTGCAAGGGCTAAGAGCGGCGGGCGTGTTCGCATCTGGTCCGCCGCTTGCTCCGACGGACAGGAGCCCTATTCCATAGCGCTCACCGTGCTCGCCATGTTTCCGAATGCAGCCGATTACGACTTCAAAATCCTGGCGACGGATATCGACCCGAAAATATTGGCGCAGGCCCGTGCCGGGGTCTATGACGATAATGCGCTCGAAACCGTGTCTCCCGCCATGCGCAAGCAATGGTTCACGGAAGTGGATGCTGGCGGCCGCCGCAAGTTCCAGATCGACGACAAGGTCAAGCGCCTCATCACCTTCAATGAATTGAACCTGATGACGCAATGGCCCTTCAAGGGCAATTTCGACGTCATCTTCTGCCGCAACGTCGTCATCTATTTCGACGAGCCGACGCAGATGCGCATCTGGTCGCGTTTTGCAGGCCTGCTGCCGGAAGGTGGTCATCTTTATATCGGTCATTCCGAACGTGTCTCCGGTGACGCCAAGAACCTGTTCGATAATACGGGTATCACCACCTATCGCTACATCGGTCACGCTTCGGGGAGGAAGGCATGAGCGCACTCGCACGGGTACTCGTCGTCGATGATAGTCCGACCATGCGCGGCCTGATTTCGGCTGTTCTCAAGGCCGATCCGGAGGTCGAAGTCGTCGGGCAGGCCGGCAACGCCATGGAAGCGCGTGCCGCCATCAAGCAGCTCAATCCCGATGTCGTGACACTCGACATCGAGATGCCGGAAATGAACGGGCTTGAGTTTCTCGAAAAGATCATGCGCCTGCGGCCCATGCCGGTCATCATGGTCTCGTCGCTGACACATCGCGGGGCGGACGCCTCGCTCGCGGCACTCGAAATCGGCGCCTTCGACTGTGTCGGCAAGCCGGCACCAGGCGATGCGCGCCCCTTCGGCGATCTGGCTGACAAGGTGAAGGCTGCCGCGCGCTCCCAACACGCTGCTTACCGCGCGGCGCGGCCGGAAGCCGCAGCCGCGCCGCAGCCCGTTCCGGTCAGCGAATATCGGGCGGGGCGCAAGGTCGTGGCCATCGGTTCGTCCACGGGGGGTGTCGAAGCGTTGATCGCGGTGCTGCAGAAATTCCCGGCCAATTGCCCGCCGACCGTAATTACCCAGCATATGCCGCCCACCTTCACGAAGAGCTTCGCAGAACGGCTGAACCGCATCTGCGCTCCCGTGGTGGAAGAGGCGACGGATGGCGCCCGCCTGCAGACCGGCAAGATCTACCTCGCGCCGGGCGGCGAGCGTCACCTGCAGATCGCCAATCGTTCGGCGCCCTGCTGCCGGCTCGTGGAGCGCGATCCCGTCAACGGCCATCGGCCCTCCGTCGATGTGTTGTTCGACTCTGTAGCCGAACTTGCCGGACGCAACGCCGTTGGCGTCATCCTGACCGGCATGGGGCGCGATGGTGCCGCTGGACTTCTGAAAATGCGCCATGCCGGTGCGCGTACCGTCGGCCAGAACGAAAAAACCTGTGTCGTCTATGGCATGCCCCGTGTGGCCTACGAGTTAGGCGCGGTTGAACAGCAATTGCCGCTGGGCTCCATCGGCGAAGAAATCCTCAAACTAACCACTGCCCGCAAAGAAGGTGCTGACTAATGTCTCTCGCAGAAAAGATCAAAGTTCTGATCGTTGACGATCAGGTGACCAGCCGGCTGCTCCTCAGCGATGCGCTGACACAGCTCGGCTTCAAGCAGATCACCGCCGCTGGTGACGGCGAGCAGGGAATGAAGATCATGGAGCAGCAGCCCCATCATCTCGTCATCTCCGATTTCAACATGCCGAAGATGGATGGCCTCGGTTTCCTGCACGCCGTGCGGGCCAACCCGACCACCAAGAAGGCCGCCTTCATCATTCTCACCGCGCAGGGCGACCGCGCGCTGGTGCAGAAGGCTGCCCAGCTCGGCGCCAACAACGTGCTGGCCAAGCCCTTCACCATCGACAAGATGCGTGCTGCCATCGAAGCGGTTTTCGGATCGCTGATATGATTGTAGCTGCAGCCAAGCGCGTACATATCATTCAGGGCGAGTATAAGGTCGTCAGCGATCCCGATGTGGTGCTGACGACGATACTCGGTTCGTGCGTGGCTGCCTGTCTGAGAGACCCCGTTTCCGGCGTTGGAGGAATGAACCACTTCCTGCTGCCGGGAACCGGTAGCGTGACCGGCGGAGATGCGACGCGTTATGGCGTGCATCTCATGGAACTTCTGATCAACGGCCTGCTGAAGCAGGGCGCCCGTCGTGACCGGCTGGAGGCCAAGATTTTCGGCGGCGCGAAGACGATCGCCAGCTTCTCCAATGTCGGTGAGCAGAATGCCATATTCGCCATGAAGTTTCTCAAGGATGAAGGCATTCCAGTCATAAGCTCCTCCACGGGCGGGGAACATGGCCGCAAGATTGAATTCTGGCCGGTCTCGGGCCGCGCCCGCCAGCATCCGCTCAGCGGCGCGGAAACACAGAAGACGGTGGCCATGGAAACGCGTCCGGTGCCGGCGCCCAAACCCGTCGCCAACGATATCGAATTTTTCTAGTACGGAGTTTCCAATGCAGCTTGCAGAGCACACCGCCACCACTCCGTTCGAAGAAGCCCTGCCGGATGTTCTGATGCGTGTGGTATCGGAACTGCACGATGTCGCCTATCTCATCGAGCGCATCGAGCCGCAATTGCTTGAAGTGACCAGCGGCCAATTGTCGAGCGAAGGCGTCAAGCTGCTGCAGGGCATCGACCTTGCGGTCCAGAAGACGCGTGGCCTGGCCGAGTTCATAGACACCATCACCGGCTCCATCCCGGGCGACTGGATCGTGGATGTCTCCACCGCGCTCAGCCTCGTCAAGCTTGCTGAAATGCAGAAGGCGCTCGGCGCGGCCTTCCGCCACGGCCATTCCCAGCCGCTCGACAAGGCCTCCGGCGACTTCGACCTCTTCTAGCGCTGTTTCCAGCGGCGCCTGCCTCTTCGCAGAATGCGGAGAAAGGCAACGCTCGCGCAAGCTTCGCACCCTATTGTCATCACGGGGCCAAAAGGTCTCGGACTCTATGAATGACGGTGCGGAACAGAATGAATCTGTTAAATCAAATCCCTCAGGTC
>JAEWOP010000101.1 GCA_023399635.1 Pseudomonadota bacterium
CCCCAGAACTCACCGCTTTCATCCGGTTTTCCGTCAACGTAATAGGCATTTATCGGTTGGATGGCGGTTCCCTCTGGTGCCTTGGCAAGATCAGGAATGTAGACGACCTGTGCGCCGATCGCGCGCCCACGCATCCTGGACCGCTCCGTAGGTCCCGCTGGATCCAGCACTGTCACCTGAACGAGATCCGGCTGCTCCGTCTGCTGGACCTTGCGCGCCACCCGAAGAGCCGTCTTGAGCCTGGAGATCCCGTCTGCCTGTCCGTCCGCGGTCACGTATTTGCGGATCCAGTAGCGGTCGGCCTTCTTGATCTTGACGGTCTCGACCGTCGTGCATTCCAGGCCGTTGATAGAAGAGTAGGACGGACCAAGAAGCTAATCCGCTCCGATGAAGACCGCCGCGACGCCGCTACCACCACCCAGGATCGTGACGCCGCCGATGATCAGGAGAAATGTCCGCGATAGCCGGATCTTGAAACCCTTCACGCGACGAACTCCGACATGACTACTCCACTTCACGCAGCACTGGATGGAATGGTGCCACCTTCGCGCATTCTCCTTTAGAAACTTCTAAGGCCATCTACTTTGCCCATCGTCTTATTGCGAATGATTTGCAAAAGCATTGACAGCGGAGGTTTTGCCTCTAGGTTAGATTGCGAATGAATTGCAACAGGCTACTTGCATGACCCCGTCAGTTAATGGTTTCGCTTCTCTTTTCGTGACACTGGCTTTGGCACTGCCCTCCGCGGCTTCCGCGCAAGAGAAACCCAAGGTGGTCACCACCTTCACCATCATCGCCGACATGGCCCGCAATGTTGCAGGCGACGCGGCCGACGTGGAAAGCATCACCAAGCCTGGAGCCGAGATCCACAACTACCAGCCCACTCCCCGGGACATCCTGCGTGCCCGTGACGCCGACCTCGTGCTGCGCAATGGGCTGAACCTTGAGCTTTGGTTCGAAAAGTTCCTCGTCAACCTCGGTGACGCGCCGAGCGTGACAGTATCCGATGGCGTCGATCCCCTGCCCATCGCTGGTGGCTCGTATGAGGGGAAGCCCAACCCGCATGCCTGGATGTCGCCCGAGAACGCGATCATCTACGTGGAGAACATCCGCAAAGGACTGACGGAGATCGATCCGGAAAATGCTGAGACTTACGCAGCGAATGCGAAGGCTTACAGCCAGGAGATCCGCGCCGCGATTGAGCCAATCCGCGAAAAGCTCGACAGCGTTCCGAAGAACCAGCGCTGGCTGGTAACAAGCGAAGGCGCCTTCTCCTACCTCGCCCGTGACTTCGGCCTGAGGGAGCTTTACCTCTGGCCGGTAAATGCCGACGGCCAGGGAACGCCGCAACAGGTTCGTGCCGTTATCGACGCAGTGGAGCAGAATGGCATCACTGTGATCTTCAGCGAGAGTACCGTTTCATCCGATCCTGCCGAGCAGGTGGCGCGCGAAACCGGCGCCCGGTATGGCGGCGTGCTCTACGTCGATTCTCTCAGCGAAGAAGGTGGTGCGGTTCCAACTTACCTCGACCTTCTCAGCGTGACGGCCAATACAATCGCTGAAGGTCTTGCCGGATGATCATGGGAACGGCAAAGCCACAGGCGGATGGCCTTGCGGTCAACGACATCACGGTTGCCTATCGCAACGGACTGACGGCATTGCGTCACGCCAGCTTCTCGGTCCCGAAGGGAACGATCACGGCACTTGTCGGCGTCAACGGCGCCGGCAAGTCGACGCTTTTCAAGGCGATCATGGGCTTTGTACCGCTTTCCGAGGGCAGCGTCCAGATCCTTGGGATACCGGCACGTGATGCGCTGAAGAAGAACCTCGTCGCCTACGTGCCCCAGGCCGAAGAGGTCGACTGGAATTTCCCGGTTCTGGTTGAGGACGTCGTGATGATGGGCCGCTACGGCCACATGAACTTCCTGCGTATCCCTAAACGCCGCGACCATGAGATGGTGGCAGAGGCGCTTGAGCGGGTGGGTATGACGGACTTCCGCAAGCGGCAGATCGGCGAGCTTTCCGGCGGCCAGCGCAAGCGCGTCTTCCTCGCCCGAGCCTTGGCGCAGGAAGGTCAGATCATCCTTCTCGACGAACCCTTCACCGGCGTGGACGTGACAACGGAAGAGCAGATCATCGAGCTTCTGCGCAGCCTGCGCGACGAAGGCCGGGTGATGCTGGTTTCCACTCACAATCTCGGCAGTGTTCCTGACTTCTGCGACCGCACCGTCTTCGTCAAGGGAACCGTGCTCGCCTACGGCAAGACGGAGGACACCTTCAACGAGGAAAACCTCGAGAAGGCCTTCGGCGGCGTGCTTCGCCACTTCATCCTCGGCGGGGCAGACCTGCACGATGACGAAGACGCCCGCCACGTTCGCGTCATCACGGATGACGAACGTCCCTATGTCACATACGGCAACGGTGAGCGCAAAGCGAAGGAGCCGGTTCCGGATGTCCCAGACGCTTCTTGAGCCCTTCACCTATGACTACATGCTGAACGCCATCTGGGTCAGCGCGCTGGTTGGTGGCGTTTGCGGCTTCCTGTCCGCCTATCTGATGCTGAAGGGCTGGTCGCTGATCGGCGATGCTCTGTCCCACTCCATCGTGCCGGGCGTCGCTGGCGCCTATATGCTGGGCCTGCCTTTTGCGCTCGGCGCCTTTATCTCCGGAGGACTTGCCGCGGGCGCCATGCTGTTCCTCAACCAGCGCACCCGGCTGAAGGAGGATGCCATCATCGGCCTGATCTTCACCTCCTTCTTCGGGCTCGGCCTGTTCATGGTCTCGCTGTCTCCGACATCGGTGAACATCCAGACCATCGTCCTCGGTAACATTCTGGCCATCACGCCGGGCGACACCTTGCAACTGGTCATCATCGGCGGCGTGAGCCTCGTCATCCTGATGCTCAAGTGGAAGGACCTGATGGTTGCCTTCTTCGACGAGAACCACGCGCGCTCAATTGGCCTGAAGCCCGACCTCCTGAAGGTGTTGTTCTTCACCCTGCTGGCCGCCTCCACGGTCGCCGCCCTGCAGACAGTGGGCGCCTTTCTGGTCGTTGCCATGGTGGTGACACCCGGCGCCACCGGATACCTTCTCACCGACCGCTTCGGGCGCGTCATCATGCTCGGTCTGCTGATCGGCGCGGGGACAAGTTTCTTAGGAGCCTATCTCAGTTACTTCCTCGACGGCGCTACCGGCGGCATCATCGTTGTCCTGCAGACGCTGATCTTCCTCGCGGCATTCCTCTTTGCTCCCAAACACGGCATGCTGGCCGCCCGCCGCCGGCTGCGCAGGGCCATGGAGGAAACCGCATGAGCGAGACGCTTCAGCTGCTGATCCTCCCCTTCCAGATCGACTTCATGCAGCGTGCCTTTCTGGTGACGCTGATGATTGCGGCCCCGATGGCAATCCTTTCCTGCTTCCTCGTGCTGAAGGGCTGGGCGCTGATGGGGGACGCTGTCTCACACGCGGTTTTCCCTGGTATCGTTCTCGCCTACATCTTTTCCATACCGCTCGCCATCGGCGCTTTCGCCGCCGGCATGACCTGCGCGCTCGCGGCCGGCTTCCTCAAGGAAAACAGCCGCATCAAGGAAGATACGGTGCTCGGCATCGTCTTCTCCGGCATGTTCGGGCTGGGCCTCGTCCTCTACGTAAAGGTGCAGAGCGACGTGCATCTCGACCACATCCTGTTCGGCGATATGCTCGGAATCCTGCCGCGCGACCTCCTGGAGACGGGCCTGATCGCTCTGGCAGCTCTCATCTTTCTCATCGCCGTGCGCAAGGACCTCCTCGTTCAGGCTTTCGACGAACAGCACGCCAAGGCGATCGGCCTGCCGACCCGGCTTCTGCACTACGGGCTGCTGACCGTCCTGTCGCTGGCGGTCGTCGGCGCGCTCAAGGCCGTCGGCATCATACTGGCGATCGCCATGGTCGTTGCTCCCGGCGCCATTGCCTTCCTGCTGACCAGGCGGTTCGAGAGCATGCTGCTTGTCGCCGTGGCTGTCGCGCTCGGTTCAACGCTGACCGGTATCTATGCAAGCTTTCTCATCGACAGCGCGCCCGCCCCGACCATCGTGCTGGTGATGACGGCAATCTTCATCCTTGCCTTCGTGAAGACGACGCTGACCGGGAGAGGCCGAACGGCATCCACCTGACACCCACAGGAACGCAAAACGGCCCGCCTTTCGGCGAGCCGCTTCGAACCACTTGATCCAGACCGATCAGGCCGTTGCCAGTTCCTTTTTCACCATCTCGCGCAGTCCCACGAGATCCTTGGCAAATGAGCGAATACCTTCTGACAATTTCTCGGTTGCCATGGCATCCTCGTTGAGCATCCAGCGAAACTTCTTCTCATCGATCGGGAAGAAGGCGTCCTCTTTGATATTATCGGGCGAGAGCTTGCGCTCCAGAGTGCCCTGATCCTGATCCAGCTCGTCGAGCAGCCCGGGGCTGATCGTCAGGCGGTCGCAGCCGGCCAGCGCTTCGATCTCGCCGACATTGCGGAAGGAGGCTCCCATGACGATCGTCTCGATGCCGTTCGCCTTGTAGTAGTTGTAGATGTCGCGCACCGAGATGACGCCTGGATCTGTCTCCGACGTGTATTCCTGGCCCGTCGACTTCTTGTACCAATCAAGGATGCGACCGACGAAGGGCGAGATCAGGAATACCTTGGCGTCGGCGCAGGCGATCGCCTGGGCCTTGGAGAAGAGGAGCGTCAGGTTGCAGTCAATGCCTTCCGTCTGCAGCACTTCCGCTGCCTTGATGCCTTCCCAGGTGGACGCAAGCTTGATGAGGATGCGCTCGCGCTCGATGCCGCGCTCCTTGTAGGCTGCGATGATGCCGTGCGCCTTGGCGATCGATGCTTCCGTGTCGAAGGAGAGATCGGCATCGACTTCGGTCGAGACGCGACCCGGAACGAGATTGGCAAGAGCAGCACCCACCGAAATCGCCAAGCGATCAGCAACCGCCGCAACGACGGCATCGGATTGCCCGTTCTGAGATTTGCCCCAAGTGATGGCTTCCTTGACTGCGTCGGCGAACATCGGCGTTCCGAGCGCTTTGAGGACGATGGTCGGATTGGTCGTGCAATCCACCGGCTTCAGCCGGGCAACCGCTTCGATATCGCCTGTGTCGGCGACGACCGTGGTCATGGAACGGAGCTGTTCGAGCTTGGAAGACATCCCGGCATATTCCTTGGGCAAATGGTGAGTGGCTGGCGACACCACCCGATCTCGTATGGCGCGCTTTCTGCAGAAACTATCATCAGTCGAAGATGGCGAAGTCAAGACATTTGCGCAATTGGATCGACATAAGTATCATGCCGTCCATCTGACCAGTTCGTGCAATGCCGGAGCTTCCTTGGCCAAACTACGACGTGAGACACATCCCAGCATTTCTGAAGCCTCCTCGCTGCGACTCCGAGCCGCCTGGCTCTACTACAATCAGGGCCTGACGCAAAAGGATGTCGCCGAACGGCTGGGCGTCAGTCGTTCGACCGTGATCCGGATGCTGGACGAGGCTATGAAGCGATCCGAGGTGCAAATCTGGATCAATGCGGGCGTGGACGACTGCCTCTCGCTCGCCACCCGCCTGGAAGCGACCTACGGGCTGGATGAGGCTATTGTGGTGCCGGAGCCGCGAGATGCGGGCGCAGAGGCTCTGGCGAGTGCCGTCGGACTGGCCCTTGGCCAGTTCCTGTCGGAGGTCATCCAGGACGATATGACCATCGGCGTCGGCTGGGGCCGGACCATGACGGCATCACTTGCAAGCTTTCGACCGCCGCGCCGGCAGGGCTGCAAGGTGGTGTCGCTGCTCGGCGGTATCGTGGCGGTGCATCAGACGAACCCGATCGACTACACCTGGCGACTGGCCAGCCAGTTTGGTGCCGAATGCTACATGTTCCTGGCGCCGCTGCTGGTCGATTCGGTCAAGACGAAGCGGGCGCTGATCGAGGAGTGCGGCCTGAAGGCCATCTACGAACTGGCCAATAAGATGGACCTCGCGGTCGTCAGCTGCGGCGACATCGCCCCGCGGTCCACCTCGCTTTCGGAAGGCTTCATCTCCAAGACCGAACTCAACGAACTTATTGCCGCCGGCTGCGTCTGTGACACCATGTTCAACTTTTTGGACGCGGAGGGGCGTTCCGTGCGCCACCCGATCAACGAACGGGTGATGTCCGTCGATCTCGACACGCTGAAGACCGCCAAGCACATCGTGCTCTCTTCTGGCGGCGCCCACCGGGCCCTCGCCATCCGCGCCACCATCCGCCGCATCGGCTGCAACACACTGATCACCGACGAAAGCGCGGCGCGGGAGTTGTTGCGGCTGGCTGACGAGACGAGCGCCTAGAGGTTTCCCGACTCCCAGCCGAGGATCGCTCGCTTGCGCGTCAGACCCCAGTGGTAGCCGGTCAGCGCTCCGCTCTTGCCGAGCGCCCGATGGCAGGGAACGACAAAGGATATAGGGTTGCGGCCGATAGCGGCGCCGACGGCACGGCTGGCGCTCGGCTGGCCGATGTCTCGCGCGACGTCGGAATAGGTGACAGCCTTGCCGAATGGGATCTTCAATAGGCTCTGCCAGACGCGTACCTGGAAGTCCGAGCCGATCAGCACGACCTTCAGCGGCTGGTCGGGCGACCATTGCGTACGGTCGAAGATGCGGCGGATGTAGGGCGCCGTCGCCTCCAGATCCTCGACATACTGAGCATTGGGCCAACGGCAGGTCATGTCGTCGAGCGAGGCTCGTTCTCCGCCGAGATCGGCAAAGGCGAGACCGGCAAGCCCTCGATCGGTCGCCATGACCAGCGCGATCCCGAAGGGCGACGGATGGAAGCCGTAGCGGATGGTGAGCCCGCCGCCGCGGGCCTTCCATTCACCGGGTGACATCGCTTCATGCGTCACGAAAAGATCGTGCAGCCGCCCCGGACCCGACAACCCAACCTCATAAGAGGTGTCGAGCAATGGCAAGCCTTCCCTGACCAGCAGCCGCTTCGCATGATCGATGGTAACCGCCTGCAGAAAGGCCTTGGGCGACAGACCCGCCCAGCGCGTGAAGACTTTCTGAAGCTGCGTCGGCGACTGGCCAAGCTCCGCCGCGATGCTGTCGAGCGAGGGCTGCGCCCGGTAGTCGAGCGTGATCAGTTCGATCACTTGGCGCACGATCTCGTAATCGTTGCCTTCAGGCGTCACATCGAGTGCAGGTTCTGCGATCTGGGCAAGTGCGTTCATCGCTTCTCTCCTTTGCCCGACAAGATGATACGCAGTGGCCGACCGCGCCACCCGTTTCTTGTGCACCCTTATAGTCTTTGCGTCACTGTCGCGAGCGCGCCGCGGAAAGCCTTGGCAAAACTCTCCCGATCATCCGGATTGAGGAAGGAGCCTATATCCGTCCAGCGTCCCTCCCCTGTCACATACATGGACGTGATCCCGAACTCGTCATGACGGTTGACGCCGAAACGAGCCCAGAACGGATTGAAGCGGTGCTCCACCACCTTACCGGCCGGTGAGACCTTGCGAATTGACAGATTTGTTCGCGTGACCGTAACCTCCTCGCGCGCCCGGCCGGAACGATAGCTCAGCTTGAAGGCGACATAGAGGGCCAGAAAGTCGAGCCCGAGAAACAGTCCGATCGGCCAAGCGCCGGTCACCAGGAAAAACATCGCGTAGATGAAGCAGATGGCGCCGGTCAGGATGAGCAGGACCTTAAACCCGTTGCGCCCGAGCGACCGGTAGGGTGTCAGTTCCGCGGCAAAAACAGGCTGTTCATCGCTCATCTGCACGTTGCCTTTCTTCGCGCGCGCTGGATATAGAGACGATATGGCCATTCCGAAATCCAAATCCAGCACGGCTTCTTCACAAAAATCAAGCTCCACCGGCACCCGCGCCCGCAGGCATATCCGCAGCCGTTACTCGAAGCCGGAGATGGAGGAGATCTTCCGCCGCTTCTCCGTGCAGCGGCCGGAACCGAAGGGGGAACTGGAGCATACCAACCCTTTCACACTGCTGGTGGCGGTGGCGCTGTCGGCGCAGGCAACGGATGCCGGTGTGAACAAGGCGACACGCGCCCTTTTCAAGGTTGCCGACACACCGGAAAAGATGCTGGCGCTCGGGGAAGAGGGCCTCATCCAGCACATCAGGACGATCGGCCTTTACCGAAACAAGGCGAAGAATGTCATCGCCCTGTCGCAGAAGCTGATTGCTGAGTTCGGTGGTGAAGTGCCGAGGACGCGCGAGGAACTGGTGACGCTGCCGGGTGTCGGGCGCAAGACGGCCAATGTCGTCATGTCAATGGCCTTCGGCATCCCCACGCTCGCCGTCGACACCCATGTCTTCCGCATCGGAAACCGGCTGTTGATGGCGCCGGGAAAGACACCGGACGAGGTGGAGGAGCGCTTCCTCAAGGTGATCCCGAAGCAGTATCTCTTCCACGCCCACCACTGGCTGATCCTGCATGGCCGCTACACCTGCAAGGCACGCAAACCCGAATGCGAGCACTGCATCATCGCCGAGCTCTGCAAGTCTCCAGAGAAAACCTGCGATATCCCGGCAGCGTTGGTGGAACTGCCACCCCAGCGGATCGGCGAGGCGGTGGAATAGCGGCTAGGCCCTGTGCGCCCGGATGACTTCAAGGAATTGGTCGCCGTAGCGTTCCAGCTTCGATTGCCCGACGCCGGACATTCCGAGGAGCGCATCCCGGCTGGTCGGGCGACCGGTGGCGAACGCCACAAGCGTGGTATCCGGGAAGACGACGTAGGGCGGCACCTCGAGGGACTTCGCGATCTCCAGCCGCGTCCGCCGAAGCGCCTCGAATAGCTCCGCGTCGGCGCCCGTAAGTGTCGAGCGGGTTGCGGAAGAGCTTGAGCCTTTCGGCGATCTGGCTGTCTTCGGACGGTCCTTGCGAAAACGAACCTCCCGCTCGCGCCGGAACACCGATCGCGCATCTGGTCCAAGCTTGAGGGCGCCAAAGGCCTCATGGTCGACGCTGACGAGGCCCGCCGCCAACAACTGGCGATAAACGGACTGCCACGTCTTTGCCGGCAGATCCTTTCCTGCGCCGAAGACCGGCATGTCGACATGTCCGAAGCGGATGGTCTTGTCGTTCTCGTTGCCGGTCAGGACGTCGATCAGGTGACCGGTGCCGAACCGCTCGCCGGTGCGATAGATCGCAGCGAGCGCTTTGATAGCCGCTTCCGTTCCATCCCACGTCTCCACCGGCTTCAGACAAGTGTCGCAATTGCCGCAGCGGCCAGGATGCGCCTCGCCGAAATGTGCCAGGATCGCCTGCCGCCGACAGCCGGCGGTTTCGCAGATGCCGAGGAGCGCGTTCAACTTGGCACGCTCCACGCGCTTCACCTCCTCGCTCGACTGGCCGCCGTCGATCATCCGGCCGCGCTGGATGACGTCCGTCATTCCATAGGCCATCCAGACTTCCGACGGCAGACCGTCCCGTCCGGCTCGTCCCGTCTCCTGGTAGTAGGCCTCCACGGAGCCGGGCAGATCGAGATGGGCGACATAACGGACGTTCGGCTTGTCGATGCCCATGCCGAAGGCGACGGTCGCGACGAGGCAGAGGTCCTCTTCCTTCAGGAAGGCGTCCTGGTTGGCATCGCGGACGGCACGATCCATGCCGGCGTGATAGGCGAGTGCGCGGATGCCTTGGGCATCCAGCCACTCGGCCGTTTCCTCCACCTTGGCGCGCGAGAGGCAGTAGACGATGCCGCTCGAGCCCTTGTGACGGGAGAGAAACCGCAGGAGTTGCTGGCGCGGCTGGTCACGCTCGACGATCTCGTAGGCGATGTTGGGCCGGTCGAAGGAGGTGGTGAAGACCTCCGCCGCATGCAGCGCCAACCGCTCGATGATGTCGTCGCGAGTGTGTGGATCGGCGGTCGCCGTCAGCGCCATGCGCGGCACGCCGGGATAAAGCTCCGCCAGCCGGCCGAGCTCCCGGTATTCAGGGCGGAAGTCGTGGCCCCACTGGCTGACGCAGTGGGCTTCGTCGATGGCGAACAATGCGACCTTCGTTCCGCTGATCATGTCGCGGAAGCCTGGGGTGACGATGCGCTCCGGCGTTACATAGAGAAGATCGAGCGTGCCCTGCCCAAGCGACTGGCGAACCTGGGCGAACTCTTCCGTCGACAGCGACGAGTTGAGCGCCGCCGCCTGCACACCGAGCTGCTTCAAGGCCTCCACCTGGTCACGCATCAGCGCAATCAGCGGCGAGACGACGACACCGACGCCGTCCCGGCAGAGCGCTGGGATCTGATAGCAAAGTGACTTGCCAGCCCCCGTCGGGAAGAGCACCACCGCGTCGCCACCGGCCACAACGCGCTCGACCACCGCCGCCTGCTTTCCGCGAAAGCCATCATAGCCGTACACTCTCTTGAGGACGGCCAGCGGCTCATTCGGGTGACCTGCAAAGAGTGTAGCGGTGACGGGTTTGGGAAGAGACATGCAGCGGCCTTCATGGGAGATGATCTCTTCTCCCACAGCTTCACCTTGCGGTGCAAGCAATGCTCCTGGCTTGATCTAAGGCGCCAGCTGGAATGTGGGCTCTCGGCGGGAGATCAGCTTGTGCAGGTGAACCATCAACCCGGCCGCGAAAAGTGGCGTCAGCAGGTTGACGATCGGAATCGCCAGGAAGCCCGCGATCAGCAGACCCGCGAGGAAGACCGTAGAGCGATGCTTGGAGCGGAAGGCGCGCGCCTCTGGCGGCGGGCGAAAGCGCATGGCGGCGAACTCGAAGAATTCCCGCCCGAGGAGATAGCCGTTCACCAGGAAGAAAGCCACGAGGTTAATGCCGGGGATGAAGAGGAGCAGCAGCGCAACGATGTTGCCGACGATGACGACGCCGAGGAACTGCAGTGAGCCGATGATGGCCTGACCGAGCGGCATTGCCTTGCCCGGCAAGTCGTTCGGGTAATCGCGCTTTTCAACCACTTCGGCGACATCATCGAGGAACAATCCAGCGATCAGCGCGGTGATGGGCGCGATCAGTAGCGCAAGCGCCAGTGCCAGCCCCACGCCCGCCAGAATCGCCGCGAGGAAGGTTAGCCACCCCGCCCAGTCCGGAACATCCGGCAGATAGACGGCGAACCAGGGCCAGATCACCGACACGAAGGTCTGGCGCAGTGCCAGCCACAAACCGACGAGCACCAGGATCGTCAGGCCCAAGACCTTCCAGAACACGGACCGCGTCTCAGCGGCGAAGAGGTTGAGAAGCGAAAGTCGTGCGGCCTCGATGATCATCGGCGTCTCCTGATGGCGGGCAGGATGTAGGGGCGCAGCTTCGCGGGAACAAGCGCTAGCAGATCGCCTGCAGCTCTGCACGATGCCGGATCATGGCGAGGAAGCGACGGTAGTCCCGCTCGTAGAGCTTCGCGGCCTCGGCGTCCGGCTGCCGCTCGCGCCCGCGCGCTGCCATCCCCTCGCCGGCAGCAGCGACGCTGTCATAGATGCCACCGGCGGCCGCGGCAGTCATGGCCGTGCCCAGCAGCACGGCGTCTTCCGTTTGCGGTATCACCACCGTGCAGCCGGTCACGTCAGCGTAAAGCTCGACAAGCAGCGGATTGTGGACATGCCCGCCGGTCAGGTGCAGCGTCTCGAACCTATAGCCGTAGTCACTCATCGTTTCGAGGATGTGTCGGATACCGAGCGCGATCGCGACGCAAGCGCGCCAATAGAGCCGGCAGAGGCCATCAAAGGACGCATCAAGCGTCAGGCCGCTGATCACGCCGGTGGCATGCGGATCAGCCAGTGGCGAGCGGTTGCCATGGAAGTCGGGAAGGATGTTGAGGTTCGACGCCAAGTTCGCCCCGTGCTCTTCCCGCATCTCCTGAACACGCTTGACGACCCCTGCGAGCAGGTCAGCGGAGGGCTCACCACCCGCCGCATGCATCCGGACGATGTAATCGAGAAGTGCCCCCGTCGCGGACTGACCGCCCTCGACGAGCCAGTGGTCCGGAAGAACGGCCTCATAATAGGGTCCCCAGAGGCTGCGGCCGGGCTTTGCCTGCGCCGAAAAAGAGACGATGCAACTGGAGGTGCCTCCGATCAGAGCGACGGAGCGCTCCAGAGGCTTGCCCTCGCCGGCACCGGCCAAAACACCGAAGGCACCGGCATAGGCATCGATGAGCCCGGCTGGAACCCGGCACTCGATATCCAAGCCGAGGTCACGCGCCGCCTCAGGCGAAAGCGTTCCCGTGCTGTCGCCGGCACTAATTGTGCCGGAAGACAAACTTGCCCGCTCCAGCAGGTCTTCGAGCCCCGCCTGTGCCAGATAATCCGCTTGCCAGCCCGGCGCCTCGTGCGCCAGATAGTTCCATTTCGCAGTCAATGTGCAACGGGACCGCGCAGCAGAGCCCGTTGCCTTCCAGGTCATGAAGTCGGCAAGATCGAAGAAGTAGCCGGCGCGCGCCCATGTCTGCGGCAGGTGGCGCTTCAGCCACATCAGCTTGGGTATCTCCATCTCGGGAGAGAGCGATCCGCCGGAATATTGCAGAACCGGATGCCCGTGAGACGACAGTTCCTCGGCTTCGGCAATGGCGCGATGATCGAGCCAGACAATGGTGTCGAAGCGATCTTCTGCCGTGGTCGAGACGGTTAGCTGGCGACCTTCCCGGTCGCGAGCCACGAGTGAGCAGGTGGCGTCGAAACCGATGGCAGCAATCTGCTCCGCAGTCACGCCGGCCTTGGTGACGGCTTCCCGTACTGCAGAGCATGCGGCCCTCCAGATATCCTCCGAATCGTGCTCCGCATGGTTGGTCGAAGGACGCTGCATCACGATCGGATGCTTGGCACGGGAAAGAAGACGACCGTTGCGATCGAAGACCCCGGCGCGGGCGCTTGCCGTGCCGACATCGACCGCGACGACATGATTTCGCATCTGGACCTGTTCCCTGCCCACCGGGTTTCCGCACCTGCTCGCGCTAGGATGGGTCG
Source organism: Pseudomonadota bacterium (assembly GCA_023399635.1). Taxonomy (GTDB): domain Bacteria; phylum Pseudomonadota; class Alphaproteobacteria; order Rhizobiales; family Rhizobiaceae; genus Neorhizobium. The sequence continues at coordinate 12,933 of JAEWOP010000101.1, forward strand.
CGCAATCGAGGTGTCTCGGATCCCTCTATGTGTTTTCGGACAAGGTGGATCAAATCCCCCATCGCGTCAAATGTGACGTCCGGCGACAGGGCTGCTACGCGCTCCCGGTACCCGGACGCCGCAGCGTGCGATCCGCCGACAAAGGCGAAGACGGCCATGCCAGCGCGCTGCGCCGCCTCTATTCCGGCAGGACTGTCCTCGATCACGACGCAATCGGCAGCCTTGGCCCCCATGGCCCGCGCGGCGTGAAGAAAGAGGTCCGGCGCAGGCTTCCCATGTGCCACCATGGTAGCGCTGAAGATGTTGGGCTCGAATTGGCTGAGCAGCCCGGTTAGCGAAAGGGAGAGCCGTATCCTTTCCGGCTGACTCGACGAGGCGACGCATTTCGGCCAGGGCAGGACCTCCAGCGCAGACGTCACCCCGCTTACAGGCCTAAGCTCGCGCCGGAATTTCTCATAGAGATGGTGCCTCAGGTCTGCGAGGAAGACCGCGTCGATGCTGTGATCGAAGTCATCGTGCAGGATCTGCCCTACGGTGGAAAGGCTGCGTCCAAGAAAGCGGGCATAGGCTTCTTCTTCGCCGATCGACACACCTCGGCGGTTGAGCGCTTCAACCAGAACCCGTACCGATAGTGGCTCGCTATCCACGAGCACGCCGTCGCAATCGAAAATGACAAACGGCCGTTTCGCTTCCACCACTCTATCCCGTCATTGGGCCAGTGCATCCTGAAGATAGAGCTCCAGCGTTTTCGCCGTTCCCTCGGCCCAAAGCCTCTTCAGTGCATGCGAGAACCGCTGGCGGAAGAGCTCTGATCCGGCAACCTCGCCGAAGATCTCGTCGAACACAAGGAACGCCTCGGGGTTGTCCCGCGCTTGCTTGGCTGCA
>JAEWOP010000120.1 GCA_023399635.1 Pseudomonadota bacterium
TGACGAACATGGCCGCGAGGCCCTTGTTCTCGGCGCCGATCAGATAGCCGGTCGCCTCGTCATAGTTCATCACGCAGGTGGAATTGCCGTGGATGCCCATCTTGTGCTCGATGGCGCCGCAGGTGACCGAGTTGCGATCGCCGACGGAACCGCCCTCGTTCACCATGAACTTCGGCACGATGAAGAGCGAGATGCCCTTGGTGCCTTCCGGCGCACCCTCGATGCGGGCGAGCACCAGGTGGATGATGTTGTCGGTCATGCCGTGTTCGCCGGCGGAGATGAAAATCTTCTGGCCGGAGATCTTGTAGCTGCCGTCGCCGTTCGGGACCGCCTTGGTGCGCAGAAGCCCGAGGTCGGTACCGCAATGGGGCTCGGTCAGGTTCATGGTGCCGGACCAGGTGCCTTCGACCATCTTCGGCAGGTAGGTCTGCTTCTGCTCGTCGGAGCCGTGGACAAGGATCGCAGCGATCGCGCCCTGGGTCAGGCCCGGATACATCATCAGCGACATGTTGGCCGATGACATGTACTCGCCGACCGCGGCATGCAGCGTGTAGGGCAGGCCCTGGCCGCCGAATTCTTCCGGCACGGCAAGACCGATCCAGCCGCCCTGGCAATACTGGTCATAGGCTTCCTTGAAACCCTTCGGCACAGTGACCGTACCATCCTCATGACGCGTGCAGCCTTCCTGGTCGCCGGAAAGGTTGAGCGGGAAGAGTGCTTCCTCCGCAACCTTCGCAGCTTCACCCAGGATCGCCTCGACCATGTCGGGAGAGGCATCGGCAAAGCCCGGCAGGTTGCCGTAACGCTCCAGGCCGAGAACGTCATTCAGAATAAAAAGGGTATCGTTTACCGGAGCCTTGTAGACAGGCATGGTCGAGCTTCCTCCATAAACCTCGCACGGACTTCAAGTCCGTCATTGAGTTTCCCATAGATAATTGACGTTTGCGTAAACGTCAAACGTGTCGGCAAATATCTCACACATCGGAGGCTCCCGCCCGCGGCGAACGCTTCGGACCGCCGCCAACGAATGGTTAAAAAAGTCTGCTCTGGTTAACGGCTTATTTACCACGTCGCGCGAAATACTGGGCATCGGAGAAAGAGGCGTCTCCTGAGGCTGGCATGGGAGCACCTGCTTCACCGTCGAGCCTTCAGGCTGCATGTCACCTTCGCCCTGGGCATCGAGGTCCCCACGTCACGCTTACACGTTGAAACGAGCAGCGACTATGAACGGTTCACGATCGACATCTCCCCGCCACGGCGACAGATCGTCCCTGGATGCGCTCAACCGGACGATCGAGGGGCTGGAAAGTCGCATCGAGGGGCTGATGAGGAACGCACGCGAGCCGCGCCGGGAAGAGATGCCAAATCGGCGTGAGGCGCTGCGCGCAGCCTCGCCCATTGCCGATCGAGGGCCGGCGCTGAACGTGGATCCACTTCAGGCGATACGTGAGCGCCAGCGCGCTCTTGCCCAAGCCAGGGAGCCTGCCCCGCGCCCGTCCGAACCGCTTGCTCCACAGGCTGCACCAAGACCAAGACTTGAGCGGCAACAGATGCCCCCTGCGTCTCACCGCACGGCGCCTGCCTTTGCCGACGCTACGAACGCACATGGTGATGTTTCCATGCGAGAGATCGCCGAGGCCTTGGTGAGCCTGCGACAGGAGCTGAAGCAGGACATTTCGGACGGCCTTGCACGTGAGATGAAGGCGCTGCGAGCCGAAGTGAGCAGCATCCGCTCGGTTGCCGAAGGGCAGCAGATCGGCGACGACCTGCGCCACGACCTGATGCGGCTTGCCGAGAGCGTTCAAGCGCTCGGCTACCGCGGGGGGCCAGAGGCCGATGCCCTGCGGGCGGAATATGAAGAGTTGCGTGCGGTGGTTGATGGCCTCGCGCGGGAAGACAGCCTGCGGCATCTCGACGTACGGTGGCAGGGAATCGAAGACCGTCTTACGGATATCGACACCAACGGCCTGCGCGAAGAGCTGATCGGGCTTGCCTACCGCATTGACGACATCAAGAGCCAGCTCGGCTCGATGAGCAACAGTCCAGCTATCCGCGCGCTGGAGCAGAAGCTGGTGGCCGTTGCCACAGCGATGGAACAGCTTGGCTCGCGCATGCAGCCAACCGACGAACTGAACGAGCAGTTCGCCGTGCTCGACGAGCGGCTGGACGAGATCAGTCGAGCGATCGCCGCCAGCGGTCGCGCAGCCTCCGCGCCTGCGACCGATCACGCCGCGCTGCAACGGGTGGAAAACCGTATCGGCGCACTGGCCGAGCAGATCGACGCCATGGGGCGCAAGGGCGATGAGCCAACCGAAGGACTTTCGCGGCGCATCGAAGCACTTTCCAACCGGATCGAGCAGCTTTCAGGCGAAGAGGTAGCATTGCGGCTGGAAGAGCGGCTGGAACAGCTCTCGCACATGCTCTCGCAGCCGAGCCGGTCGGATGGTCAAGCCGGGCTGACGGAATATCTCGCAGATATTTCCGATAAGATCGACCGGCTGGGCGATGGGCAGGTGAACGATGTGCTGGCAGAGCGACTGGACTATCTCGCGCGCCGCATCGACGAGATGGACTACCATCAGAACCTGCAGCTTCCGGCGAACGAGCAGGCCGCCATCGGCCGCATCGAGGAGCGACTGAGCGAGATTGCAACTCGGCTGGACGAGACGGTACAGGGGCCTGTTGGCGATACCGCTGCGCTGAAAAGCCTGGAGATGCAGATCGCCAACCTCTCCGAGCTGATGAGCGCCGCGCCGCAGGGAGGGTATCTGGCGCCGGAGATCGAGAACCGCGTGACGGCGCTGGAAAGCCACGCCAATACCAATGACGAATATATCATCGAGGCGGCACGCCAGGCCGCTGAAGCGGTGGTGGAGAGCTTTGCGCGCCGGGAACGCGCTGGTTCGCCGGCAATCGACACGCAAGCGCTGGCCGGACTTGCAGAGGACCTGCGGCTTCTGGAAGAGCTGACACGCAGCAAGGACGAGCGTTCCCAGCATACGCTGAATGCGCTGCACAGCACGCTGGTTCAGATCGCCGACCGACTGGATACGATGGAGGACCGCTTTGCGCCGCCCATGCGTGAAGCGACAGGCGGAACGCAGTGGCACACCGATGCCGAAGCTCCGCGCTTTGCCGAAGCTACCACACCCACCGAGCGCATCGATCATTCACATGCCGGACTCATCAGCGCGCTGGCCGGCAGCACGACGCATGCAGGGAGCCGCAACAGCGCGCCGCCGGTTTTCGAGGAAAGCGTTGCGCCGCCGGTTGCCGTTGCCGAAGACGGCATGACGGACTCCACCATTTCACGTGAGGCGCCTGCCACATCATCGGGCGAGGACGAGGCGCCGAAGGCGGGGATATTCAGCCAGCTTTCCAAGCGCCTGCGCCCTGCGCCCAAGCAGACAACAGCCAAGAGCGGGCGCGCGGTGATCGATCCGGCACCATCACTAGACCCGGTCGACATGCTACCCGCTGAACGGGAAAACGAGCCGCTCGAGCCAGGTTCCGGGACACCCGATGTGCGCAAGATCCTGGAGCGGGTGCGCGCAAGCCAGGCGGCTGCCGGTGGCGATCGCGCCCCGCCGGTTTCCGAACGAGCCGACTACATCGCCGCTGCACGCCGTGCCGCCAAGGCCGCCGCGCTGGAGACGGACCCGGTTCTTGACGGATCCAACAAGGGCCGGAAGGACAAAGCTGGCGGTGCGCTGTCGCGCCACCGGCGCCCGATCATGATGGCCGTCGGGGCCGTGCTTCTCGCCCTGATGACCCTGCCGCTCGTCAAGACGTTGACGGCGCCCGGTGAGGTCCAGCAGACGCCTGTCATGGAAGAAGCTCCGGCTGGCGAAGAGATGCCGGCAGCAAACACGGGTTCTCTCACTGAACCGGCTGCACCTGGCGAAGCGTCGGCTCCCGGAGAGACAGGTGCTGAGGCAGCTCCCGCCATACCGGCAACGACCGAGGTGGGCGAGGATACGGCCGAGGCGCCCCCTGCGGAGGCCGCGCCAACACCAGAGGTTCAACGGGATCCGTTGATGGAGAGCCGTCCTGCCGAGGGCATGGCTTCAACGCTTGAGCCGGCGCAAACGCCCGCCCCGGCGGCCGAGCCCGCAAACGCGGAAGCGGAAGCAGAAGCGGAGGTTGCCGCGGCAGCCGACCCTGCCCAACCAAAGATCGTCGTTCCAGCATCAATCGGCCCCGAATCGCTTTCGAAGGCGGCAGCGGCCGGTGATCCCGTGGCGCTGTTTGAGATCGGCGCCCGCTATACCGAAGGACGGGGCGTGGCCGTGGACATGGCCGAGGCCGCCAACTGGTACAAGCTTGCCGCAGATCGCGGATCGGCCCCGGCTCAGTACCGCCTGGGGAACCTGTTCGAGAAGGGCAACGGCATTGGCCGCGACCTCGACAAGGCCATCGCCTACTATGAACAGGCCGCCGCTGCAGGCAATGCCAGCGCCATGCATAACCTTGCTGTCCTGAATGCTTCTGGCGTCAAGGGCGAGCCTGACTATGCTGCCGCCGTCAGCTGGTTCACGAAGGCCGCCGAGCTCGGCGTTTCCGACAGCCAGTTCAACCTTGCCATCCTTTACGCCCGCGGCAACGGGGCAGCGCAAAGCCTTGAGGATTCCTACAAGTGGTTCGCCATCGCGGCCAAGGGCGGAGACCAGGACGCTGCGCAGAAACGTGACGAAGTTGCCAAGGCGATGCGCAAGGAGCAGCTGGACACCGCCCGCGCTGCAGCCGACAGCTGGACGCCGCAGCCGCTGAACGAGGCCGCCAACAGCATTCAGCTGCCCGACGAGTGGGCCGGCGAAAAGCCCATCAAGACCTCCTCGGTCGACATGGAGAAGGCGATCCGCAACATCCAGGCGATCCTCAACAAGAACGGTTTTGACGCCGGCGCACCGGACGGCAAGATGGGGCAGAAGACCATTGGCGCCATCAAGGCCTTCCAGACATCGATCGGTCAGGAGCCAAGCGGCAAGATCAATGACGCGCTGGTGAAGGAATTGCTGACCCGCAACAGCTGATCCCAAAGGCAGAAAGTCCATCAGGTTGAGGACTTACCGAGACATGAGGTCAGACATCTTCATGCCTTGTTCACCGGCCATGTGAGACACTTTCCTTCCAACGCAGCGGGCGGACGGCGGCATCGTTCGCGTGCTACGTCGTGACGCTCATTTCGCCTGTCGGGGTTTCGCCGTGACTGTCTACCTGCCGATCGCAGAGCTTTCGGTGAACATCTTCATCATTCTCGGCATGGGCGCAGCCGTCGGCTTCCTGTCCGGCATGTTCGGCGTGGGCGGCGGCTTCCTGATTACCCCGCTTCTGATCTTCTACAATATCCCGCCCGTCGTGGCGGTGGCGACTGGCGCCAACCAGGTGGTCGCCTCGTCGATCTCCGGCGCCATCACCCATTTCCGGCGAGGCACGCTGGATATCAAGCTTGGCACGGTGCTTTTGGCGGGTGGCCTGGCAGGCGCCACCGTTGGCATATGGATCTTTTCCTGGCTGAGACGCGTCGGCCAACTCGACCTGTTCATCTCGCTGCTCTACGTGCTGCTGCTCAGCACCGTCGGCGTGCTGATGCTGAACGAGAGCGTTCGGGCACTCCGCCGCTCGGCACGCAACGAGCCACCGGTTGCCAAGCGCCCCGGCCAGCACATCTGGGTGCACCGGCTGCCGTTCAAGATGCGCTTCAAGCGCTCGAAAATCTATCTCAGCGCCATCCCGGTGCTGGCACTCGGCTTCGGCATCGGCGTCCTGACTTCGATCATGGGTGTTGGCGGCGGCTTCATCATGGTGCCGGCTATGATCTATCTGCTGAGGATTCCGACCAGTGTCGTCGTCGGAACGTCGCTCTTCCAGATCATCTTCGTGACGGCCTTTACCACCATGGTTCAGGCCGCGACCAATTATTCGGTAGACATCGTGCTCGCATCGATCCTGATGGTGGCCGGCGTGATTGGCGCGCAATATGGCGTGCGGGTCGGGCAGAAGCTGCGCGGCGAACAGCTGCGCGCCCTGCTGGCACTGCTGGTGCTGGCTGTCGGCATCCGTCTGGCGATCGGGCTGGTGGTCGCGCCGGAAGACCTCTACTCCGTCGGCATCGGAGGCTTTGCAAACTGATGCGCCGTCTCAGCCTCCTTCTCTTAGCGCTTGCTCTGGTTGCCGGTCCGGCCGCGGCACAGGTACCGTTCGGCGGCGGTGCTTCGCCGGTAAAGGAGGGGCTTGAAATCGGCACCTCAACCAGCGAGATCGCCATAACCTCGGATTTTCGCGGCGCCGACCTCACCGTCTTCGGCGCGCTGACCAATGCCGACGAGCTGTTCCTGGCGATTGGCCAGTATGATGTGATCGTGACGCTGGAGGGGCCGCGCAACTACGCAACGGTGCGCAAGAAGGAGCGCGTGCTCGGCATCTGGATGAACACCGAATCCATGACATTCGAGCAGGTGCCCGAATCCTACTCGCTTGCCAGCACCCGCGAAATCGACGCGATCGATGAGGCACCCTCGCTCAACAGCATCGGCGTCGGGATCAATCACCTGGCGCTAACGCCGACTGGCTTTCTCGGCAATGCGGTCAATCTGACGGAATTTCGAGAGGCGTATCGAAGGCTCAAGCTTTCGAGTGGACTGTATCAACGGGATACAAGCGGCGTTCGCTTCGTATCGTCCAGCCTGTTTCGAGCATCGCTGCGGCTGCCCGCCAACATTCCGGACGGGGTTCACACTGTGCATGCCTACCTGTTCAAGGGCGGCGAGTTGATCACGCAACGGGAGCAGCCGTTGAGGGTGGTAAAGACGGGTCTTGAACAGGCCATCACCGATGCAGCTCATAACCAGCCAATCCTTTACGGGATGTTCTGCGTGCTGATTGCCTTGATCACAGGCTGGGGTGCGAGCCTCGTCTTCCGCAAAGAGTGAGCAGCAGCTAGCCCAAGAGGTTGCCGTATCTGACAGAGTAGATGCGGTCGCGGCCAAGGAGATGGGCAACCAGTGTGTCGCGATCGAACAGGCCGTGCATGGCCTTGTGGTTGAGATCGAGGCCGCCGGCCAATACACCGAAAGCAGGCATCAGCAGGCGAAGGCCGTCGGTGGCGAAACAGGGGCGGCGGACATATTTCTCGCGGCGGCGGACAGTCGCGGACGGATGGAGGTGTCCAGCAATCTCGCCCCTGCCTGAAACCAGGCTTGGTTCGTGACGGAACGCGAGGCCGCCGAGGACGAATTCGTCGGCACATTCTCCTGGGAGGTCAACCGTACCGTCAGGATCATGATTGCCGTTGATCCAGATCCAGTCGCGACCCCGAGCTAGGCTTACAAGCAGCGCCCGCAGATCCGCCGGCAGGTGTTCGGAGCCTCGGCGATCGTGAAAATTGTCGCCAAGTGAAATCACCGTCTTCGGCTCATAGCGGGCAATCACGGCCGAGAGGATGTTGAGCGTCGCGAGCGTGTCATACGGCGGCAGCATCATGCCGCGTCGGGCAAAGGCGGCACCCTTCTCCAGATGCAGGTCCGACACCACGAGGGTGGCCATGTCAGGCAGATAGAGACCGCCCAGCGGGTCGCAGACAGCAGCGATGCCGTTGACGATGATTTCTTCGCTACCGGCATCCCGGCCGGTGATGGTTGCTGAGCGGGCGGCAAGCCCGAGGCGATGCATCAAGCGTCTGTCTTTCCATGGCGCGAAGGGCATCAGGAAAGCGCCTCCGCAATCAGTTCCTCAGCGGCCTCTTCCAGCACCGCATCCTGCGCCTCTCCTGGTACCGACTCCCTGCCGATCTCCAGCATGATGGGAACGGCGAGCGGCGAGACGTGGTCGAGATCGCGATGGGTGATGTGCCCCTTGATTCGCGCCAGCATATCGCCAAGCCGGCCGATGTCCAAAAGACCGGATGCCGCA